>CAVESC010000034.1:0-25589 GCA_963618275.1 Bacteroidaceae bacterium
GAACTTTAAAAATGCATGTGCATTTAAAGAGCTTTATTCACATGAAATGTGACTCTTTTTTAATAAAAACTATAGATATGGGGCTTTTTTTAGTCAAAATAGCCCATTTTTCTTAAAATTCACATTGTGAACATTCATTTTTCGTTAACTTTCATCTTTCGACAAGTTTTGCACATGCTTGTTCACGTGGTGAATCAAGTTATTCATATGTGTGAATTAGTAAAAAATACGTTGATAACAGCGTATTTTTTATTGTGAACACTCCTGTGCATATTGTTTTTTATTCAATACAATGTGCACCAAGTTCACATTTAACATAATTCATAAAAAAATATTAAGTTGTGAATAATGTGAATAAGTGGTCTAAATATTGGTTTTTGCACACTTTTTTTGTGAATAAAATTGTGAAGTCATTGTGCAGAGAGCTTTTTTGCTTTAAAAGAGTTCACATCTTTTATATAATTGAGTCGAAAGGGAGTTGAAAATTGTGCAAGATTTAAACAAAATATGGTCATCTTGTGTAGAAACTTTAGAAAAAAACAAAATAGTTGATGACAAAATCATCTTAGACACACTATTTAAACCTGCAACTCTAGAAGAAATTGAAGACAATCAAGTCATTATTACCACTGATTTAAAATGGAATATTGATACTATTTTAGAAAAGAAAACAGAAATTGAATCTATTCTTTCTAATTCTTTTTCTAAACCAGTCACAATTAAAGTGATGGAAATAGGAGAATATAAAAAATCTAAACAAAAAAATATTCCAAAAATTGATAGTCATCTCCATCCTGATATGACTTTTGATAATTTTATTGTAGGAAATTCCAATCGTATGGCACAAAATGCTGCTTTACTTGTTTCTACAAATCCTGGTAAGAACTTTAATCCTTTATTTTTATATAGTCATCCAGGACTTGGTAAGACACATTTATTAAATGCTATTGGAAATTATGCTAAAAAGAAAAATCCTGATTTATTAGTAAGATATATTACTTCTAAGGATTTTGTGGATGAAATTATTAATTCTATAAAAACGAATACAACTGATGATATTTATAGTTATTATAGAAATATTGATATTTTATTAATTGATGATATTCAATTTTTATTTGGTAAGGAAAAAAGTAGTGAGATGTTCTTCCATATATTTAATGAAATCATTAATAGTAATCATCAAATTGTTATTACCAGTGATAAAATGCCTGATGAACTTCAAGGAATTGAAGAACGTTTAATTAGTCGTTTTAAATCAGGTTTATCTTTTGGAATAGATCCACCTGAATTTGAAACAGCCAAAGCCATTTTAGAGAAAAAAATAGAAAATTTAGGAAATTCATCATTAATTATTACCGATGAAGTTTTGGATTTTATGGTTATGAATTATTGTAATGATATTCGTTCTCTAGAAGGACAATTAAAAAGATTGTTTTTCTGTAGTATTATGGAACAAACAGATTACATAGACATGAATTTTGCATCTGAAGTCTTTAAAGACCAAAAAACTATAAAAAAAGCACAAGAACCACTAACAAAAGAATTCATCTTAAAAACAACTGCTGAATTCTATTATTTAACCATTAGTCAAATTATTTCAAAAAATAGAACAAGAAACTTAGTAACACCTCGTGAAATATGTATGTATTTAATGAGAGAACTTCTTGATATTACTTTTAGTGAAATTGGTGTGACTTTTTCTAACAGAGATCATTCTACAGTTATGAAAGCTTGTAAAAGAGTAGAAACAAAAATCAAGAAAGATCCTGATTATAAATTAGCTGTAGATAAGATCAAACAAAAGTTAGGCACAATGTAGTGAATTAAAGAAACATTATGTGCACATCGTTATTCATATAAAAAACATTGATAGAATCAACATATTTTTGATTTATGCACATTGTTCACATGCTAATAGTAATAATAACATATTTTTAAATATATAAATAAAGGGAGGCAAATATGCATTTTAGAATTAAAAGATTAAAATTATTAAACGCTCTTGCTAAAGCTACTAGAGCCGTATCTGTTCGTAGTCCATTACCTGTTTTAACAGGAATTAAATTTGATTTACAAGCTCATCAACTTGTTTTAACTGGAAGTGATAGTGATATTACTATTCAAACAATTGTTGATGAAGATGACGATTTAGAAATTATTAAAGAAGGATCTGTTGTTTTAAATAGTCGTTATATTTTAGATATTGTAAGAAAAATTAATAGTGATGATATTGAAATTGAAATTATTGATGGTTTACTTACACGTATTAAAGGTAGTCAAATTGAATTTAATTTAAATGGTACTGATGCTATTGAATATCCACGTATTGATTTAAGTAAAACTGGAACTCATTTTATGATGAATTCTCTTGTTTTAAAGAATATCATTGGCGAAACTAAGTTTGCTGCTAGTGATAAAGAAACAAGACCTATTTTAACTGGTATCAATTTTAAAGCACATGATCATGTATTAGAAGTTGTGGCTACTGATAGTTATCGTTTAGCTAAGAAAATTATTTCTATTGATGAAGATGTGACTTTCAATATTACTATTCCTAAATTAAGTTTAGATGAAATTAGTAAAATTATTGAAAAAGATGAACTTATTGAATTATATGTATCTGAACGTAAAGTTTTATTTGTTTTTGATAAAATTGTTATTCAAACACGTTTAATTGATGGATCTTATCCTGATACTGCTAGATTAATTCCATTAGAATTTGATTATGAATTAGATATTAATCGTGCAGATTTATTAAATGCTATTGATCGTGTTTCATTATTATTAAATGAACAAAATAATATTGTGAAATTAGATATGTCTAGTGATCAAGTATTATTATCTTCTTATCAACAAGAAATTGGTTCTGTAGAAGAAAATTTAGCTTCTTCTTTCTATAAAGGAGAACCACTTACAATTTCATTTAGTTGTAAATATGCAAGTGATGCTATTAAATCATTTAGTGGAGATAAAATAAAAATTTTATTTACTGGAGAAATGAAACCATTTATTGTTAAAGATTTTGATTCTGATGAATTATTACAACTTGTTTTACCAGTAAGAACATATTAAGAAGCGAAAGCTTCTTTTTTTTGTTTTTTTTAATCTTAATTGTGTATTTGGGGAGTAATTTTTATTTTAAGAGCTTTTTTATCAAAAAAGTATTTTTATATTCGTAAATAAAAATATTGAATATAGCGCAATATTTTGAATTTTTATGATTTTTATGATATACTAACTTAGTACAATTATAGAGAAAAGAAGGTTAAGTATGAAAGAAATACCAATTAAAGATGAATATATTAAATTAGATCAATTTTTAAAATTTGTTAATCTTGTATCTAGTGGGATTGAAGCAAAAATGATTATTAAAGATGGTCAAGTAAAGGTCAATGGTGAAGTGGAACTTAGAAGAGGTAAAAAACTTCATGATGGAGACCAAGTTGAATTTGAAGGAAACTTTTATCGTATAAATGCTCATCAATAATTTAGAACTTACTGATTTTAGAAATTATAATCATTTTTTTATTGAGTTTGATCAAGGAATTAACATTTTAATTGGTGGTAATGCTCAAGGAAAAACAAATATTATAGAAGCTATTTATTTATTATCGGTGTGTAAATCTTTTAGGACACATATTAATGATCAAATGATTCAATTTGATCATGATTTTGCGAAAGTTAAAGGAAGTATTTTTTCTAATGAAAGAATGCATCAATTAGAACTTATTTTATCTAAAGAGTCTAAAAAAGCAAAAGTAGATGGTAAAGATATTTTAAAGATTTCAGATTATGTAGGTTATTTAAATGCGGTTGTCTTTGTACCAGATGATTTATCGTTGGTTAAAGGTTCACCAAGTATTAGAAGAAAATTCTTAGATTTAGAGTTATCTAAAATCTCACCAATTTATGTTTTTTATCTTACTAAATATAATCGATTATTAAAGGAAAGAAATCAGTATCTTAAATTATTGAGTCAAAAAAGAGGTAAATATGATGAATATCTAGAAACTTTAGATGAACAATTAGCTGAGGTTCAAGTTAAGATTATTGAAAAAAGAAATAATTTTATTGAACGTTTATCTTCAAAGGTAAAAGATATTTATTTGAATATTGCTAATTGTAATGAAATTGTTGAATTACAATATGAATGTTTTATTAAAAAAGTAGATAAAGAAGATATTTTAAAACTTTATCGAAAAGGATTTGAAAGAGATTTAAGGTATTTAAGTACTTATTATGGTATTCATAAGGAAGATATGAAGATCTTTATTGATAACAAGAGTGCACATCAGTTTGCTTCTCAGGGTCAACAAAGAACAATCGTTTTAAGTATGAAAATAGCGTTAATAGAATTAATAAAAGAAGAAATTGGTGAATATCCTATTCTTTTATTAGATGATGTTTTATCAGAGTTAGATGATCAAAGAAAGACAAAACTTTTAGACATTTTAAATAATCGTATTCAAACATTTATTACGACAACATCAATAGATGGAATAGAACATCATGTTATTAAAGAAGCTAAAAAGATTAATATTAATCATAAGGAGGAAAAATGATGGCAGAAGAAAATAAAGTACAACATAGCTATGATGAGTCAGATATCCAAGTACTCGAAGGATTGGAAGCTGTTAGAAAAAGACCAGGTATGTATATTGGTACAACATCGTCTAGAGGGTTACACCACTTAGTTTGGGAAATTGTTGATAACTCAATTGATGAAGCTTTAGCAGGATATGCAAGCCATATCAAAGTAATTTTAAAAGATGATGATGTTGTTGAAGTAATCGATGATGGTCGTGGTATGCCAACTGGAAAACACGCTAAAACTGGTAAATCAACAGTTGAAACAATTTTTACTGTTTTACATGCTGGTGGTAAATTTGGTGGCGGAGGCTATAAAGTTTCCGGTGGATTACATGGTGTAGGGGCTTCTGTTGTTAATGCCTTATCTTCATGGTTAGAAGTTAATGTTTATCGTGATGGAAAAGAATATTTCCAAAGATTTGAAAATGGAGGAACACCGGTTGCTCCATTAAAAGAATTAGGACCTACTGATAAACAAGGTACAAAGGTTACTTTTAAAGCAGATGCTGAAATTTTTAAAGAAACAACAACTTATGATTATGAAGTTTTAAGACAAAGAATTAGAGAACTTGCATTCTTAAATAAAGGATTAAGAATTAGTTTAACTGATTTAAGAGATGGGCAAAATCGTGAACATGATTATATGTATGAAGGTGGTATTAAAGAGTATGTTGCTTACATCAACAAAAATAAAACACCAATTCATGATGAAATCATTTATGTAGAAGATATGCAAAATGATATTAAGATTGAAGTTTCAATGCAATATAATGATGGTTATCAAGAAAATATTTATTCTTTCTGTAATAACATTAATACCCATGAGGGAGGAACTCATGAAGAAGGTTTCCGTTTAGCTCTTACAAGGGTTATTAATAACTATGCTAGAAAAGGAAATTTCTTAAAAGAAAAAGACGATGCTTTATCTGGAGAAGACTGTCGTGAAGGTTTAACAGCTATTATTTCTGTTAAACATCCTGATCCTCAATATGAAGGACAAACAAAAACAAAATTAGGGAATGTAGAAGTAAGAAGAATTGCTTCAAGTATTATTTCTAAATCATTGGATCAATTCTTATTAGAAAATCCTGATACTGCAAAAATCATTGTGGAAAAAGCTATTGTTGCTTCTCATGCACGTTTGGCTGCGAAAAAAGCACGTGAAATGACAAGAAGAAAAACAGGTATGGAAGTCACATCATTGCCTGGGAAATTAGCAGACTGTTCATCAAGAGATGCGAGTGAATGTGAAATCTTCATTGTCGAAGGGGATTCTGCCGGAGGTAGTGCTAAGATGGGTAGAGATCGTCGTATTCAAGCTATCTTACCTCTTCGTGGTAAAATCTTAAATGTTGAAAAAGCACGTTTAGATCGTGTTTTATCAAGTGATACAATTCGTAGTATGATTACTGCTTTTGGTACAGGTATTGGAGAAGATTTTGATATTAATAAATTACGTTATCATAAAATTGTTATTATGACCGACGCCGATGTTGATGGAGGTCATATCCGTATTTTAATGTTAACTTTCTTATATCGTTATTTAAAACCTTTAATTGAAGGTGGCTTTGTTTATGCAGCTCAACCTCCTCTTTATTTATTAAAACATGGAAAAGAAGAACATTATTTGTATAGTGATGAAGAATTAGATGATTTAAGAACAAAATTAGGTGAAGGTGCAAAATATTCTATCCAAAGATATAAAGGGTTAGGAGAAATGAATGCGGATCAATTATGGGAAACAACAATGGATCCTGAACATCGTATTTTAAATCGTATTGAATTAGATGAAGCAATGGAAGCTGATATGATTTTTGATGTATTAATGGGTGAAAAAGTTGAACCTCGTAGAGAATTTATTCAAGAAAACGCAAAATATGTAACTGATTTAGATATTTAGAAGGAGTAGAAAATGGATAATCAAGAAAAAGGAATTAGAAAAATTCAATTAACATCAGAAATGAAAACTTCTTTCATGAATTATGCCATGTCAGTTATCGTAGCACGTGCATTACCTGATGTAAGAGATGGAATGAAACCAGTTCAAAGACGTATTGTTTATGGTATGAATGAACTTGGTTGTTATAGTGATAAAGCATATAAGAAATCAGCGCGTATCGTTGGGGAAGTTATGGGGAAATATCACCCTCATGGAGATTCTTCAATTTATGAAGCATTAGTTAGAATGGCACAAGATTTCTCATATCGTTATATGCTTGTTGATGGTCATGGTAACTTTGGGTCAATTGACGGTGACGGCGCTGCCGCTATGCGTTATACTGAAGCGAGAATGTCTAAAATTTCAATGGAATTAATGAGAGATATTAATAAAGATACAATTGATTTTATTCCAAACTATGATGGTGAAGAAAGAGAACCATCTGTATTACCTTGTCGTATTCCAAACTTATTAATTAATGGAACAACAGGGATTGCTGTTGGGATGGCAACAAATATGCCACCTCATAATATTGGTGAAGTTATTGATGCTGTCATTGCAGTAAGTAAGAATCCTGATATTACTGTTTTAGAATTAATGGAAAATTATATTCAAGGTCCTGATTTCCCTACAGGTGGATATATTTTAGGAAAGAGTGCAATTAAAAAAGCCTATGAAACAGGTAATGGTTTAATTGTTATGCGTGCTAAAACAGAAATTGAAGAACATAAGGGAAGACAAAGAATTGTTGCTTATGAAATTCCTTATCAAGTCAATAAAGCAAGATTAGTAGAAAAGATTGCTCATTTAGCACGTGATAAAGTTGTTGAAGGAATTAGTGATGTTCGTGATGAATCAAACCGTGAAGGTATTCGTATTGTTATTGAATTAAAGAGAGATGTTCAAGCAGAAGTTGTTTTAAATCAATTGTATAAATTGACTTCTCTACAAACTACTTTTGGTGTTAATAATATTGCTTTAGTAAATAATGAACCTAAGACTTTAACTTTAAAAGAATTAATTCAATATTATTTAGATCATCAAGAAGAAGTTATTCGTCGTAGAACACAATTTGAATTAAATAAAGCTGAAGCAAGAGCTCATATTTTAGAAGGTTTAAAGAAAGCTTTAGATCATATTGATGAAATCATTCAATTAATTCGTACAAGTAGAACAACTGAAATCATTCAACAAAGATTAATGGATGAATTTGGTATGTCTGATAAACAAGCAAAAGCTGTAAGAGAAATGCAATTACAACGTCTTGCTGGTTTGGAAAGAGAAAAGATTGAAGAAGAATTAAATAATTTATTAATTACAATTGCTGATTTAAAAGATATTCTTGCTAATGAAGAACGTATCTTAGAAATCATTAGAAATGAATTATTAGAAATGAAAGAAAAATATGGTGATAAACGTCGTACTGAAATTATTCAAGGTACATTTGATATTGAAGATGAAGATTTAATTCCAGTAGAAGATGTTATTATTTCACTTACTAATAATGGTTATGTAAAACGTATGCCTGTTGATACATATAAATCTCAAAATAGAGGTGGACGTGGTGTCAAAGGTATGTCAACAACTCAAGATGATGTTATTAGTTCACTTATTCATATGTCAACACATGATGATTTATTGATCTTTACAAATAAAGGAAAAGTTTATCGTTTGAAAGGATACAATATTCCTGAATTTGGTAGAACTGCTAAAGGATTACCAATTGTTAATATTTTAAATCTTGATAAAGATGAAAGTGTTAAATCATTAATTAACATTGATAAGAAAATGATTGAAGAAGATAAACATTGGTATTTATTCTTTGCTACTGAACAAGGTTTAGTTAAACGTGTAGATATCTCAGAATTTGAAAACATTAGACAAACAGGTAAGATTGCTATCAAGTTAAAAGAAGATGATGCTTTAGTTGGTGTTAAATTAACTAAAGGGGATGATGAAATCTTAATTGCTGCTAGTAATGGTAAACTTGTAAGATTCTCTGAAGGTCATGTTAGACCAATGGGAAGAAGTGCAAGTGGTGTAAGAGGTATTAATGTTGACGGTTCTAAAGTAATTGGTATGACAACAAACCGTGAAGGGCAATTAATTATGGTTGTTACTGAAAAGGGTTATGGTAAGATGTCACCAATTGATGAATATCGTGTTTCTAATCGTGGTGGTAAAGGTGTTAAAACAATTAATGTTACTGAACGTAATGGACAAATTGTAGCGATTAGAGCAGTAGAAGGTAATGAAGATTTATTAATTATTACAGATGATGGTATTGTGATTCGTTTACCTATGGAACAAGTTAAGACAGCAGGACGTGCTACTCAAGGTGTAAGACTTATTAAAGTACATGATAGCAAGGTTTCTTCTGTAGAAGTTGTTGCTAAAAATGAAGAAGAAGTAGAAGAAGGTGAAGAAGAGTCAGAGTAATCTGACTCTTTTAGAAATGAATGATGAAGAATTAAAAAGGTTATTTGATCGTTTGGATCATTCAAAGTTTAGAAGTTCTTTTCATCTTGCTAAAAAGTATAAAGATTACTGTAATGAAAAAGGCTTAGATGTTATTGAACAACACGCCAGAGATTTTATTTCTAAAAGAATTGCACCGGCTGTTATTTTAAATGATGGGAAGCAAACACCGATGAAAAATCATCCTGTATTTATTGCTCAACATGCCACAGCCACATGTTGTCGAGGATGTTTATCAAAGTGGTATCATATTAAGCCACATACACAGTTAAATGACAGTCAACAAGAGATGATCGTTCAAGTGATTATGGCTTGGATTAAAAGAGAATTGCAAAGAAAATAGCCTTGATGTATAATCAAGGCAGTTATTAATAATATAAGGGGAAAGAAAATGATTGATATTAATTTAATTAGAGAAAATCCTACTTTAGTCAAAGAAAATATGAAGAAAAAATTTCAAGATGAAAAAGTTGGATTAGTAGATGAAGCTTATAAATTAGATAAAGATTATCGTGAAGTTGTCACAAGAGCAAGTGAAATTAGAAGTTTAAGAAATAAATATTCTAAAGAAATTGGTGCTTTAATGAGAGAAGGTAAAAGAGATGAAGCCGAAGAAATTAAAGCAAAAGTAACTTCTATGGCAGATGAATTAAAAGATTTAGAAGTAAAAGAAGAAGAATATGGTAAAGAATTAAAAGAAATCATGATGAAAATACCAAATATCATTCATGATTCAGTACCTATTGGAAAAGATGATTCAGAAAACGTAGAAATTCAAAAATATGGAGATCCAGTTGTACCTGATTATGAAGTTCCATATCATGCCGATATTATTGCTCGTTTTAATGGTTTAGATAAAGAAGCTTCAGGTAGAACAAGTGGAAATGGTTTCTATTATTTAATGGGTGATATTGCTCGTTTATCATCAGCAATGCTTTCTTATGCTAGAGATTTCATGATTGATAAAGGATTTACTTATTGTATTCCACCATTCATGATTCGTAGTGATGTTGTAACTGGGGTTATGTCATTTGATGAAATGGATGCCATGATGTATAAAATCGAAGGTGAAGATTTATATTTAATTGGAACTTCTGAACATAGTATGATTGGTAAATTTAAAGATCAAATCGTTAAAGAAGAAGAATTACCAATTACAATGACTTCTTATTCACCATGTTTTAGAAAAGAAGTAGGAGCTCATGGTATTGAAGAACGTGGTATTTATCGTGTTCACCAATTTGAAAAACAAGAAATGGTTGTTTTATGTAAACCTGAAGAAGCAATGGAATGGTATGACAAAATGTGGTCATATACAGTTGAATTATTTAGAAGCTTAGATATTCCAGTAAGAACATTAGAATGTTGTTCTGGAGATTTAGCTGATTTAAAAGTTAAATCATGTGATGTTGAAGCTTGGTCACCAAGACAACAAAAATATTTCGAAGTTGGTTCTTGTTCAACTTTAGGAGATGCTCAAGCAAGACGTTTAGGTATCCGTGCTAAAGGTGAAAATGGAAACTATTATGTTTCTACTTTAAATAATACAGTTTTAGCTTCAACAAGAGCAGTGATTGCTTTTATTGAAAATAATTATAATGAAGATGGATCTATCAATATTCCAGAAGCATTACGTCCATATATGGGTGGTAAAGATATTATTATTCCTAAAAAATAGTCACGATGGTGACTATTTTTTATAGAAAGGTAAGAGTTCAATGGAATTATTTATAAGTGAAGCAGAAATAGAAGATGCTTCAATGATTATTGATTATTTAAATCAGGTTGGGGGAGAAAGTGATAACTTAACACATGGTTTAAATGAATGTTATTTAAATGAATTTGAGGAAATGGAAGTTATTCAAGATTTTATTGATCAAGATAATAGTTTACTTTTATGTGGTTTTATAGATGATGAACTTGTTTCTTTATTATCTATTCAAGGTGAACAGAAAGAAAGATTGAAACATATTGGTCATTTTGCAATTACTGTTAAAAAGAAATATTGGAATATGGGGATTGCTTCAATGATGATAGAAGAAGCCTTAGAAATGATTAAAGAAACATCTTTAAAGATTCTTGATTTAGAAGTTAAAGAAGATAACTTATCGGCTATTAATCTTTATAAAAAGTTTAATTTTAAAGAAATAGGAAGATATCCTCAAATGTTTCATGTTAATCAAAAATATTATGATGC
Source organism: Bacteroidaceae bacterium (assembly GCA_963618275.1). Lineage (GTDB taxonomy): Bacteria > Bacillota_I > Bacilli_A > Erysipelotrichales > Coprobacillaceae > Faecalibacillus. The sequence goes on from CAVESC010000034.1 coordinate 11,205, forward strand.
ACTTTTGATGAATTTATATATTGATTAAAAATAAAAAATACGCTATAATCATATTTGCCATTACAATAGGCGGCTTCGAACCATGTCAGGACCGGAAGGTAGCAGCATTAAGGAGTACCGTCTATGTGTGATGGTCTTTATTTTTAGAGGAAAAAAAGATGAATGATGATGAATATATGGAAATAGCTTATCAAGAAGCTTTAAAAGCATTAGAACATGATGATGTACCAATTGGCTGTATCATTGTTAAAGACGATGAAATTATTGCACGTGCCTATAATCAAAGAGAATACTTAAATCAAACATATGGACATGCAGAAATGTTAGCTATTGAACAGGCATGTCAAAAAGTTGGAAGATGGCGTTTAGATGAATGTACACTTTATACAACTTTAGAACCTTGTTTAATGTGTTCAGGTGCAGTTATTCAAAGCCATATTAAAAGGGTTGTTTATGGAGCAAGTGATACAAGATGGATGTCTTTAGATAAATTGATTCATTTACCAGATCCTAAACTTAATTATATTCCTATGATTCAATCAGATATTTTAAAAGATAAATGTTCAAAACTTATAAAAGATTATTTTAAAAAGAAACGTCAAAAGATATGATACTCATATCTTTTTTTCGTGTATAATGTAGGAGATAGGAGTTGATATTATGTCATATAAAGCCTTGTATCGTACTTATCGTCCTCAAACATTTGAAGATGTTGCAGGACAAAGTCATGTTACAATTACCTTAAAAAATGCAATTAAAGAAAATAGAATAGCGCATGCATATTTATTTGCTGGACCTCGAGGAACTGGGAAAACAACAATTGCTAAAATATTAGCTAAAGCCATCAATTGTACAGGAGATCATCCACCATGTAATGAATGTCCTAACTGTAAGGCTATTACTCAAGGAGATCATCCAGATGTTATCGAAATAGATGCAGCAAGTAATAATGGGGTCAATGAAGTAAGAGACTTGATTGATAAAGTAAAATATGCCCCTATTAATGCTAAATATAAAGTTTATATCATCGATGAAGTTCATATGATGACACCTGAAGCTTTTAATGCTTTATTAAAAACGTTAGAAGAACCACCAGCACATATCGTCTTTATTCTAGCAACAACAGAACCACATAAGATTTTGCCAACGATTATTTCTCGTTGTCAAAGATTTGATTTTAAACGTGTTGATGAACATGATATCATCAGTCGATTGGAATATGTATTAAAAGAAGAAAAAGTAGATTATGAAGAAGATGCTTTAGAGATTATTTCTAAATTAGCAGATGGTGGAATGAGAGATGCTTTAAGTATCTTAGAACAATGTTTAGCATATGATAGAAATCTAACAGTTGAAAATATTAATAAAGTGTATGGTTTGTTATCAAATGATGAAAAAATACGTTTAATAAAATTATTACTTACAAAAGATATGAAAAATGTTTTAAAAACATTAGATCATATGATGTCTTTAAGTATTGATTTAAAGAGATTGACCCAAGATTTAATAGATGTTTTAAAAGATGTTATTATTTTTAAAAATACGCAAGATTTATCTTTATTATTCGTTTTGCATAAAAGTGATATTCAACAAATTGTTCCTTATATGTTAGTAGAAGAAGCATTTCAAATGATTGATATTTTTATGGATGCAAGTAGTCATTATGGACAAGCTGTAGATTCTTCTACATATTTTGAATTAGCTTTATTAAAGATATGTAATCAAATTGAAAATGAACATAAAGAAGTTGTTGTTGAAGAGCCAAAAGTTATTGAAGATGTTTCACATGAAACATTGGTTGATGAAAAAATAGAAGTAGAAGAAAAACCAATAGAAAAAGTTGAACCAGAACCAATTGTTGAACCTCAAGAAGTACAACAAGAAATTCATGAAGAACAAGAAGAAAAACAAGTAGAACCTATAGAAGAAAATAAACCACAAATTAAAGAAGAAAAATCACCATCACAAATAGAAGTAGATTTTAATGATATTTTAAATATTTTAGTACAAGCTAAAAGAACTGTTTTAAATGATATTCAAGATAAGTGGCCTGTTATTAGAAGATATTGTTATAATCTTAATACTGCTAAATATGCGAATATGTTATGTGATGCTAAACCTGTGGCGGCAGGGGAAAAAGGATTTATTTTGACATTAAAATATCAACCGGAAGTAAATAATGTTAATTATACAGAAAACTACTATCCATTAAAAAACTTCTTAAAAGAAGTATTAGGATCTGATTATGATTTTATTGCGGTAATGGAAGATGAATGGCCTTTGATGAGACAAAAATTTATACAACTTAATAAAGAAAAGAAATTACCACAACCAAAACCAATAGTGCTACATCATATTGATGAATATCATGAACCAGTTGTAGAACTTACTGAAGCTCAACAATATGCGATTGATATGTTTGGTGATGATATTGTTGAATTTGAAGAATAGAGGTGTATTATGAATTATCCAAAATCGTTTACTGATTTAGTAGAATGTTTTAAAAGATTACCAGGAATAGGTGGAAAATCAGCTGAAAGATTAGCTTATCATGTTTTATCAATGGATAAAGAATATGTTCAAGAGTTTGCAAATGTTCTAGCACATTTCCAAGATAATATTCATTATTGTAAAAAGTGTGGACATATTTGTGAAGGTGAACTTTGTGAAATTTGTAAAGATGAAACAAGAGATCAATCTGTTATTTGTGTTGTAGAAAGTCCTAAAGATGTTTTTGCAATGGAAAAAGTAAGAGAATATCATGGATTGTATCATGTTTTGCATGGAACGATTTCGATGATTGATGGTAAAACAATTGATGATTTAAATATTGATTCTTTATTTGAAAGATTAGATGGTGTTAAAGAAGTTATTATAGCAACAAATCCTACAAGAGAAGGAGAGACAACAGCATTGTTTCTTGCTAAACTATTAGCAAAAAAAGGTATTGAAACAAGTAGAATTGCTAATGGTTTACCAATAGGAAGTAATATAGATTATGCTGATGAATTAACATTATTAAAATCTTTAGAAGGAAGAAAGAAAATATAAGACCTTGCAAGAGGTCTTTTCTTGTTTAAATATCAAAATCAGTTATAATAATGAAGAAAGAGGAGAGAAGTATTATGACAGGAAAGTTTATAACATTAGAAGGTCCAGAAGGTAGTGGAAAAACAACAGTTTCTAAAGAACTTGTAAAAATATTAAATGACTTGGGATATAAGGTTTTACTTACAAGAGAACCTGGTGGAGTAGATATCGCAGAACAAATAAGAAATGTTATTTTAGATAAAAAGAATACAAAAATGGATGCTCGTACAGAAGCATTATTATACGCTGCAGCAAGAAGACAACATCTTGTAGAAAAAGTATTACCAGCCTTAAAAGAAGGGTATATTGTATTATGTGATCGTTTTGTTGATAGTTCACTTGCTTACCAAGGAGTTGCTAGAAACTTAGGAATTGATGAAGTTTATAACATGAATTTGTTTGCTATAAATGATGTTATGCCAGATAAAACTTTATTTTTTGATATAGATTATAAAAAAGGATTAGAAAGAATTAAAGTTAATCAAAGAGAAACAAATCGATTAGATTTAGAAAAAAGCGATTTTCATAAAAATGTCTATGAAGGATATCTTACTATTTGTAAACAATACAGTGATCGTATTGTTAAAATCAATGCGGATCAAAAAGTAGAAGATGTTGTTCAAGATGCTTTAAAGGAAATTAAAAAAATATTATGATTAAAGATTATTTAAAAGAATATCAACCCTTATTTTACAGAATTATTGAAAATGAGTTTTATTCAAAAAAAATACCACATGCTTTTTTACTTATTGGAAATAATACAGATCAGCCATTACAATTTTTAACAATGTCACTTATATGTAATGAAACTTTAGCTTGTGAACAATGTATTGATTGTCAAAAAGTATTAAATCATCAGTATGCTGATATTATTGAAGTTGATGGTGAAGAGGAAAGTATTAAAAAGAAACATATAGAAAATATTCAAGAAACTTTCAAAAAATCTTCTCTTGAAGGTAAAGCAAAAGTTTATATTTTAAAAAATGTTGAAAAAACAACAAAAGAAGCAATGAATGCTTTACTTAAAATATTAGAAGAACCTACAGAGGGTATTTATGCTATTTTTACAACTAAAAATATTAATCGCATATTACCTACTATTATATCTAGATGTCAGGTTATAGAATTAAAGCCAGATAATAAAGAAGTGCTTAAAGAAAAATTGATTTCTAAAGGGTATGAAGAAGAAAAAGCAAGTATTTTATCTTGTATTATTAAAGATGAAGAAGATTTGGAAATGATGGATCAAGATGTTTTTGATGATATAGTATTACAGGCTATTAATTTTGTTGAGGATTTATTTTTATATAGAGAAAATCTTATCATAAACACACAAATTCATATGCTTAAGGATCATAAAGAAAAAGATAATATTAAGCTCTTTATTAATTTGATTATTCTTGCACTTAAAGATATGTTTCACGTGAAACAAAATGAGAAAGCTGTTTTTTGTGATCACGTAGAATTTTTTAATTCACTAAAATATGATAACAATGATATAATAAAGAAAATCGAATTATTATTAGAAACATTATACTTGTTAGATACAAACGCTAATATTCCATTATTAATGGATAGTATGATGTATAGAATATAGAAAGGAATTTATATGGAAGAAATTAAACTTGCAAGTGTAAAATTTAAAAGTGCTGGTAAGATCTATTATTTTTCCACAAATTTAAAACTAAAAAAAGATGATCGTGTAGTTGTAGAAACTGCTAGGGGATTAGAACTTGGAGAAATATCACAAGAGTTAAAAGATATATCAGAATTTAATTTAGATACGGAATTAAAGAAAATTTTAAGAAAAGCAACAAAGAAAGATATAGAAAACTATCAAAGAAATCTTAGAGATGCCAAACAAGCATTAGTAACATGTAAAGAAATTGTTTCAAGATACGATGTTAATATGCAACTTACTAATTGTGAGTATACATTAGATAAAGCTAAAGTTATTTTCATGTATACTTCAGATGATCGAGTAGACTTTAGAGAACTATTAAAAGAATTAGCTGTAGTTTTTAAATGTAGAATTGAATTAAGACAAATAGGTCCTAGAGATAAAGCTAAAGTTATTGGTGGAATTGGAACATGTGGATTACCATTATGTTGTTCGACTCTTTTAGGAGAGTTTAATGGTGTTTCTATCAATATGGCCAAAAATCAAATGCTAGCAATTAACATAGATAAAATATCTGGGGCTTGTGGTAGATTGATGTGCTGTTTAAAATATGAAGATGAAATTTATTCTTTAGAAAAAGAACGTTTTCCTAAAATTGGATCACGTGTAAAATATCAAGATAAAGATGTAAAAGTAACAGGCTTAAATGTTATTAATGATCTTGTTAAAATTGAAACAAATAATGGAATTGTATTCGTTGGTTTAGATGAAATCAAATTTGATAAAAATAATCATGCAGGAAAGAAAAATGGAAAACCAAGAAGTCATTAATTATTTATTAGCATACAATGATTTAAAAATTATCCAAAGAAAAGATATGTTTAATTTTTCTTTGGATACTGTTTTATTATCACAATTTTGTACCATTAATAAAGATGTAAAAAATATAGTTGATTTTGGTACAAATAATGCAGCCATTCCATTATTGCTTTCAAGAAGAACGCCTAAAAAAATTACCGGAATAGAAATTCAAGAAGAAGCTGTTGATCTTGCTAAAAGAAATGTTGAAATGAATGAACTGGGTGAACAGATAGAAATTATTCACGGAGATATTAAAGAAGTTGTTAAAGAATTGCCAAAAGCACAATTGATTGTTTGTAATCCACCATTTTTTAAAGTAGGGGAAAATAGTAATTTAAATGATAATGAATATTTAACAATTGCTCGTCATGAAATAAAAATAGATTTAGAAGGCATTATTTCATCAGCAGCTTATTTATTAGATAACAAAGGAAGATTTGCAATAGTACATCGTCCAGATCGTATGATAGATATTTTAAATATCATGCAGAAATATGATATTGAACCTAAAAGAATCCGTTTTGTATATCCTAAAATGAATAGAGATTCTCATGTTTTATTAGTAGAAGGTATGTATAAAGGAAAAAAAGGTTTGAAAATTGAACCACCGTTGTATGCTCACAATGAAGATGGAAGTTATAGTAATGAAGTAAGAAAAATGTTTGGGGAGAAGATAGATGAATAGACAAAAAAGTTTTGAAAATGAAAGACCGACATTATATTTAGTAGCAACACCTATTGGAAATTTAGATGAAATGACATATCGTTCTATTAATATTCTTAAAAGTGTTCACTATATTGCAGCAGAGGATACAAGAAATACAGTTAAACTTTTAAATCATTTTCAAATTTCAACAAAACTTATTTCACATCATGAACATAATATTAAACAATCAATTCCTAAGCTTATTCAAATATTAGAAGAAGGAAACGATATTGCATTAGTAAGTGATGCGGGATATCCTGCTATTTCTGATCCAGGATATGAGCTTGTTAAAGAAGCAATTGAACATAATATTAATGTAGTTCCTATTTCTGGATGTAATGCATGTTTAGATGCTTTAGTTGTTTCTGGAATCGCCCCTCAACCATTTATGTTTTATGGTTTTTTAGATCACTTAGATAAAAAGAAGAAAAAAGAATTAACAGACTTAAAAAAATATAAAGAAACAATTGTTTTCTATGAATCACCACATCGAATCAAAAAAACATTAAATTTAATGCTAGATATTTTAGGTGATAGAAATATTGCGTTATGTAGAGAAATCACAAAAAAACACGAAGAAATTATTAGAGGGCATATTTCTGAAATTATTTCTATTGTAGATGAACTAAAAGGTGAAATGGTTATTGTTGTTGAAGGTAGCCAAGAAGAGGAAGTGGAAGTTGTTTTTAATACAACGATTAAAGAAGATGTAGATATGTATATTGAAAAAGGTATGTCTACAAAGGATGCTATTAAAGAAGTTGCTAAGCAAAGAAATATTAATAAAAACAGTGTTTATCAAGAATACCATTCTAAGTAATGGTATTTTTTTGTTTCACGTGAAACAAAAGATAAATATATAAAAGGTGCTTCATTTGTGGTATATTATAAGAAGGAGGCAACGGGAATATGTATAGTAAAAAAAACTACGGTCATAGAAGATTAAAACCAATACCGGTCATTATTACAGCATTGGTATTTATACTAATAATAGGTGGCATTTATTTTTTATTATTTGGTGGTAAAAATAAATATGAGGCCTATAATTCATACAATACAGATAATAAACATTATGGGACAGTTGAACATTATGAAAAAGAAAATGATCAATTTTATATATCATTATATTATCCTAAAGTAAAAGAAAAAAATTTAAATAAAATGATTAAAGAATCATATAAAACATATCTAAAATCTGAAAAGAAGAAAAAGGATCAAAAAGATATTCTTTACCTAGATTACTCTTGTAAAAAAATTTATAAACAATATATCGTTGTTGAATTAGATTATAAGAGAATTAATGAAGATGAAACAAAAATAAAATCAACAAAACAAATAATGACGTATGATTGCAAAACAAATCAATTATTAACTTTAAAGGATTGTTTACATGGTAAATATGGAGCGCTATTAGATCAACTAGGAGTAAAAAAATATGATAAAGAATCAACTGCTATTAAAGTAGGTAAGAAAGATTTTACATATTATACAGATAAAAAACTAAAAAACAAAGTGGTTGTTAATTACAAAAAGAATAAGGATTACATAAAACTTGCAAATAAAAATATTCCATCTAATGCACCATTAGACGTGAAAGCTCCAAAATTAATGAAAGTTGATCCAAAGAAAAAAATGGTTGCTATTACATTAGATGATGGACCACATAAAACTTTAACAGAAAGAGCAATGAATGCTTTTGAAAAATATAATGGTCGAGGTACTTTCTTTGAGTTAGGACAAAATATGAATCTTTATCCAAATATTGTCAAATCAGTTTATGAAAGAGGGCATGAAGTAGCAAGCCATACATATAAACATGCACAACTTACTAAATTGGATGCAACAACACTAGATAGTGAAATTAGCAAAACACAAGAAGCTTGTTTTAAAGCATGCGGTACAGAACCAACATTAATCAGACCACCATATGGGGCTAAAAATGATACTGTTAAATCGGCTTTTCGTTCTTATGGTTTGAGTATGATTTTATGGGATGGAGATACAGAAGATTGGCGTTATAGTAAAGTTGCAAATGGAGCACAAATTATATGTGACCATATTATTAGAGATACCAAAGCTAAAACAGGTGATGGCAATATTGTATTAATACATGATATTCATGAAAATTCTGTGGCTGGATTGGAAATGGCACTAGAACAATTAAGTAAGGAAGGATATCAATTTGTAACTGTGTCAGATTTATTGAAATATAGAGGACATTCTGATTATAAATAGTATAGTTTAGGCTATACTATTTTTGTTTCACGTGAAACATATTTTCTTTCAATGAAACTCATTGACATTGATTTAAGGGTTTGATAAAGTTAATAAGGATACAATAAATACGAAGAATGGAAGATGTTAAAGTAAGACATTTAGAGAGCTAGTGGTTGGTGTAAACTGGTATGTTGAACTTTAAGAGATGGCCCAGGAGTAGTTATTTCAAATAGTTAGAAATAATCGTTAACTGCGTTAAAGTTTTGAGTGACACAGCAATGTGTAAAAAAGGTGGTACCGCGATTATTCGTCCTTTTATAAGGACGTTTTTTTATTTTTATAAAGGAGATTAGAAGATGAAAGACGAAAAAGATTATTATCTTACAACAGCAATTACTTATACTTCAGGTAAACCTCATATTGGAAATACTTATGAAATTATTTTAGCTGATGCAATTGCTCGTTTTAAAAGACAAGAAGGTTACAATGTTAGATTCCAAACAGGAACAGATGAACATGGACAAAAAATTGAAATTAAAGCTAAAGAAGCAGGAATTGAACCTAAGCAATATGTAGATCAAGTTGCAGGTGTTGTTAAAAATATTTGGGATATGATGGATACATCATATGATAGATTCATGAGAACAACAGATGAATATCATGAAAAACAAGTACAAAAAATCTTTAAAAAATTATATGACAAAGGTGATATTTATTTAGGTCATTATGAAGGTAAATATTGTACAGCATGTGAATCATTCTTTACAGAATCACAACTCGTTGATGGAAAATGTCCTGATTGTGGTGGAGATGTTCATGACGCTAAAGAAGAAGCTTATTTCTTTAAATTATCTAAATATCAAGATCGTTTAATTAAACATATTGAAGATCATCCAGAATTTATTCAACCAGTTTCAAGAAAAAATGAAATGATGAATAATTTCTTAAAACCAGGATTACAAGATTTATGTGTTTCTAGAACATCATTTAAATGGTCTATCCCAGTTGATTTTGATCCTAAACATGTTGTTTATGTATGGATTGACGCATTAACTAACTATATTACAGGACTTGGATATGATGCAGATGGAAACCATGGTGAACTATATAAAAAATTCTGGCCAGCTGATTTACATTTAATTGGAAAAGATATTGTTAGATTCCATACTATTTATTGGCCAATTATGTTAATGGCATTAGATATTCCATTACCTAAACAAGTATTTGGACATCCTTGGTTATTACAAGGTGAAAGCAAAATGTCTAAATCAAAAGGAAATGTTATTTATGCAGATGATTTAGTAGATATTTTTGGTGTTGATGCAGTAAGATACTTTGTATTACATGAAATTCCATATGATAATGATGGAAGCATTACTTGGGATTTATTAGTAGAAAGAATTAATAGTGATCTTGCTAACGTTTTAGGAAACTTAGTAAATAGAACAATTGCAATGTCTAATAAATATTTTGGTGGTATTGTAGAAAATAAAAATGTCTGTGAACCTGTAGATCAAGAATTAAAAGATTTAGCGTTAGCTATGCCAGCAAAATCTATTGCTAAAATGGATGAATTCAAAGCATCAAATGCATTAGATGAAATCTTTAACTTATTAAGAAGAACAAATAAATATATTGATGAAACAATGCCATGGGTATTAGCTAAAGATGAAACTAAAAAAGATCGTTTAGCTACAGTATTATATAATTTAATTGAAGCAATTAGATTCTCAGCTGTTATGTTATATCCATATATGCCTTCAACATCTACAAAAATCTTAGATCAAATCAATACAGATCAACGTGATTTTGAAAGCTTAAAAGAATTTGGCAAATATGCATCTGGAACTAAAGTTGTAGAAAAACCAGAAATGTTATTTGCTAGATTAGATCCAAAAGAAGTTGCTAAAAAAGTAGAAGTGATTGAAGCAAAACAAAAAGCATCTATTAAAGCTGTAAAAGAAAAGAAAGAAAAAGAAGCTAAAGAAACAAAACAAGAAATTACAATTGATGATTTTTCTAAAGTAGAATTAAAAGTTGGAAAAGTTGTTAAATGTGAAAAACATCCAAATGCTGATAAATTATTAGTAAGCCAAATTGATGTTGGGGAAGATCAACCTAGACAAATTGTTAGTGGTATTGCTGATGTTTATTCACCAGAAGAATTTACTGGTAAAAAAGTTATTGTTGTCACAAACTTAAAACCAGCTAAATTAAGAGGTGTAGAATCACAAGGTATGGTTCTTGCAGGTGGAGATAAAAAAGTATTAGGTGTTGTAGATGCAGGAGATTTACCAGTAGGAACAACAATCAGATAATTTAAAATCGCATGAATTCATGCGATTTTTTCGTTTTATCTATATTTTTTTTAAGAACTATAATATAATGAGCGCGTACAAAGTAAAATTGAATAATATTTATAGGTTTTAAATATTTTATATTTAAATGAAAAAGGAATCAGGTGAAATACCTGAACGGTCCCGCCGCCGTAATGTGGAGAATAAGTTGATGTCACTGGGAAACTGGGAAGGCACTTAAACAATGAAACAGAGTCGGAATACTTGCCTATATCTAAGGATACACTTTACGGAGTATAAAGTAGTTCTTCTAGAGATTAACTAGGATAACTATGCCTAGTTTTTTATTTAGGAGTTATTTAATTTGAAAGGGGAAAGAATATGAAAATGAGAAAAATTGTATGCAGTCTTATGATTTCAGTTGTATGTTTCATGACTGCCATTTCTGGTGTATCAGCAACATCTTATGATACATCAAAAATTAATTCTGCTTATTCTAAAGTTGTTGAATATTATAAAAATAACAATAATTTAAATAATGCAGATAAAATTCTTGCTGTAGAATCTTTAGGATTAGAAGCTGAAAGTAATCAGTTTGATACTTCTTCAGCTGATTTAAGCAACACATCACTTTCTAAAAAAATTGTTACTGAAGTTTTATTAGGTGTTGATCCTACAGAAGATAAAGAAACATTAGAAAGTCAAATTGATGAAAATGGAAATGTTGAAGGTAGCTGGGGAGCTTCTTCAGATGTTTGGACATTATATGCTTTATATGTAACTTCATCAGAAAAAACAAATTTACTTGCTAATAAATTAAACGATGAATTAGCAGCATCTAGTGTTTGTGGTTATGAATGGGGCGGAACTTATTACGCTGATTATGATACTACAGGATGGGTTATTGAAGGTTTAGCAGTTGTTAATAAAGAAAAATATGCTGCTACTATTAATAAAGCAATTGACTATATTAAAAATAATACATCTATGATGACAACAGGATGGGTTACTACTGATAATGTAGATACTCAATCACAAGTATTAGAAGGAATGTTTGCTTATGATACAAATAGCTTATTAAATGATAGTTACACTGTTCATCCAGTTGATTGTCTTTTAAATACACAACTAAGTGATGGGTCATTCCCAAGTGGTTATAATGCAGAATATACAACTGCAGAAGTAGCTAAAACATTAGGAACATATAAAAATGGATCAGTGATCATTAAAGCTAAAAAAGCTTATGATAAAATGATGAATCCAGAACAACCTGATAATACAGAACCAACTCAACCAACAGAACCAAAGAAAGATGATAATCAATCTAATACATCAACATCACCTAAGGCTGATGATAAAACAACATCAGTAAAAACTGGAGATGATTCTCATGTAGTTATGTTTATTTCATTATCAATGGTATCTGGTGGACTATTCTTAGTATTAAGAAAAGAATATGAAAGAGCTCATTAATAAAATAAAAAAGATGGATAAAACAAAAAGAATTGTAATATTATTTATTACAATTTCTTTTGTTTTTATTGGTGGTTTTTCTATTTATAACGGTGTTACTGGAAATTATAAATCAAATACAGTAACAGTTAGTACAGCACCAAAAAAGGAAACAAGTAGTACTACAAAAAATAAGAAAGATAAAAATACTAAGGAAAATGTAGAAGAAAAAGAAGATACATCTAAACAAGAACAAAAAACAGATGAAACTACTAAAAATGATAAAACAAACCAAAAGGATAACAAAGATCAAAAAAACGATGATAAAAAGACATCACAAAGTAATTCATCAACAGCTACTTCTAAGGAAAATAATAAAAGTAGTAATGTAAATCATTCACAAGGTTCTAAAGCTCAAACACCATCAAGTGGTGGACAAGCAAATAATAATCAATCAAACAGTTCATCAAATAGCAGTTCATCCTCACAACAACCAAACAATGATAAAATTACTATTAATATTCAAGTAATTGGTATGGGAAATACAATGATGGCAGGAACATTAAATGTAGATAAAAATAGTAATGCTTTAAGTGTATTAAAAACTATTGCTGCTAAAAATGGTGAAGAAGTTACTGGAAGTGATTATTATGTTTCAGGAATAGGTGGTTTAAAAGAGAAACAACATGGACCAATGTCTGGATGGATGTATAGTGTTAATGGTGTTGCACCTAACATGGCAGCTATTAAATATAATTTGAAAGATGGCGATAAAGTTGTTTGGTATTATGTTAACTATGAATAGGAGAATTTATGCATTCAAATAAAGTAAAAGAAATTAGTTTAATAGGAATATTGGCAGCTGTTAATATTGCTTCACGTATTTATCTTCAAGCATTACCTAATATTAAGCCTGTTACTTCAATTATTATTATTTCAGTTATGTTATTTGGATTAGGTTTTGGAGTTAAATTAAGTATTGTAACGACAGTTGTTTCTAATTTGTTTTTAGGAATGGGAACATGGACTTTTTTTCAAATTCTTGCTTGGGTTGTGATTTGTTTGATCACACAATTTTTAATGGATTTTTTAAAGAAAATACATAAAGAACCTAAGTTGTTTCCAATGGCTATATTTTCTTTTTTGATGGGATATGTTTTTGGAATTGTTGTATCGTTAGAACAATTAATGTTGGGTGGTCCTTCTTTATATATTGTTTATTATATGGCAGGATTATTATTTGATACTTTTCATGCAGTAGGTAATTTTTGTTTTTATCTAATATGTGCACCGATTTTAATGAAAGTATTAAAAAAGGAATCAGAAAGAATAAGATTAAAACAAGACTAAGTTCTTGTTTTTCTTTTTGATTGAATTATAATAAAATAAGAATTTATCATGAAAGGAAGAGTTTTATGATTGTAAATGAAGATGCAGTTAAAAAAATATTAGAAGAAGTAAAACCAGCGAAACTTGTTGCTGCTACAAAATATGTAGACGTTAAAGAAATTGAAAAATTAGAAAAATTAGGTGTTACATGCTTTGGGGAAAATAGAGTACAAGCTTTTTTAGAAAAGTATGAAAATTATCATGGAAATGGTGAGTTTCAATTTATTGGAACTTTACAACCAAATAAAGTTAAATATATTATTGATAAAGTTACTTTAATTCATGCTGTTGATCGTTATTCTTTATTAAAAGAAATAGAAAAACAAGCAGCTAAAAGAGATTTAGAAATGCCTGTTTTAATTCAAGTAAATATTGCTAAAGAAGAAAGTAAACATGGTTTTGAAGTAGAAGAAATTGATGAAGTATTTAATAGTTTGAAAGATTACCCTCATGTTAAAATAAGAGGACTTATGATGATGGCTCCTCATATTGAAAGCAGTGAAACTGAAAAGTATTTTAAAATGACACAAGAACTTTTACAAAGACTTCAAAAAGATTATCCAATGTATCAATTAGATCAATTATCAATGGGAATGTCTAATGATTATCATGAAGCTTTAAAACATGGGTCTACGATGATTAGAATCGGAAGTGCTTTATTTAAATAGATAATATTTTAGATACTTTTATAAAGAAGAAGCTATTTAAATTTTATAGCTTCTTTTTTATGGTTTAAATTAACTAATATAATA
>CAVESC010000035.1:0-25061 GCA_963618275.1 Bacteroidaceae bacterium
GTATAAATTGTGTATTATTTTTATTATTTATATTCATGAATATGTATTTAAAATATACGCTATGTTATTTTTAAAGATTACTTAAAGGTGGTGTTTATTTATGAAGAAAGTTTTTAAAATATTTTTGTACACTAATTACAAAAAAGAAGAGAAATGGCTTGATTTGATGTCACAAAATGGATGGAATCTTACTAAGAAAAAATTTTTTATATATTATTTTGAAAAAGATAATACCTCATATATTTATAAAAAGTGTTATTTATCTATAAGAAAAGAACAAGAGTTAATCAAAAAAATGATTATGGATCAAGAAATTAAGGTTGAATTATTATGTGGAAATGGTCATTGGTATTATTTTAGAAGGAAGAGTGAATTAGGTGATTATGAATTATTTAATGATTCTAATTTAGAAATATCATTTTTAACAAGCTTGAATAATTATATGATATTAATACTTACTTTATTGATGCTGTTTTTTGAATTTACTTTTGGAATATTTCAAAATGGCTTAAGAAATGAAATATATTTAGGAATTTATATTGGAATATCTTTGATAATATGTGTTAATTTCATTCCTGCTATTAAAAGATTGATGTATTTAAAAAAGAAGAAGCAGTAATGGGACAAAAATAATATTTTTTATCAAATTATTGAAAGGGTGATATTTATGAAAAAATTAGATGATAAAAAATGGATAATGATCATGTATTTGTTTCAATTTGTAAGTATGTTATTAGGTCAAAAGATATTTGTAATTACGATATGTGTAGGATATACGCTTCTTTTGATGATGCCTGTTTGTTATGGTTTATCGCTAAGAAAAGTACAGCATGTAGATTATTTAAAGAATAATCTAGCATTAATTGTTTTATCATTATGTAATTATATTCCAGCAAGAGCAATGAATAGTGTTTCCCTTATTAATTATCCTATTATTCAATTAAGTGTCATTATTTGTCTTATAATTAATGGTTGGCATTATTTAAAAACAAAGAGGCGTTTGTATGAAAATAATAGATAAAGTATTATTTTTTGATTATTTAATGGAGTTAATAATGATAATAACCATGATTTGTGGACAGATAATACTTGCACATTCTTTAAGTTCTATAGGATATATTAGTATTCATGTAAGTTTTATTATTTATTGTTTGTTTTATTTTTTACCTATTTTATATTTGATTGCATTATGGAATAGTGATGTTATAAATTATCAAAAAAATACAATTTTGCTTATTTTGTTATTTGTTATTAATGAAGTTGTTCATGGTAATCAAGTTCAATTAGCTTTTCCATTACCAGCAATTGATTTTTATGTGGTTATTTGTTTAATTATAACAGTTGTATTTTATATAAGGAGAAAAAATGATGAAAGTAAAACTCATTTTAAGTCTTGATGAATTAGAAAAGGCACATCAAGAATATAAAAAATCCTTTCGTTTTTCTGGATTATTTTTTGGTATTCATCGAGAAATAATGGAAGATGAAGATTTTGAAAAGTATTTATATTTTTTAAATAATAAAGTTGAGTGCTATGATGTAGAAAAAAAGAAGCTTTTTAAAATAGAATATGATGATTTTTATGAAGTTGATCTTTCATTAAGACAAAAAACTGTTTGTATGTTAGTAACAACAAGAAATCAACAATATTCTTTTGAATGTAAACAGGATACACGTTTTTTACAAATAGTTGATCTTTTTGAACAAAAGAAAATAAGATGTATAGATAGAAACCATGCTATTTCAATAAACCAATAATCATTTAAAGAAGGGAAAATGACCCTTCTTTTTCATTTAATTAATAAAGATTAATAGAATGAAAAAGAGGAGGAATACAATGATCTATTCACTTATAGTACTTGTAGCTGGATTTTTTGTTTTAGTAAAAGGAGCAGATTGGTTTGTAGATGGAGCTTCTTCGCTAGCAAATATTTTTCACGTTTCTCAATTGGTTATTGGTTTGACGATTTGTGCGATGGGGACGAGTTTACCAGAGGCAGCAGTTTCATTAGTTGCAGGTTTAAAAGGTAATGCTGGAATTACGATTGGTAATGTTGTAGGAAGTAATATTTTAAATATTTTGATTATCTTAGGAATGAGTGCTTTGATTACAAAAATAAAGATTGAAAAATCAACATTATTTATTGAGATTCCTTATATGTTACTTGCAAGTGTTGTTTTACTTATTATAGGGAAAAGCCAACAAACGATAACAATTCAAGAAGGCCTTATTTTAATAATGATGTTTATTCTTTATTTGCTTTATTTATTTTGGTTATCACAAAAAGAAAATGAAGAAGAGATACCACCACAATATTCTTTTTTAGGATGTTTGTTATTGATTGTTTTAGGTATCTTTTTTGTAATGATAGGAAGCCAATTAGTTGTTAAAGCAGCAACACAAATAGCACATAGTTTGCACTTATCTCAAAGATTTATTGGTTTAACAATTGTTGCTTTTGGAACATCTTTACCAGAGTTAGTAACTTCTTTACAGGCAGCTAGAAAAAACAATGCCGGTATAGCTATTGGAAACATTGTTGGAAGCAATATTTTTAATATATTATTTATTGTAGGTGGGGTTTCTTTAATTTGTCCGGTACCTTTTGAAAGTAAATTTATTGTAGATACATTTGTAGCTATAGGAAGTGGATGTTTATTATGGCTTTTAACGATTTATCATCATGAATTAAATAGAATAAGTGGTCTTTTGATGTTGTTTTTCTATGTAATGTATTTAATCTATTTGTGTTAAAAGAAAAGCTGAAACATAAAATGATATAGGTGATATGATGAAATTATTAATTAGTTTTTTTATGATGTTTCAAATGATTTGTACAAATGTTGAATTTTATGGAAAAAGTTATGTTGTTTATGATTGTATAAATCAATATGTTGTAGAAGGAAGAAATATTGATGAAATTCAAAGTGTAGCGTCTATTTCTAAAATTATGACAGCTATTTTAGCTATTGAAAATAGTCGTTTGGATAAAAAGATTACTGTTGATGAAACAATTAATAAAGCTTATGGAAGTTGTGTTTATATACATATAAAAGATCAAATCACAATTCAAGATCTTTTATATGGTTTAATGCTTAGAAGTGGTAATGATTGTGCTTTGATGCTTGCTAAAAGTGTTGGTGGTAGTGTTGAGCATTTTGTGGAAATGATGAATGAAAAAGCGAAAGCTTTAGGAATGAAATATTCCCATTTTTCTAATCCATCAGGTTTAGATGAAGAAGATGAAGGAAACTTATCAACAGTTAAAGAAATGGCAATACTTTATCGATATTGTTGTCAAAATCCTCTCTTTAATCAAATTGTTAAGACAAAGGAATATAAAAGATTAGATGGAAAAGGTTATTGGCATAATAAAAATCGTCTTTTAAAAGAATATCCTTATTGTGTTGGCGGTAAAACAGGATATACCAAAAAAGCTAAGAGAACATTGATTACAAGGGCAGTTAAAAATCAAGTAGATTTAATTATTGTAACTTTTAATTGTGGAAATGATTTTGAATTTCATCATAAAAAATATGAAGCTTGTTTTAATGATTATGAAAAGATGGTTTTATTTGATAAAGGTGTTAGAAATATTGATGGGAAATGGTATTTGTTTTTGGATGATTTATGGATTTCAAAGGGAAAAGATGAACAGGTAAGTTATTTGATTAAAGAAGATCAAATCTTTATTTATTGTAATCAAGTGTATATTAAAAAAGAAAGATTGAAATATTATCATTTTAAAGATTTTTATTTAATGATTTTAAAGGATATGTTATATGAATAAGATATTTCATTATGGGATTATTCTTTTTATTATTACGGGTTTATTTTTTAATAAACAAGAGGAAATGTTGAAAGCTATCTTACAAACACCATTTGATGTTTTTGAACTTTGTAAGACACTCATTTTAAGTATTTGTTTATGGAATGGTTTATTAAAAATTATTCAAGTTTCAGGTATGATGAATCATTTAAACTTTCTATTTAAACCGATATTACATTGGATTTATGGATCTTGTATAGAAAATGAAGAAATCTATCAAGCATTATCTTCTAATCTAATTGCTAACTTATTGGGACTTGGAACACTTGCGACAATGAGTGGTTTACACGCAATTTCTAAGTTAAAAGAGAATAATTATCCTTTACAAATAAAAATACTTGTAGTCATTAATACAGCAGGTTTTTCTATTTTACCAACAACCATGATGACTATTAGACAAAATTATCGTAGTCAAAATATTTTGGCTTTTTATCCTTATAGTTTATTTATTGGTTTCTTTATTACACTAATAGGAATTCTTATTATTAAGGGGATAGAACATGTCTAATTTGATTCTATTTATTATTTTATGGAGTTTTTTAGAATGTGCTTATAAGAAAATACCTATTTATGAAGAATTTATAGCAGGTGTTAAAGAAGGAATGCAATATTTAATGGTTCTTTTTCCTTCTTTAATGCTTCTTACTTTATGGGTCAATCTTTTTATCAGTAGTAGTTTTGTGACTTTTATAAGTTCCTTATTTATCCATTTTTTCTCTTTTCCTCTAGATTTATTATTAATGGCTTTTACAAGACCTATCAGTAGTCAAACATCACTTATTATTTTAAAAAGAATTTATGAACATTATGGTGTTGATCATTTATATAGTTTAATGGGATCTATTTTACAAACAGGAAGTGATACAACACTTTATGTTGTTTCTTTATATTATGGAAGTATTCATACAAAGAAGTATAGCTATACTTTATGGTTAGGTTTTTTCTTGGATTTTTTAGCATTTGTTTTAATGCTTTGTTTTTATTATTTAGGAATGATTTCTTAAGTTTTTAATATATTGGAATAAAAGGAGTTATGATAATGGAAACGAAACAAATTCTTAAAGATATTGGAAAGAGATGTCAAGGTGATATTTATTTAGGAATCGTTGGTCCTGTAAGAAGTGGAAAATCAACTTTTATTAAAAGATTTATGGAAATGGCAGTAATTCCCTATATTGAAGATCCTGATGTAAAAATAAGAACGATTGATGAATTACCTCAATCAGGTAAAGGTAAAATGATTATGACGGTAGAACCTAAGTTTATTCCTAATCAAGCAGTCAAAATTGATTTACAAGAAGATTTTAAAATTAATGTTCGTTTAGTAGATTGCGTAGGATATGTTATTGAAGGTGCCAGTGGTTATCAAGATGATAGTGGTATACGTCTTGTTAAAACACCATGGTATAATGAAAGCATTCCTTTTGATCAAGCAGCCAAAATTGGTACAAAAAAGGTTATTCAAGATCATTCAACAATTGGTATTGTGGTTACCAGTGATGGTAGTTTTCTAGAAATTGATGAAAGAAGCTATCATACCGCAACAAGAGAAATTATTCAAGAATTACAAGATATTGGAAAACCATTTATTGTTATTGTTAATAGTAAGGATCCTTCAAGTACACATTGTCAAAATGTTGTGGAAAGTTATCAAAAAGAATATGATGTTCCAATCATGGCAATTGATACAACAAATATGTTAGAAACACAAATTGTGCATCTTTTACAAGAAGCACTTAATGAATTTGGAATTCATGAAGTAAAGATAGAGGTTCCTCGTTATATTGCAATGTTAAATCAAAAACATTGGTTAAAACAAACATTAGATGAAGCTTTAAAAAATTCATTAGTAGAAATAAAAAAAATAAAAGATATCAAACATATTACAGAAGGAATAGAGTCTTATGATTTTGTTAAAAGAGCTTATTTAAAGAGTGTCGATACATCACATTCTTCAGCCACTATTCGTATTGAAGAAAGAAATGGTTTGTATGATGAATTATTAACAAATATTGTTGGTTATGAAGTAGATCGTTCTTCAATTCTTGCTTTGTTGCAAGAATTAATGACAATTAAAGATGAATATGATGGTATTTCTAATGCCCTTACCATGGTTAAACAAACAGGCTATGGTTATGCTATTCCTCGTTTAGAAGAAATAGAGTTATCTAAACCTGAAATTATTAAACAAGGTTCAAGATATGGGATGAAATTAAAAAGTAAAGCTGCAACCACTTATATGATCAAAATTGATATTGAAAGTACTTTTGAACCAATTATTGGTTCAAAACAACAAGCTGAAAGCTTTATAGATTATTTAAATCATAATGGAAATGATAAAGAAGCTATCTTTTCATGTGATGTTTTTGGTAGGAAGTTAGGAGACTTGATAGAAGAAGGAATGTATTATAAATTAAATATGATTCCAGAAAACGCAAGTTTAAAAATACACGATATATTGTCTAAAATTGTAAATAAAGGCAAATCAAATGTGATAGCAATTGTTTTATAATTTTTTTAAAAAAGTTCTTTAAAAATCTCTTGAAACAACGTTTTTTAGATGCTATACTAACCTAGTATTTTTATTATTGCGGGGTGTGAAAATGAATAAGAAAGAATTAGTTGAATCAGTTTCAATAGAACGTAATTTAACAAAAAAAGAAGCAGAACTACTTGTAGATACTGTGTTTAATACGATTACTAGAAGTGTTGTTGAAGGAGATAAAGTTCTTATTTCTGGATTTGGTACTTTTAAAGTCAATGATCGTAAAGCAAGAAAAGGAATTTCTCCTAAAACTCAAGAAGAAATGATTATTCCTGCTAGTAAAACAGTGACATTTAAACCTAGTAACAGATTAAAAGATGCTATGAATTAAGCATCTTTTTCATTTTCTGTTCATAATAAAGATGTAAACTATAAACGAGGTGAAGAAAATGTTTAATTATTACTATTATAGCAATGTTTATTATATGTTAGGAAATATTCTTGTTTTAGTGGGTGTCGCATTAATGGCATTAGCACAATGGAAAGTATCAAGTGCTTATCGTAAATATTCAAGAATTCAAAATAGAAGACATTTAACAGGCTTTGAAGTTGCACGAGAAATATTGAATCAAAATGGATTATCAAATATTCAAATCTATGAAGTACAAGGACATTTAAGTGATCACTATAATCCAAGTAATCATACTTTACATTTATCTCATGAAATTTATCATGGAACAAGTATTGCATCTCTTGCAGTAGCAGCTCATGAATGTGGTCATGCACTTCAACATCAAGAAGGATATAAACCTTTGACATTTAGAAATGCAATTATTCCTGTTTGTAATTTTTCTTATAATTTAGGATGGGTAGCTATTGTAATAGGTCTTTTTATGGGAAGAACATCTATTGCATGGATTGGTGTATTACTTACAAGTTTAATGTTACTATTTCAAATTGTAACACTTCCAGTAGAATTTGACGCATCATCAAGAGCTTTAGGTATTTTAAATGATCGTTATTTAGCTGAAGATGAATATTCTGGGGCTAAAAAGATGTTAACGGCAGCTGCACTAACTTATGTTGCAGGAATGTTATCGGCATTACTTTCGTTACTTAGAATTGTTTTAATAGTTCTTGGAAATGATCAACGTAGAGACTAAGCCTAAAAGGCTTTTTCTTTTTTTATAAAAAGGGTATAATAAGATGGCATGGAGGAGAGTGTATGAAGGCTTTTTTTAGAAAACATCGTTTTAAGATTGTGTTAACGTTTTTAGTTATAATTTTTGTATATATTTGTTTTTATATGCTTTGGGTACATGTCCCATATACAAAGCATAAAAATGATTTGGTAAGTGTACAAGAGGAAATTTGTGATCGATATCATTATGACTATGATGACTATTTTAATGCTTATCAAAATAAGCATGTTAATTATATTGTTAAAGTTAAAAATAAAAAGAAGACAATGTATGTTGTATGTAATAAAAATTTAAAAAAAGTGGATACTTTTGAAGGAAAAGCTTTTTCTAAAAAAGCAGTAAAAGATGCTTTTTTTCAAAAGTATCAAGTAAATGCAACAAAAGTAGAAATAGCTTATGAAAATGATCAATTTGTTTATTTTTTAACTTATAAAGGAAAGGATACTTTATTATATGCATTTTATTCTTTAGATGATGGAGAATTCTTAAAAGCATATAAATTATAAGACGATTATGATTAAATATTTAAAAGATATTGGCTGTATTAATTTAGAAAGATTGTTACTTTTAAGAAGTAAAGAACTGTCTTTATCTGATGCAGAATGCCATGTACTATTATTAATATATACTTTTGTTGATTTGCATAAAAGGATGATTGCACCTACATTATTATTACAATATTCGTCTTGTACACCTCATGAAATGGATCAAATTTTAGAATCTCTTTTAAAGAAAAAATGGATTTTTAATAAAAATGGAGCAATTTGTTTAAATCATTTTGAAGAAAAGCTTTTAGAAAATAAACAAGCACCAGTAGAAGAAAAGACAAATTTAATTGATGTTTTTGAAGAACAATTTGGAAGACCTTTAACACCTATGGAATTTGATAGTATTAAAGAATGGGTTCAAAGTGGATATAGTGAAGAAATGATTTTAAAAGCTTTAAAAGAAGCTGTTAAAAGTCAGGTACTAACTTTAAGATATATAGAAGGTATCTTAATAAATTGGGCACAAAATGGTATAAAAGAAAGATATATTGATGAAAAGCCACAAGAAAGAAAAATAAAAGAAAGTCATTATCATTGGTGGGAAGATGAATAAAGAAAAAACAAATCGTGTATTAGATTATTTTGAAGAGCTATTCCCTGATGCTCATTGTGAACTTAATCATCAAAATGTCTTTGAACTTTTAGTAGCTGTGATGCTTTCTGCTCAAACAACAGATAAAAAAGTAAATCAAGTGACAGCGTCACTTTTTAAAAAATATCCAACTGTTGAATCTTTCGCAAATGCTTCTTTAGAAGATTTACAAAATGATATTAAAATTATTGGACTTTATCGAAATAAAGCAAAAAATTTAAAGAAGATGGCACAAGTACTCCTTGATCAATATGAAGGAGAGGTACCAAAAACTAGAAAAGAATTAGAAAGTTTACCAGGAGTAGGGAGAAAAACAACAAACGTTGTTTTATCAGTTGGTTTTAATGAACCGGCTTTTGCTGTAGATACACATGTTGAACGTATTTCTAAAAGATTAGGTTTTGCTAAAAAAGAGGATTCTGTAAGTGATGTTGAAAGAAAAGTATGTCGTTCTATTCCTAGAAATAAGTGGAATAAAGCGCATCATCAATTCATATTCTTTGGTAGGTATTTTTGTAAAGCACAAAATCCAAATTGTATAGAATGTCATTTATATGATATGTGTAAGGATAAAATAAAAGAATCGAGAAGATAATAATGGATCAAAATGTAGAGAAAATATTAGAAATCAAAAATAAAAAAATGCAAAAAGCATTTAATCAAAATCATATTGAATTACTTTTTTTAGAAAATAAAAAAGAATTACTAAATTATTTAGATAATTTAATTAAGGAAAATCAAACAGTAGGTGTTGGTGGGTCAATGACTTTATTTGAAACAGGTGTTATTGATTATTTAAGAACTAAACCTATTCGTTTTTTAGATCGTTATCAAGAGGGGCTTACAAGAGCTGAAATTGAAGATGTTTTTCATCAATCATTATTAGCTGATGTTTATTTGACAAGTTCAAATGCAATCGATAGAAATGGTAATCTTTATAATATTGATGGAAATGGAAATCGTGTAGCAGCAATGATTTATGGCCCTAAAAAAGTGGTTGTGATTGTAGGAACAAATAAAATCTTTGATGATGAAGTTTCAGCAATTCAACATATAAAAAATATGTCATGTCCAGCCAATGCCATGCGTTTACATAAAAATACACCATGCATTCAAGTTGGAAAATGTGTTGATTGTCAAAGTGATGATCGTATATGTAGTGCTTATGTGAAGATTGCAAGGCAACCGTTAAATAGAATGACGGTGCTTGTTATAAATGAAGAATTAGGATATTAGGGGGTAATATTATGTTTGAAAAAGTAAATATTCAAGATTTAAAGTTTAATCCTTTTGATGAAATTAGTAATCATTGGGTCCTTATTTCAGCTAAAAAAGAAGGTGTTGTCAATACAATGACAGCTAGTTGGGGACAACTTGGTCATTTATGGGGTAAAAATGTGATGACTGTTTATATTAGACCTCAAAGATATACAAAGGAATTTGTAGATGCAGGTGATTATTTTACGGTTACTTTATTTGATGGTTATAAAAAAGAATTAGGAGTTTTAGGTTCTAAATCAGGTAGAGACGGTGATAAGATTGCTGAAGTTTCTTTTGACGTGGAAGAAGTTGAAAATCAACCTACGTTTAAACAAGGAAAAATGGTTTTTGTTTGTAAAAAAGTTTATAGTGATATGATTGATCCTAAAAAATTTATTGATCAATCTTTAGATGAAAAGTGGTATCCACAAAAAGATTATCATCAAAGATATATTGGTGAAATCGTTGCAGTATATCAAAATAAATAATATTTTATCTAAAAATATATGATTTAATAGATTCCAAAGAATGCATTATTCTTTGGATTTTTTATTTTTCACATAATTATTAATAAGAATCACATTTTTTATACATAATTAGTTGAATGATTTAGCTAGTTAAGCTATAATTAGCATGCGATAATTGAAAATGAATGTTGGTCATTAATGATTTGAAATATTATATGATTAATATGCATTTGTTCATTTATATGCAAAAATTAATGGTTAAGTATTAGTATTACAAAAATATGAAAGGAGAAAAAATGAAAAAGAAAATTTTTTGTGGAATGTTAGCTGTAAGTTTGATGTGTTCTCCAATATCAGTATTTGCAAAAGAGAGTAATGGAACTGATTTTCCTATAACTTACACAACACAAGATGGTAA
Source organism: Bacteroidaceae bacterium (assembly GCA_963618275.1). GTDB lineage: Bacteria > Bacillota_I > Bacilli_A > Erysipelotrichales > Coprobacillaceae > Faecalibacillus. The sequence goes on from CAVESC010000035.1 coordinate 10,803, forward strand.
TTATTTATTTGAAAAGGTTTCTCATAAGAATAGTGGAACTGAAACAAAAGACGGTATTGTAGACTATATTAATGGTTCTAAACAAATTATGGAAAATACAAGCCAAACATCTGAAAATGGTGATAGCGTACAATCTTATACGTATTGTGCAGCAACTTCAGGTGATTGGGTTTATATGGGAACTATGTATGGTGCATTAAGTGCATATTCTCAAGTTGAACGTGCAGTTAGCTCATTTGGTGCTAGTGCAGATGTTGCAAAAGCAGTAGTCGATGTTATGTTTAATGGTAAATTAAATAAAGGTAAAGAAGATGATGGCTATGCAGCAGGTTCAGTTTTCTTGAAATTTAATATAAAAACTGGTGAAACAAAAATTTTAATGTCTAGAACACTTTACGATGATGGAAAATGTGATGGTGTTCCTATCTTTAGAGCAGCAACAAATTATAATGGTAAATTATATTTTGTTGGTTTAGTGTCTGATGGTAAAGCTTTAGCTGGACAAAAAATGTATGGAATGGATATTCCAAATGATCCAAATATTGCAATTAATTATGAAATTTCATATCAAACAGGTGTTCCTTGTGTTTATGAATTAGATCCAAAAACTGATAAGTTAGTAAAAGTAGCACAATGTGTAACAACAGATGGATATCGTGCATTAAATAACCAATATGTATTTACTTCTACACGTGCAATCGATACTTTTGTTGCAACTAAAGCAGATGGTAGCAAAGAAGAATGGTTATTAGCAGGTGGTTTAGCTGACACAACTCAAGGTGAAACTTTTGGTGCAACAATTATGGCTGCAAAAGAACCTGAAACTGTTAATAGCAATTTCAATGAAACTAATTTAGATGTTTTACATGGTAGTTTTAAAACAATTGCAAATCAACAAGATATGTTTAATTATCCTGCTGTAAATCGTCAAGATAGCGAAGGTGGCGGAGGTCTTTATCAAGTTGTACAATATGGTGAAAATACAATTTATGCTTCAATTGTAACTGGTAAGGCTAAAGATAAAACTAAAGAACAAGGTTTTGCTGTTGTAAAAGGTGTTTATAATCCAAATGTTGGGGATGTAAATGACGCAAATGCATGGACTTGGACACCAGTTATTGGAAATAAAGCAGATGGTGCTAAATATACATTTGGTGTTGATCCTGAAAGAACAGCAGCTAGTGCATGTACTTTACAAGTTTATGGAGATTATTTATACATTGGTGATTATAATGATGTAAACTATTCTTTAACTAATATTTTAACTGAAAGATCATTTAGAGTATTAGCTAAGAACTTATCTCAATCTATTAACTTATATCGTATGGATCATAACGAAAATATCGAAATGGTTGTTGGTGATCCAACAGAAATGTTCCCTCAAAGTATTACAGGAATTGGTTCAGGTTATGAATCTCATATGAATCAATATACTTGGATGACAAATGTTGTTGGTGATACGATGTATTTATCAACAATGGATGAAACATCATTAACTCATTGTATTGCTCAATTAGTTAATGGGGAATTATTGAATATGAGTCAAGAAGAATGGGAAAGTCAATTAAATTATATTCTTGTTCTTGCTAAATTAATGTTTGCTTCTAATGGTACAAATGCAGTAAGTACTTATGCTCAAGACTCAGTGACTGAAGAAGATGCAAATGCACTTATTGAATCGGCTGTAAAAGAACTTAATGAAGAAAGTCCGGTTGCTACTACTGGATTAAATAGCAAATCAAAATCAAAAGCATATACAGCTGTTTCATTAACAGATGAACAAAAAGCTAAATTAGTAAATGCAATTCTTGATGGTTCAATTAATGTTGAACTTCCTGATGAAATTGTAAATCAATTAGAAGAAATTAATACTCAATTAAGAGAATTAAGAGAATTATTAAATCAAAAAGTATCTGAAGATTTTGTTGATTTATATGATCGTATTCATGAAAAATTAGAAGAATTATTAAAGAATAGTAATTTACCAGAAGAAATTAAAGCAATGTATGAAATGTTAATTTCATTTACAACTTCTGAAAACTTAGGTTATTTAAAAACATGTTTAGGTTATATGAAAGATTCAGAAGCTGGTTTTGATTTCTATGCTATTAAACAAGATGAAAGTGGTAATGTAAAAGTAACAACATTAACAACAAATGGTTTTGGTGATAGATATAATCACGGATTACGTATTATTACAGAAACACCAGGCTATATGGTTATTGGTACTGCAAATCCATTTAATGGTGCTCAAGTTTGGAGAACAAAGGTTGATAATATCAAATCAGATGATTCAGATTCTAAAACAGATGGATCGGATTCTAAACCAGATGGTTCAGATTCCAAACCAAGTGATTCAAATTCTAAAACAGACTCAACAACAGGTTCAGATTCAAATTCTAAATCAAATGTTGAAGCAACAGTATCAACTGATTCTAAAAAAGAAAATTCTAAAAATCCTACTACAGGTGATGATACAAATGTAATGATTTTTGGAACAATGTTAGTTGCAGCTGCAGCATTCTTTATAACTATAAAAAAATTAAAAAAAGATTAAAATAAAAGAGACTGCTTTAGGCAGTCTCTTCCTATGTATGAAAGGAAAAAATATGAACTTGATTGTAGTTATCTTAGGAGTGTTTATTATATATTGGATAATCGTTTATTTATTTTTTTTATATACTTTTTCTAGAAAAATAAAAGTAAATATGGAGAAGTTTATGCCAGATGGTTATGCGGATATTTTACAAGAAAGAAAGAAAAGAATCCTTAATTATCCAATGGAAGAAATTACTATACTTTCAGATGATCATTTAAAATTGTATGGACGATATTTTCATAAAGAAGGACATGATAAACTTATTGTTATGTGTCATGGTTGGAAAAGTCCATGGTATGTAGATTTTTCAAAATTGGCTATTTGGTTTTATGAAAAAAATAATTGTGATTTGTTAATAATGGATGAACGAGGTGGAGGCAAAAGCGAAGGTAAATATGTTACATTTGGTTTGTGTGAGAAAGATGATATATATAATTGGGTTATGTGGGCACATCATAAACAAAATTTGCCTATATATTTATATGGTACTTCAATGGGTGCTGCTACAGTATTAATGACGTCATCTTTACTTAATGGGATTGTATCAGGAATTATTGCGGATTCTCCTTTTATGCAACCTTATGAAGAATTAAGAGACTTTTCAAAAAGAAATATACATTTACCTGAATATCCATTTATGCCATCATTAAACTTTTTATTTAAAAGAATTGTAAAAAAAGATTTAAAAAGTATTGATTCATTTGAAATAATAAAAAATACTAAGATGCCAATTATTATATTTCATGGTGATTTAGATTTTTTTTGTAATGTAAATATTAGTAAAAAGATTAAAGAATTGAATTATTCTAATATTTCAGTATATACATATCCAGATAGTAATCATTGTGCATCTTATGCAAAACATGAAAAAGAGTACGAAAATATTATTTATCAAATGATAAATTTATAATAAAAAAAGCTGTTACAAATTAAAGTGGCTAATTTGTAACAGTTTTTTATTATGCGTCTGAACGTTCAAATTTATTTTTCATTGAAAGACTTAATTCATTTAAAACAAGAGAAATTGTTTTATTTGTTTCTGATTTTAACATATCAGCTATTTCTTGATTAGCTTGATGTTTAAGTTGAAGTTGTTTATTTAAGTCGTTTTCCTTTTGTAAAAGTTCATCATAAACATTGATTAAATGATGTCCTTTAGCCATTACATTTTTTTGATAACGTTCAATATGTATAGACGATTTTCTATAAGAAGCATCTGCCATTGCAGCAATTAAACGACTTGACCAATAGAAATTATCCGTAGAAACAGTATCTGTTGTATTCGCTAAATAATCAGGTGTTTCAGTAATACTACCATAAAATGGTACTAAGGCATTAAAGACATTAGATGCATAAGCAATCCATTCTATTGCTTGGAAAGCTTGAGGTACATCATTTCTTAATTGAATGACTGATAAGAAATCATTACGATTAATACCTATAGGACGATACATTCCTTTTTGAGATAAATCTCCATAAGATTTATAAGGATCATAGTTAGTTCCTTGGAAATGTAAAGAAAGAGCATATTTTACATCCTCAACAGTAATTTTCTTTTCTGGCACTTGAGACCATGGAATATCATCATCACTTGGTTGATGATTAAATGTATGTGGATTAAAATATCTTTCAATATCAAATGCACGAGGTGTATTGTAAATATGATCTGAATCATCATGACTTCCAAAAGCATCACGAGCATTAAATTTTGAATTAAGTGAAAGGTCAAGATGATATTTTTCTATAAATTCCTTCATATCAGCAGAACACATATGATTTTCTTTTGAAGTTAAAGCATCTTCTAAATCGAAATCATCAATTCCAAATTGATTAGGCATAGCCACATAATGATCATCAGGTACTCTTTTAGCAATCCAATGATGTCCACCAATTGTTTCTAACCACCAAATTTCATCACGATCTTGAAAAGCAATACCGTTCATTTCATAAGTTCCATATTTTTCTAATAGACTTCCTAATCTTTCTACACCTTCACGTGCACTATGAATATAAGGTAAAACAATATAAACAATATCTTCTTCACCAATTCCTCCGGCTACATGATTGATTTCATCATATTCTACTAACGGATCAGCTCCTAAAACGCGTGGATTTGAAGTAATTGTTTCTGTTGCTGTCATAGCAATATTTTCTTCATTAATACCACTTGCAGCCCAAATTCCTTTTCCTTCAACAGCGTTAGGCATAGCTGTATAAGACATTGGATTTTCAGGTAAATCAATTTCTAAATGAGAAATGACTGTTTTATATTTTCTTTTTTGTTCTTTTGAAGAAATAACAACGAATTTTTTAGGTGTAAATCCATCAGCACCAGAATCATCATTTCTAGCAATCATTGTAGATCCATCAAAAGAAGCTTTTTTTCCTACTAATAATGTTGTACAAGACATATATTTTCCCCCTTTTTGTATCTTATTATAATATAAAAGGGTAAAAAATAATATTTATTAGATAAAGAAAAAACATTCATAATGAATGTTTTTTAAGAAATATAAAAATGAATTGTTTTTTCTGCAGAACTTGAACCATTAGATTCTATAAATTTAACATAATATTGTCGACCATGACTTAAATTAGAAAAAGTAGCATTATTATGATTAACAGAAGAAAGTAGATTACCACTTCTATCATATAAAGCAATTGTAAGTACATGACCTTGACCTTGTTCATTAATCACAGCACGAATTGATGTAGATGATATAACTGCACCATCATTCATTTGCCCACTATCACAAGAAAGAGAAGCATTAATAGATGTTAACTGTAAAGCAATTGTTTTTTCTATTTTATTTGATGTACGCTCAGGAGCATTTTCATAACTATAAAAACCAGTTACTTTTACATTTGATGTGACTGTATAATTAAGTGTTCCAGAAGCGGTTGAGAAGTTTTCTCGATGCAATTCTTGACCACTTTCATCGCTAACAACGACTGTATAAACAACTTTACCAAATGTCTTTGTTCCTTCAGTTGCATTTTCATCTGTTGTTGCATTTTCAGGATTATAAGGTGCAAAGTTAAATGAAAGACTTTGACCATTAAGACTTACATCAAATGAAGTAAGTTCACTTAAATTAAAGACATCACTATCAATACTTTGAGTAGGAGCAGTTCCTTTTTTAAACCAAGCTTGAATAATCATATCCTCACTCATACCTTCACCAGGTGAAACATATGGATAAATACCTTTAACCATTGCTGCTTGTTCAACATCATCAGGTTGTTCAGGATATGATTTTTGACTTCCTTTGCTTTGTAAATGATTTAGAAGCATTTGAACCACCTTACCAGGATAAGCTTTATATTGACTCGTTGTCTTTCCTTTACTAATTCCCTCTTTAGCAAATCCCATCCAAACTGAACAAACATAGTCTGGAGTATAAGCAGACATCCATAAATCACGGCTTTTTCCAGCCATACCATTTTTAGCGGTACTTGACCAGTTAGATGTTCCTGTTTTAGCACCTATATTATTTATACCAGATACATAAGCATAGTTACCACTACCATTTTTTGTATAATCAAGCATAACTTGTCTTACCATAAAAGCACTTGCTTTTGAATAAGCACTTTGTTTAGCATTATTTTGAATTTCTTCATCAATATTAAAAGTTTCTCCAGTTTGAACGACTTCTACATAGTTAATGGTATGACTTTCAGTATATAAACCATTATTGGAAATTGTCGCGTAAGCACTGACCATTTCAAGTGGAGAAATACCATAAGACCAACCACCAATGGCACTTGCAAGACCAATGTTTTCTTTTGACATATCAATTCCAAGAGATTCCATAGCTTCTTTGATTTTATCATTACCGATTTTTTGTTCAACTTCATCAAATGTTTTAATAGCAGGAATATTCCAAGAATTTTCAAGTGCGTTTTCAACAGTCACCAAACCATGGAATTGTCTATCCCAGTTTTTAAATTTACCATTATAATAGTCATCATCATTGATAGAATGACCAGTAGACCAATCTAAATTTTCAAAGGCTAGACCATAATCTAAAAACGGTTTAACGGATGAACCAGGTTGTTGTTTTTGAGTAGCAAAATTATAGTTTCCATAAGAATAATTTCTGCCACCAATAACGGCAACGATACGGCCATCTTGACTTGATTGAACGGCACCACCCATACGCATATCTTCATCACCATATGTATACTTTTCACCATTACCAATTGCAGCAGCAAGTGCTTGAGTGTCGCTATTACAATAAGTATAGATATTCATTTGTGTTTTTAAAGGATCTAAACCAGTTCTTTTTTTGACTTCTGCTGTTACGATATCAACATATGCTGCATTTACTGAACTGTTTGTTGAAGGCGCAGCACAAAGTGTATTTTCAACTTTGACATTTTTTGCTTCATCACATTCTTCTTGTGTAATATAACCATGTCTTACCATCAAATTTAAAATTTTATTACGTCTTTTAGTTGCATTTTCAAGACAATAATAAGGATCATAGTTATAAGGAGAATTTAAACTTCCAGCAAGCATAGCTGCTTCAGGAAGAGTTAATTCACTAACATCTTTATTAAAGTAATACTTACTAGCAGCAGCGATTCCAATTGAACTAGTACTTCTACCAAAATAGATCTTATTTAAATAAAGCGTTAAAATTTCTTCTTTACTTAAAGCTTTATCTGCTTGGATTGCTAAAATAATTTCACTGAATTTTCTTGTGTAGGTTTTTTCGGCATTAGGGAAATAAGTCTTTTTAATTAACTGTTGAGTGATTGTAGAACCACCGCCTCTAATACCACCAGCAATTAAGTTAGACATAGCTGCTTTAGCAATACGAGGTAAGTCAAAACCATCGTGTTCAAAGAAACGAGAATCTTCAGCAGCAACAACTGCATCAACAAGTACTTGAGGTAAATCTTCATAAGTAATATTTTCTCTTGCACCATTTTCTTGACTTCCATATGTATAAAGAACTTTTCCTTGATCATCATACATGACACTTGCTCCAGATGATAAAAGCTTTTTAGCATCAAAGGCATCAGTATCTTTATAGACACCATAAGCTAAAACACTTACACCAGCAAAAACTGTAACTATTAATAAAATAGCTATAGCGATAAAAAGCTTCTTTTTATTTGCTTTTTTCTTTTTCAATTTATTTGTTTTCGAAGACATAAGATACCTCCATCTTTTCTTTATACAAGTATACCTTATTTTGTATGATAAAAGCAAATTTTGAAGAAAAATAAAAAAGCCAACGTAAAGTTGACTTTTAATTGTTTCCTTGATTTTGAGAAGATTGATCTCCACCACCGGTATTACCGCCTGTGTTACCACCAGTATTATCTCCTGTATTGCCACCAGTGTTATCTCCAGTATTACCACCTGTATTATCTCCAGAATGATCACCATTAGTTGTATTACCATTGTTTGTGTTATTACTATCGCTATTTTGACCATTTTGATTATTTTGAGATGATTGATTATCATTTGATGTTTGATCATCAGTATTTTCAGTTGTTTCTTCTGTTACTGAAGCATGTGATTCATGTTTTGAACCTTTTTTATAATAATCATCACCATCATGAGTCACTGTTGATGGTTGATCAGGATATGATTTTTTACTATTTTTACTTTGTAAATGTTTTAATAACATTTGAACAACTTTACCAGGATAGGCTTTATAACGGCTTGTTGTTTTACCTTTTTCGATACCTTCTTTACCAAATCCCATCCAAACTGAACAAATGTAATCAGGAGTATAAGCAGACATCCATAAATCACGGCTTTTTCCAGCCATACCATTTTTAGCGGTACTTGACCAGTTAGATGTTCCTGTTTTAGCACCTATATTATTTATACCAGATACATAAGCATAGTTACCACTACCATTTTTTGTATAATCAAGCATAACTTGTCTTACCATAAAAGCACTTGCTTTTGAATAAGCACTTTGTTTAGCATTATTTTGAATTTCTTCATCAATATTATATTTTTCACCTGTTTGGACAACTTCTACATAGTTAATAGTATGACTTTCAGTATATAAACCATTATTAGAAATTGTAGCATAGGCACTTGCCATTTCAAGAGGAGAGATTCCTCTATCCCATCCACCAATAGCGTAAGATAAGTTTGTTGGATTAGTTTCTTTTGACATATCGATTCCAAGAGATTCCATAGCTGAAACAACACCAGATTTACCAATTTCTTTAGTTACTTCTTCATAAGTTTTAATAGCAGGAATATTCCAAGAATTTTCAAGAGCACTTGTAAGTGTAACTGTTCCATGGAATTGACCGTCCCAGTTTTTAGGAGTGAACTTTCCTTTGGAATAAGGTGTATCTTCTAAAGTTTTTCCTGTACACCAATCTAGATTTTCAAAAGCTAGACCATAATCTAAAAATGGTTTAACGGATGAACCAGGTTGTTGTTTTTGAGTAGCATAGTTATAATTTCCATAAGAATAATTTCTGCCACCAATAACGGCAACAATACGACCATCTTGACTTGATTGAACGGCACCACCCATACACATATCTTCATCACTGTATGCGTATTTTTCTCCATTTCCAATAGCGCTTGCAAGTGTTTGTGTATCTACATCACAATAAGTATAAATATTTAATTGTGTTTTTAAAGGATCTAAACCAGTTCTTTTTTTAACTTCTGCTGTTACGATATCAACATATGCAGCAAGTGTATTGTTATTTGTAGTTGGTGAAGCACATAATGTATTTTCTATTTTTGTAGCTTTTGCTTCTTCATATTCTTCTTGTGTAATATAACCATGATTCATCATAAGTTTTAAAATTGTATTACGTCTATTTGTTGCTTTTTCAAGACAATAATAAGGATCATAGTTATAAGGAGAATTTAAACTTCCAGCAAGCATAGCTGCTTCAGGAAGAGTTAATTCACTAACATCTTTATTAAAGTAATATTTACTAGCAGCAGCAATTCCAATAGAACTAGTACTTCTACCAAAATAGATCTTATTTAAATAAAGTGTTAAAATTTCTTCTTTACTTAAAGCTTTATCTGCTTGGATTGCTAAAATGATTTCACTTAGTTTACGAGAATACGTTTTTTGAGCATCAGGGAAATAAGTTTTTTTAATTAACTGTTGAGTAATTGTAGAACCACCACCTGTAATACCACCTGCTTTCAAGTTAGAAAGTGCAGCTTTAACAATACGTGGTAAATCAAAACCATTATGTTCAAAGAAACGTGAATCTTCAGCAGCGACAATGGCATCAACTAAAACTTGTGGTAAATCATCATACGTAATATTTTCTCTTGTACCATTTTCTTGACTACCATACGTATACATAACATTTCCGTCACTGTCATACATGATACTTGCTCCAGATGATAATAACTTTTCAGAATCAAAGGCAGCTGTATCCTTATATATACTGTAACCAAAAATGCATGAAAAAACTAAGATCAAGCAAAGAATAAGCATTGTTACAATTGTAATAATTTTTTTTGAATTTAATTTTTTTGTTTTTTGTCTTTTCATTTAAATACCTCACAATAATATTGATCAATAATTTCTAAATAATGGAGACGAGGAAGAAATCCTTGCCTAATTAAGTGACCATTTTCTTTTATTGTTTCATAACGAAGGGATTTACGATCGTTTTTTCTATATGCTTTTACCATAAAAGAAGCATCAAGTAAATAAACTTCATTCACTTTAGTAAATGCAATAATTAAAAATGCAATACCTCCATGATGAATAACTTTATCAAGATGGTTAATCTGATGTAAAGAAATATTTGTAAAAGGAAAAGATAAAGTCTTTGTTTCTTTAGCTTCAAAATCAATATATCTTCCTTTATAAATACCATTATAGTCTGTTGTTGAAGGTGTTCTAAAATAAGCTTCAACTATTTTTGCAGCGCTTCTTTCTGGATAAGAAACTTTTACAATTTGAATAGGTGTTGGCTTTTTATGAATCACAGCAATATCATGAGATAAATAATATTCATTTGTTAAGTTAATATCTTCTTCTAAGTTCATCCCACGGTGTGCTGTATTATGCTTACCCTCAATCATAGATGTATAATGATTATTTTTTTTTTTATTTGGATAATTAACCATAGAAACTCCTTTTTGTTTGCATATATATGGGTATTATAACACATATTTTTTTTGTGATAACAACTCTTTGATAAGAAATCATATTTTATCTTGAAAAAAGGAAATAAATTGGTACAATGGGGTAAAGGAGTTGAAAAGCATGGAATATAAAGTCGTATTAAGTCCAAAAAAAATTGTCAGTAAAGAATTTAAAGTTGATTTTAAAGGGTATAATGCTGATGAGGTTGATCACTTCTTAGATCAAGTTGTCAAAGATTATGAAGCTTTTGCTGGACTATTGAACAATTCTTATGATAGAATAGAACAGCTTGAAAGACGTCTTGCTGATCAAAAAGCAATGATTGCTAGATTAGAAAGAGAAAAAGCTTTACAAGATGATAATTTAAGAGCATTAGAAGATAATGTTTCTTCAAATGTAGATATCTTAAAAAGATTATCATTATTAGAAAAAGCAGTATTTAAAAATAAATAACAAATGACAGATAATCGCTGCTTCATTGAAGTAGAGGAAAGTCCAGGCTGCCACAATCTGCGATGATTGTAGTGTTTGTGCCTCACGAATCAATAAGTGAGGGTAGTGTAAACTAACGACAGAAGGAAAACCTAAGGGCAACTATGGTAGAACTTCATAAATGGCTCCACAGAGACAATTCCATAGGAAACTATGGCTGAAAAGAGGAAAGCTCCGCAAGGCAGAAACCCAAATTTGGTAGGGGAATCTTTAAATCGGAATTGAACGAGATAAAGGACGTGTAAGCGTAGATAAATGATTATTTAATACAGAACTTGGCTTATTATCATTTGTTTTTAAATTGGCATGGAAACATGTCTTTTTTTAATAGAACTGAGGGAAAAATATGAAAAGGAAAATACTTCGTAAACAATATAAAAAACTAGATATCTCGGCAGTAAGAAGAATAGGTTTTAGTTTTTTTGCAGTAATTTTAATAGGGTCGTTTTTATTAAACTTACCGATAAGTCATCGATTGCATTCAACAAGTAGTTATTTAGATCATTTATTTGTAGCAACATCTGCTACATGTGTGACAGGACTTGTTACACATGTAACAGCTAGTGAATATACTCTTTTTGGTCAAATTATTATTATTTTATTGATTCAAATAGGAGGATTAGGTTTTTTAACACTGATGTCAATGTTTTTCGTGGCTTTAAAAAGAAAACTAACGTATGCAAATAAAATTGTAATGCAAGAAGCTTTAAATAGAAATTCATTAAATGAAACGGGGATTTATATTAAAAGAGTTATTAAATATACAGTTTTTTTTGAATTATTAGGAGCAATTTGTTTATCATTTGTTTTTATTCCTCAATTTGGAATAATTAAAGGTATCTATTATAGTTTATTTCATGCGATTTCTGCTTTTTGTAATGCAGGATTTGATATTTTAGGAAATAATTCATTGGTTCCTTATGTAGGAAATGTATGGATCAATTTAGTTATTTGTGGCTTGATTATTGCTGGTGGATTAGGTTTTGTTGTATGGATCGATTTACGTTTATCTTTGATACATTATAAAGAACATTTTAAATATTTTAAGTTAAAAAGATATTTAGAATCTTTATCTTTACATACAAAGATTGTTTTAATAGCTACATTTGTTTTAATTTTTGGTGGTACAATTGGTATCTTTTTACTAGAATTCCAAAATCCTCTAACATTAAAACCTTTACCATTTTCGCAAAAAATATTAGCTAGTTTTTTCCAATCTGTAACGCTTCGAACAGCAGGCTTTGCTACAGTGGATATGGCTTCATTAAATCAAGCAACGAAGTTTTTTATGTCTATTATTATGTTTATTGGTGGTTCACCTGCAGGTACAGCTGGTGGCGTTAAAACTGTTACTTTTGTAATTGGATTATTATATGTTCGTTCTTTAATGCATGGGGATGAAAATATTCATGTTTTTAAAAGAACGATCGATGATCAAATTGTTAAAAGAGCATTGACGATTATGTTAATCAGTTTTACGATTGCTTTAACAGGTTTATTTGTTCTATCAATAAGTGAAAATGCAGATTTTATTGATTTGCTTTTTGAAGTTTTTTCTGCATTTGCGACAGTAGGACTTACAGCAGGTCTTACACCAACACTGACATTTGTAGGAAAAATTGTTATAATTATTTTGATGTATATAGGACGTATAGGGCCTATTACAATGGTTTTAATTTTTGTTAGAAAATATAATGCTAAGAAAGGAAAAGATGTGAACTACGTCAAAGAACATATCTTAATAGGATAAAGCAGATGGAAAAACAATTTGTTGTATTAGGGCTTGGAATTTTTGGCTCTACACTTGTTAAAACACTTTCTCAATATGGAAGAGAAGTGATTGCAATTGATAAAGATCCAGAAAATGTTCAAAGAGTTGCAGATTTTGCAACAAAAGCAGTTATTGGAGATGTTACAGATATTCAATTTTTAACAGATTTAGGATTAGATGATATTGATGTTGGAATTGTTGCGATTGGAGATCGATTAGAAGATAGTATCTTAGCAACCATGAATTTAAAAGAATTAGGTGTACCCTATGTCATTGTTAAAGCTAAAAACAAACGCTTTAAAGTTGTTTTAGAAAGAATCGGTGCTGATTATGTTGTTCGTCCTGAAAAAGAAATGGGAGAAAAAGTAGCAAGAACATTACTTAGAAAAAACATTAAAGATTTAATTGAATTGGATGAAGAAAATTGTATTGTTGAAATGAAAGTACCTCAAGCATGGGTAGGAAAAACATTATCTCAGTTAGATTTAAGAAAACTTTATAGCATCAATGTGTTAGGTAAACGTAACCCTCATACTCATAAATTAGAAGTTCCTGTTGATCCTAATTTAGAAATAGAATTAAATGATACTTTTCTTGTTTTAGCACAAACAGATAAAATAGAAAAATATGATTATTTATTATAGAGGTTTATTATGAAAAATGAAGATACTTTATTTTTGTTTGCTAAAGCAATCAAAACATTAATAAAAAAACAACCTTTAGATAAAATCACTGTTACAGATATTGTTTCAACAGCAGGAAAAACAAGACAAACATTTTATCGTCATTTTCAAGATAAATATGATTTAGTTAATTGGTATTTTGAAAAACTAGTTTTAAAATCTTTTGAAGAAATGAATCAAGGTGGAACCTTACAAGAAGCTCTTAATTTAAAATTTGCTTTTATTGAACAAGAACACGCTTTTTTTAAAGAAGCTTTTAAATCAAATGATTATAATAATTTAATTCATTATGATTTCTGTTGTATTTATGATTTTTATAAAGAATATATTCGTAAAAATACAGGTAAAACAATTTCTTCTGATATAGATTTTCTATTAAGGATGTATTGTCGAGGTTCTGTAGATATGACAGTAGAATGGGTTTTAAATGATATGCCTATTTTAAAAGAAGAAATAGTTAATTGTTTAATAGATGCTATCCCAGATAAATTAAAAGAATATATGAAATAGTTTTTAGCAGCACATTTGTGGCTATGTTAGATGAAATGTGTGTTATTCATTAAATAACATTTGCCTTATGGACATAATTTTTCCACC
>CAVESC010000036.1:0-24482 GCA_963618275.1 Bacteroidaceae bacterium
GATAAAACTTTTTGAATTCATAGTAAAGGCAACCTTGTCTAACATAGCCTAAAAAGCGTATTTATAATATACAACTAATAAAAAAGTCCTACAATTTGTAGGACTTAACTATTATATTAGAAATCTACTTCTGTGTCGTAGTAGCAAGCTTTTAATAAAGCAACCATTTCATCATGATTTGGAATACGTGGGTTTGATCCTGTACATGCATCAGCAATAGCGTTATCAGCAATTTCATCAACACGTGCTAAGAAGATATCTTCTGGAACAAATCCTGTTTCTGCTGGCATACCATCAGCACCATATTTATTGATTCCATGAGGAATATTTAATTGATCATTCATTCCTCTTAAATATTTAATTAATAAAGCAACTTTTTCATCATCATTGTCGCCACCTAAATGCATGTAATCAGCGATGACACCATAACGTTTTTTAGCTGTTGGATCTTTTGCGTTGAAAGCAATAACCTTTGGTAAGTACATTGCATTAGCTGCACCATGGATAATATGTCCACCTTGATCAACGAAAGCAGCACCTGTTTTATGAGCCATTGAGTGAACAATACCTAATAATGCGTTAGAGAATGATTGACCTGCTAAACATTGAGCATCATGCATTGTATCTCTTGCTGCCATATCTCCATTATATGATTTTACTAAATTTGCTTGAATTAATTCAATTGCATGGATTGCAAGTGGATCTGTATAGTTACAATTAGCTGTAGAAACATATGCTTCAATAGCGTGAGTCATTGCATCCATACCTGTATGAGCAACTAATTTAACTGGCATTGTTTCAGCTAAATCTGGATCAACGATAGCTACATCTGGTGTAATTTCAAAGTCAGCGATTGGATATTTAATTCCTTTATTATAATCTGTAATAATTGAGAAAGCAGTAACTTCTGTAGCTGTACCACTAGTAGATGGAATTGCACAGAAATGAGCTTTTTGACGTAATTTTGGAATACCAAATACTTTGCACATATCTTCAAATGTAATATCTGGATATTCATATTTGATCCACATAGCTTTAGCTGCATCAATTGGTGAACCTCCACCCATAGCAACAATCCAATCTGGACCAAATTCTTCCATAACAGCTGCACCTTTCATAACAGTTTCAACTGATGGATCTGGTTCAATACCTTCAAATAATTTAACTTCCATTCCAGCTTCTTGTAAATAGTTAACAGCACGATCTAAGAAACCATTACGTTTCATTGATCCTCCACCAACACATACAATAGCTTTTTTTCCTTCTAAAGTTTTAAGGGCTTCTAAAGCACCTTTTCCATGATATAAATCTCTAGGTAATGTAAATCTTTGCATAACTTATTCTCCTCTTTTCCTATATCTAATGATAGCACTTACATTAACTTTTGGTTAGATACTAAAAAGGCATAGGGATATGCCTTTTTTTATATATCAAGTTATTTTTTTCACATAACATGTGCATTTTTTCACTTTACTTGTTCAATAACTTTTTTTAAACATTTTAAAAAACTTTGATCTTCTTTTGATAAAACATAACCCTTTCGATAAATTAAATAATCGACATAAGGTATTTTTTGATCTTTACACTCTTTTAAAACAAAATCATTTTGTTTTAAAAGTTTTTTAGGAATTGGAGCTACCCACATATAAGTTTCAGGAATTTCACTTAAAAGTTCAAATTGAATTCCTCTTTCATAGATATTCATTTGTTTATGATGTTCTTGTTTTCCTTCTTGAATATGTATATCCCCATGTTTTAATTCAATTTGTTTCTTTAAATCTTTCATATAGATATCTTGATTTGTAAGTGGATTATCTTTTGAAATTAGTATTTGATAATCAAAAGAAAAAAGCTTTTCATAAGTTAATTCTTTTAAATTTAAAATATTAAAATAATAATCTTGATCTCTTATAGGAAAACGGACAATTCCTAAATTATTTTCACCATCATAAACATTTTGAATGGTATCAATAGAATTTGTTTCTCGATAATTTAAATTTAATTCCTTTTTCATATTATTATCCATTTTTAAATATTCAATAAAAGCTTCTGATATATAACTTGAACGAGGTACACATATATCTAAATTAAGCTTATGTGGATCATCTTGATACATATTTTTTAAATAATCTACTTCTTGAACAATCTTTTTAGCTTGTGCTAAAAATTCTTTCCCTTTAGTAGTAGGAACAACCCCTTTATTATGTCTTTCAAATATTTTTATATTTGCTTCTTCTTCAATTTCTTTAATTATTTTTGATAAACGAGGTTGATTTACATATAAATGTTGTGCTGCTTTGGAAATCGATTCACATTTTTCAACTTCTATCAAATATTTTAAATGTAAAAAATTCATTTTCTAGCTCCTTAAATATAATATATACATTATATCACTTATACTAAAAAATTCTATGTAAAACATAGAATTTATAAATAAGTTTCTTTAATATAATCAATTGTTTCTTCTAAGTTGCTTTTAGATAAATGTACCAACATATCCTTGATCATTGCATCTGTTTCTTGATGAATTACATAATAACCATGTGTCTTATTATAATAATCTAAAGGTGCTGAAACATCAAAATTTTCACCACGATAGACCATTGTTGCTGCGACACGATCACAAAACATTTCCACAACATATTTTGTTGGCATTTTAGCAGGAACAACCCCTTCTCTTGAAAAATCAACCCAATATTCCCAATGATGCTTATTTCTGCCTTTATGATGTAACCAAGCTGTAGAATAGCCAATTGTTTCTCTTTCAATAGAATTAGGTGAACGTGTTCCTACCCAATATTTAGCTCCTGTTTTAAGTTCAGTTGGTGAATACTTTGATAAATCATGAAGTATTCCTTGTTTATATAATCCACATTTAAAACAAAGCATAGTAACATAATATTTATGTTTATTAATCGTTTTTAAATGATTGATCAGTTTCACTATAAGTCCCTCTCTTGATAATTTGTTTTAAATATATCTTCATCACTTTCTGTTTCTACAATATCCCCAAGTTCTGGAAGTTCATCTAAAGACGCTAAAGAAAAAGCATCCATAAATTCATCTGTCACTCCATATAAAATAGGAAGTCCTGGTGTATCCTCTCTCCCTACTTCTTTAATAAGTGCTTTTGCGACAAGCTTTCTAATCATTGCATCGCAGCCAACTCCCCTAATATCTTCAATTTTAGCACGAGTAATTGGTTGATTATAAGCAATAATTGCGAGTGTTTCTAAAGCTGCTTGAGAAAGAGAGGCTTTTGATTGTTCGACCATTTTTTGATAATATGGAAAATATTGTGGATTAGTTGCAAGTTTGTATTTACCACCAAAATTAACAACCTGTAAACCATCAAAATTTCTTTTTGAATATGCTTCTATAAAATGATCCATTGCTTCTGTTGCTTCTTTTTTAGAAATTTCTAAAATCAGTGATAATTCTTTAAGGTCTATACCATCATCTCCTTTTAAATAAAGGATACCTTCTATAATATTATTATAATTTTCCATTACTCTTTCCCCTCTACATAAATATCATCAAACAATCCTTCTTGAATAATTTCAACTTCTTTATCATTTGCAAGAACTAAAATAGATAAAAAAGTCACAATAAAATAATAACGATCACCTCTATCAAACAATTCATCTAATTTTACTCTTTTATTGACTCTTACTTTAAAATAGTTTCTAATTTGATTACTTCTTTGTTCAATGGAAATATCTTTTTTAGAAATATGTGTATCTAATGGTTTAGATAATAGTTTTCTTTGATACATTTTTTGCATTGCTTTCATTAAATCATAAACTTCTAATCCATCTGGTATCATCGTAGATGCATCATCTATATATTTTTCCATATTATGTGCTGGTTTAACCAACATAGATTGTCTTTGTTCATACTTTTCTTGGATTTTATCTAAAACATCTTTATATCTTTTATATTCAATTAACCTTCTTATTAAAGCTTCTCTTGGATCTTCTTGATATTCATCTTCAATTTGAATTTTTTCTTTAGGTAAAAGCATTTTACTTTTCATTTCAATAAGTTGAGCTGCCATTACTAAATATTCTGACATCACTTCAAGTTGTGATGATTCCATCATATGTATATATTGTAGATATTGATCTGTAATAACTGATAATTCAAGTGTTTGTAGATCCATTTCTTTTTCTTTAATTAGATGTAATAATAAATCTAAAGGACCTTGAAAATCATCTAATATAACTTGATACTCCATCGTTTCACCTCTAGAGTATTATAGCATAAATTTATATTTTTTATTTATTATGTTGATTATTTCCTATATAATACGCCTGAAAGGGGTTATAAAATGTTTTCATTATCATCAATTATATTAGCATTTTTTGCAGGAATTTTAGGAACACTGATTGGTGGAACTCAAACATTTATTTGTACTGGTTTTGTAGGATTGTTGATTTTTCTTTTAAATCATTGTGGTGTTGATACTACATTTTTAAATGAAGCTTTATCAAACAACTTATTTTTACCATGTATTATCTTTAATGCTGCAGGACTTGCAACTGCTTATGCAGGTACAAAACATAACATTAGAGGAGTAGAAACTTCTAGATCACTTGCTTTTACAAATGATCCTAAAGTTTTACTTGTAGGAGCATTGGGAGGTGTTTTAGGGTATTTAATTTTCGCTTTTGAAAATTATTTTTCATTTCCAGTAGATACAGGAGCTGTTTCCGTTATTCTTGTAGGTGTTTTAGGAAGAATTTTATTTAATCAAGAAGATACATATAACAAAAAGAATTTAGATTTTTTAAAAAATGCATCTTTTTCTTTTTGGTCATTTCAATTTTTAATTGGTTTAGCCGTATCAACCGTGATGGCTTATTTTGCTAAAGAAACAGGACTTTATACTATTGGTTTTTCAATTAGTGCTTTAACACTTATCTTTGCTTTAAGTGATCCTGCATTTCCTGCTACACACCATACAACACTTGTTGTCGGTTATGCAATGGCGCAAAAAGGAAATATCTTGATTGCTGTTATTTTTGGAATCATCGCTCATTTTATTGGATTGATTTTTGGAATGGTCTTCAATACAGACTGTGGTACTCATATCGATCCACCTGCTGTTGCTATAGCAACATGTAGTTTAATTATTTACACTTTATTTTAATAGAAAAAAACGTACATTTTCAATTAACGTACGTTTTTTATATTATTTCTTAGGCTCTCTAATGATAAATTGTAATAAATCTTTGCCATTAAAAGGAATCAATGGATAAAGATAAGAAAAACCAAAAGGTTTTAATGATATTAAATACATATATAAAATAACTTGATAAGCAATAAATCCAAACCAACCAAATAACCCTGAACATAAAATCATAAATATTTTTACATATTTATTGGTTAAAGATAATTCATAATTAGGAGTTGCAAAACCACAAACATTTCCAATAGATACAAATAAAAGAATCTCACCTGAAAAGAAACCAAGTTCAATGGCAAATTCTCCTAGTAAAATAGCAGCTATCATCCCCATTGTATTTGAAATAGAATCAGGCGTATGAATGGTTGCAATTCTTAAAAGTTCTACTGCAAGTTCAACTAAAATAATTGAAAATAATTTTTTTAGACTGACATTTCCTTGATTTACAATCAACATCCATAAAGGAACTAAATAAATTGAAAGAAAAACAGCACTAAAACGAATCAAGCGAATAAAAGTACCAATAATCGGTGTTTGACGATGTTCTTCAACATGTTCTAAAATTTCAAACAAAGTTGTAGGTAACATCATAACAGAACTTGAAGTATCACATATAATAGCAAGATAACCATGATGAATATGTGTAGAAACTACATCTGGTCTTTCACTATATCTTACAAGAGGAAAAGGGTTATATCCTTGATCAAAGATCAATTCTTCTAAAGCACGATCAGTCATAATTAAATCTTCATTTTTTATTTCATCAAGTCTTTCTTTAATACTTTTTAACATCGTTTGATCAATTTCACTTTTTAAATAACATAAACAAATATCTAATTTATTTTTTTTACCAACTGTGACCTTTTCCATTACTAAATCTAAAGTACGAATGCGTCTTCTTATCAAACCTGCACAATTTAAAAAATTTTCATTAAATCCATCTTTACTTCCTCTAACCGATTTTTCTGTATCTGGTTCTTCAATTGAACGTGTAGGAAAATGTCTTGTATCTAAAACATAGACTTTACCTTTATCTATATCTTTAACAATTGCGCATCCTGTAAGCATGGCATATTCATAATTTTCTTTATTTAATTCTTCTTTGACATCCCCATTATTTAAACAATCTTTTAAAGTTTTTCCTTTTGCATTTGTAATTCCTTCAACTAAATAAGCAATTAGTTCATCAGAACATAAACTAGAAACATAATCAATTTCAATTTTTCGACCATCAAAATCTAAATATCTAACATTTAAATCAAATGAAGGATTTTTCATGATTTTGGTTTAAAGAAAAGAGCAATAATAAACGCAAATAAAATGGCCGAAGAAATTCCTGCTGCTGTTAAATCAAACATTCCCATTGCTAGTCCAAAAACCCCATATTCCTTTGTCATTGCCATTGCCCCATGCATTAAAGAATGGCCAAAACTCGTAATAGGAAGCATCGCACCTGCATGAAAAATTTTAATCAAACGATCATAAATATGAAATAAATCTAACAGTGCTCCTAGTACAACAAAACTACATGTAATATGCCCCGGTGTTAATTTAGTATATTCATAAATTAGTTGAGCAACAACACAAACAAATCCACAAAATAAAAAGGATAAGACGTAATTCATTTGACAACCTCCAATACATAGCCATGACAAACACAAGGAATCGATAATTTTTGATTTGTCATCACAGGATTTAACAAAGCTCCAGTAGCAAGGATTAAAACGCGTTGATATTTTCCTTTTAACATCATTTGATAAATATAGCCAAAACTAACAAGTCCATTACAGACAGGACCACTTCCCCCTTGATAAACATTTTGAGTTACATCATATAAAAGACAACCACAATCATCATATTCGTTATACTTTTGATTTTCTTCTTTTAAAAGATCTTTCATAATTGTTTTTCCATAGCGAGAAAGATCTCCAGTTAAAATCAAATCATAATAAGTACCATCTCTTTTTAGATCCTTCATATGTTGTAAATACGTATCTAAAGCTGCTGGCGCCATGGCTCTTCCCATATCATTAGCGTCATATTGATCGAAGTCGATGACTTTTCCTAAAGTAATAGATTCTATCTTTATTTGACTTGGTTTATTTGATAAAAAGACAGCGACACTTCCTGTAGCCGTAAAAGTCATCGTTTCTTTTCTTTGAATACCATATTCTAAAGGATATCTAAATTGTCTTTCTGCTGTGGCATTATGAGAAACTGTACAAGCAATAGCACTATGAATATTATGATTTTCAATCATAATTGAAGCATTGGCTAAAGCAAGTCCTATTGTACTACATGCACTATATAAGCCAATAAAAGGACGATGTAAATGACTTGCATAATAATAACACGCTGTAATTTGGTTATTTAAATCCCCACCAAAATACAAATCAATTTCTTCTTTTTTAACTTTTCCTTTTTTTAAACAAATAAGAATAGCATCTTTCAACATTTCAATTTCTGCCTGTTCATAACTAACATTATGATGATAATGATTAGGGTAATGTTTATCAAAATAATGACCTAAAGGTCCTTGATGTTCAACAATCCCTGCTGTTGTCCCAACACTTTGAATATAAACATCTTGAAAAACAAAACTACTACCAGAAATAGGTGATGACATAACGTAGTCCTCCTAATACAAACGAAGCAACGATTCCAAAAGTAATCACCGCTCCACCAAGTTTAAAAATATTAGCCCCTATTCCCGTCACTAAACCTTCACTTCTTGCCTCCATAGCACTTGAAGTCATCGCATTTGAAAAACCTGTAATAGGAATAAAAGAACCTGCCCCTGCAAAATTACCAAAACGATCATAGATTCCTAAACCCGTTAGTATTGCTGCAATTAATATTAATGTAATCAACATAATAGGGGTTGCTTCTTTTTCACTAAACGAAAATAATTCTTTGTAAAGATTTAAAAAGAATTCTCCTATCATACCAATCATGCCACCTACTAAAAAAGCACTTGCTGTATGTTTTAATACTTGCTTTGGTGGTTTATTTTTATCTGCAATTTCATTATATTTTTTTATATTCATAGATTTACCTCCACATTTTTAGGATAGACAAAAACAATGAATATAAACATTTTAATTATATTATCGATATTCGATATAACTAACAAAATAAAAAGGCAAGACTTAGCTTGCACTTTTATAGTTCATTTGTAAGTGATTGAATATATTCTTTTAAAGGTTCATCTGCTTGACTTCCATGTTCTTTAATAATATTAACAATTGCACTACCAACAATGACACCATCAGCATATTGTTTAAACTCTTTTACTTGTTCTGGTTTATTAATACCAAAACCAATAGCAACAGGTGTATCTGTTACTTGTCGAATGTGTCCAATAATTTCTTCAAGGTTGCTTGCAAATGAAGTATTATCTCTTGTTCCAGTAACACCCATTGATGAAACAAGATAAATAAATCCTTTAGCTTCTTTAGCAATCATTTCTACACGATCTTTACTTGTTGGGGCAATCATTGAAATTAAAGTAACATCATAATTATAACAAACATCTTTAACTTCTTGACTTTCTTCATAAGGTAAATCTGGAAGAATAATACCATCAATGCCTACTTCTTGACACTTTTTAAAAAATGCATCGTAACCATAATGGAAAACAACATTTAAATAGGTCATAAAGCATAATGGAATATCACTTTTTTCTCTTACTTTTTTAACCATTTCAAAAACATCATCCGTTGTCACTTTATTTTTTAAAGCACGTACATTTGCTTCTTGAATGGTTGGTCCTTCAGCAATTGGATCTGAAAAAGGAATACCAATTTCAATAAGACTTGCACCAGCTTGTTCCATATCTAAGATATAATCTACTGTTTTATCGATTACAGGATCTCCTGCTGTTAAAAAACCAATGAAGGCTTTTTTATTTTCAAAAGCTTTATATATTCTATTCATAGATTTCTTTCCCCCTATATCTTGCAATGGCTGCAACATCCTTATCTCCTCTACCTGAAAGACAAACAATTAAAATATCATCTTTTTTCATTGTTGGTGCTATTTTGATTGCATGAGCAATCGCATGGGCACTTTCAATAGCACAAATAATTCCTTCAGTTTTTGCAATATATTCAAAAGCATCAACAGCTTCATCATCTGTTACAGGTACATATTGTGCACGTTTTGTATCATGTAAATAAGCATGTTCTGGTCCGATACCTGGGTAATCTAAACCTGCTGAAATAGAATAAACAGGTGCAATTTGTCCGTATTTATCTTGACAGAAGTAAGATTTCATTCCATGGAAGACACCTAATGATCCTGTTGCAATCGTAGCAGCTGTTAAAGCTGTATCAACGCCTTTACCAGCAGCTTCACAACCAATAAGTTTTACATCTTTATCATTGATAAAATTATAGAACATTCCCATCGCATTACTTCCACCACCAACGCAAGCCATAACAGCTGTAGGAAGTTTTCCTTCATATTCTAAGATTTGTTCTCTTGCTTCTTTAGAAATAACACTTTGGAAATCTCTAACCATCATTGGAAATGGATGTGGTCCCATTACAGACCCTAAAACATACATTGTATCATCTACACGTTTTGTCCATTCTCTCATTGCTTCATTGACGGCATCTTTTAAAGTCATAGTTCCTGTAGTAACAGGATGGACTTTAGCACCTAATAGCTCCATACGATAAACATTTAAAGCTTGGCGATCAGTATCTTCTTTTCCCATAAAAATTTCACATTCAAGACCAAGTAAGGCTGCTGCTGTAGCTGTGGCTACCCCATGTTGTCCAGCTCCAGTTTCAGCAATAATTCTTGTTTTTCCCATTTTTTTAGCCATTAAAGCTTGTCCTAAGACATTATTGATTTTATGAGAACCCGTATGATTTAAATCTTCTCTTTTTAAATAAATCTTAGCGCCACCTAAATCTTCTGTCATCTTTTTCGCATAATATAATAAAGATGGTCTACCTGCATATTCTTTTAATAATGTATTAAGTTCATCATTAAATGCTTGATCATTTTTATAAAACTCATAAGCATCTTCAATTTTATGAATTTCACTCATTAAGGTTTCAGGTATGTACTGTCCCCCATGTATTCCATATCTACCTTTCATTTCTAACTCTCCTTACGATTTCCTTAATTTTTTCCCTATCTTTAAAACCATCTGTTTCAACACCACTTGAAACATCTAATCCATAAACATTCATTTTTAAAGCTTCATCAATATTTGTATGATCAATACCTCCTGCTAAAAATACAGGTTTATTGACTTCTTTTAACATAGACCAGTCAAAACTTTCCCCTGTTCCTCCTACTCCATGATCGAAAAGGTAATAATCAACATCATAATCTACATTAAATGAATTTTCATCAATAATTTGAATTGCTTTAATAATGGGTACATTTATTTTTTGTTTTAAAGTTTTAATATATTCATTTGTTTCTTGACCATGTAATTGAACAAGATCAATAACTTTATTTTTTACTAATTTTTCAACAAAAGAAATATCCTCATTTACAAAAACACCTACAACTTGAATCGAAGATAAAAGATGTTTCTTTAATTCCTTTGCCTGATCATAAGTAATCTTTCTTTTCTTTCCCGCAAAAACAAAGCCAATATAATCAGGTTGATATGTATTTACATAATCAATATCTTCTCTTCTTTTTAAACCACAAATTTTAATCTTCTTCATCAATACCTTTTAAAACTTCTAATGTATGTCTTTTATCATGGCTTTTCATCATTGTTTCACCAATTAAAACAGCATTTACATTGTGTTTTTCTAATAATTCAATATCTTCTCTTGTTTTAATACCACTTTCAGAGACAAAGATAACATCTTCATCAACCATATCTCTTAATTTTAATGTTGTATTTAAATCAACACTGAAATCTCTTAAATCTCTGTTATTAACACCAATAATTTTAGCTCCTACACGTAATGCTTTTTTAACTTGCATTGAACTGTGTGTTTCAACAATTGCTGACATACCTAAATTATGTGCTAAATTGACACAACGCATTAATGTAATTTCATCTAAAACTCCTGCAATCAACAAGATTGCATCTGCACCTAAGATTTTAGCTTCGTAAACCATATATTCGTCTACAACAAAATCTTTTCTTAAAACAGGAATCTTTACAATACGTTTGATTTCTCTTAAAAAATCATCATCCCCTTTAAAATAATCAGGTTCAGTTACTACTGAAATGGCATCTGCACCAATCATTTCATATTCTTTTGCGATTGCTTTAAAATCAAAAGTAGAAACAATTTGTCCTTTTGATGGTGAATGTCTTTTAACTTCTAAAATATAAGACATCCCATCTTTTTCTAAAGCTTTTTTAAATGGAAAACTTTGATCAATAGGCATTGCAAATGCTTTTTCTTTTAATTCATAAATTGAATGACGTTTTTTATTTGTTTCAACACGTTCTTTTGTACTTTCAACAATATCTTCTAAAATCATAATATACGCTCCTATTTGTTTGATTCTTTTATAAACTCTTCTAGCTTATCATTTGCCTTTCCACTATCAATCAACTCTGCTGCTAAATCAATTCCTGCTTGTAAAGAATCAACTTTACCACCAATATATAAACCTGCTCCAGCATTCATTAAAACAGCTGTTCTAGGTCCTCCTTGTTTACCACTTAAAACATCTCTTGTAATTTGAGCATTTTCCTTTGGAGTTCCTCCAACAAGTTCATCTTTTAAACATCTTTGTAAACCAAATTGTTCAGGTGAAATTGTATAAGTTTTAAATTGATCCTCATTAATTTCACAAACATAAGTTTCATTAGATGCTGAGATTTCATCTAAACCATCTCTTCCATAAACCACCATCGCTCTTTTAACCCCTAAATTACTTAATACTTGAGCAAGTGGTTCAACTAATGATTCATCGTAAACTCCCATTACTTGATAAGTCGCTCCTGCTGGATTGGTAAGTGGTCCTAAAATATTAAAGACTGTACGAATACCTAATTCTTTTCTTACTGGTGCAACATATTTCATTGCTAAATGATAGTTTTGTGCAAATAAGAAACAAATATTAATATCATTTAATAATTCCTTACTTCTTTTTTCATTGATTGTAATATCCACTCCTAAAGCTTCTAAACAATCAGCTGCGCCACTTTTTGAACTTGCTGCACGATTTCCATGCTTAGCAACTTTGACACCCCCACTAGCAATAACAATAGATGAAGTTGTAGAAATATTGAAAGAATTTGAACCATCTCCCCCGGTTCCTACAATTTCAAGAACATCTTGATCATTTAATAACTTCACACAATGTTCTCTCATTCCTTTTGCACTTGCTGTAATTTCATCAATGGTTTCACCTTTTAATGAAAGTGCTGTTAAATAAGCAGCCTTTTGGATATCAGAAGCTTGATCATCCATGATTTCATTCATACATTCATAAGCTTCTTGATATGTTAAATCTTCTTTTTTTGATAATTTAATAATTGCTTCCCTAATCATTTTGTATCTCCTTTAAAAAATTTTCAACTATTTTTTTACCTTCTTTTGTTAAAATTGACTCTGGATGAAACTGTAATCCATAAACTGGATAGTTTTTATGACTAATTGCCATGATTTCACCATCATCACTTTCTCCTATAATCTTTAAACATTCTGGTAAATTTTCCTTTTTAGCAGCTAAGCTATGATATCTAGCCACCGCTGTCTTTTCCTCGATTCCTTTAAAAATTGGATTACGAGTATCTACTTTAATTGTTGAAGCCTTACCATGCATTACACTTTTTGCATAACTTACTGTTCCTCCAAAAGCTTCAACAATTGCTTGATGCCCTAAACAAACTCCTAAAATAGGATATTTTGTATAACATTTTTGAACAACTTCTTCAATAATACCTGCTTCACTAGGCTTCCCTGGACCTGGTGAAATAATAATACATGATGGCTGAAGTTCTTCTATTTCTTCAACTGTCATTTCATCATTTCTTATAACCTTGATATCTTCATTGATTGAACCTATCAATTGATACAGGTTATAAGCAAAACTATCATAATTATCAATGAGTAGAATCATAATCAATACCTCCATCTGCCATCTTAATTGCTTCAACAACAGCACCAGCTTTATTTAAACATTCTTGATATTCATTTTTAGGAATACTGTCATAAACAATTCCAGCACCACTACAAATAGAAATCTCATTATTTCTTTTATAAGCTAAACGAATTCCAATACATAAATCCATATTTCCTGTAAAATCTAAATAACCAATAGCCCCACCATAAATACCTCGTTTATTTTGTTCTAATTGATTAATGATTTGACATGCTCTAATTTTTGGTGCTCCTGATAACGTACCTGCAGGAAGTAACGCATCAACTGCATCTAAAGCATCATATTCTTCTTTAATTTCACTGCTAACGACACTGGCAATATGGATTACTTTTGAGAATTTCAAAATATCCATATAAGAAACAACCTTGACACTATTGAATTTAGAAATTCTTCCTAAATCATTTCTTCCTAAATCAACGAGCATATTATGTTCAGCTAATTCTTTTTCATCTTTTAATAAACCATCTATCAATTTTTGATCTTCTTGATCATCTTTTCCTCTTTTCCTTGTTCCAGCAATTGGGAATGTTGTTAATTTTGTTCCCTCTAATTTAATTAAAGTTTCTGGAGAAGCTCCAGCTACTTCAATATTATCACTTGCAAAATAGAACATATAAGGAGAAGGGTTAGTTGTTCTTAAAACACGATAACTATCAAATAATGAACCTGTTGCTTTAGCGTATAATCTATTCGATAAAACAACTTGGAAAATATCTCCTTCTTTAATATAGTCAATACCTTTTTCAACCATTTGACAATATTCTTCTTTAGAAAGAACTGGTTTAAAGTCTTCTAATAATTTTAATGGTTGAACAAGTGTTTTAACATGTTTTCTAATAATGTAATCTAATTCATTTAATTCTTTGATTCCTTGTTTATAATTCTTTTGTAAATCACTTGTTTCAATATTAACAATCAAAATCATTTTTTGTTTAAAATGATCAAAACAGATTACTTTATCAAAAAGCATTAAATCTACATCATTAAAACCATTATCTTTTTGACTTTTAATAATTGAAGGTTCACTATACTTAAAATAATCAAAACTGAAATAACCAACTAAGCCTCCTGTAAAAGTAGGAAAACCTTCCAATTTTAAACTACGATGTTCATTTAAAACCTTTCTAATATATTCTTTAGGATGAGTCACTTTAAAAATTTTATCATCCACTTTCATCATATTGTTGTAACATGTAATTTCACTTTTAGGATCAAAACCTATAAAAGTATATCTTCCCCATTTTGTTTTGTCTTCATGACTTTCTAACATATAAACATGTTTAGAATATTGTTTTAATTTTCTCATCAACTCTATAGGTGTAATCATATCACTATAGATTTCTTTTTTTATTGGAACTAAATCATACTGACTAAGATCCATATCTTCTAACATTTCTAAACTTGGATAATACATATAATTCCCCCTAATAATTAAAAAAACCGTCTTGAAAGTTAAACTTTCAAGGACGGTTATATATCCGCGGTGCCACCTTGATTCATGATCTAATCATGCACTTTACTAGATGCTATCACATCTATGACTACTTACGTGAGCCTTACGTCAAAGAATACTCAGCTATTGCCTTTCCTTTTGCCCTCAGTGGTCCATTTAATAGACTGCGTTCTGTTTGCTTCCACCATCCAAACTCTCTATAAGTGCACGTTCTATTTTTATCTCCACTTCATCGGTTTTGCTTGTTTGTATTATAAATCTCTTTTAAAAACAAAGTCAACATTATCAAAGAATGTTTTATTTTTTGTACACTTAGGTATATCCTTTTATTTTACAAAATATGTTTGATATACCAATTCTGCAAACAATGAATTAGCCCATGCAAACCAAGATCTTGTATATTCACTTGGTTCATCCTTATTAAATCCCTCATGACATAATCCTTCATTATTACTTGTTTCTAAAATCAAATTAATCATTTTTTTAGCTTCTTCTTTAGTTCCTGTTAATCCTTGCATTGATAAAGCAATATGCCAAATATAATTTTTAGGAGTATGTGGACTGCCGATACCACTTGCACAGGTTCCTTGATAATAATAAGGATTATGATGACTTAAAATAAATGATCGTGTATGTTGATAAAGTGTATCCTCCTTTTTACAATAGCCTAAATAAGGCATAGAAAGTAAAGATGGTACGTTAGCATCATCCATCAAACAATAATTACCAAAGCCATCCGTTTCATAAGCGTACATTTTTCCAAACTGAGGATGTAAATAAATTCCATAACATTGAATACCATAATCAATATCCCATTTTAATTGTCTAGCTTTTTCATATAAAATATCATCATGATAAATTTCTCCAGCAAATTCTTTAATATACTCCAGTATTACACTTGCAAACATATTAGCAGGTATAAGATAGTTAAAACGACACGCATCATCACTTGGTCTAAAACCACTCCAAGTCATTCCTGTTTCATTAACAGGTAAACCTTTTCCTTTTCTCTTGAGTGTTTCGGTTTCTTCACGCTTCCAAGTTTTTGCGATAGGTCTTTCAAAACGATAGGTGGATTGAGAATGATTTTGTTCTAATATAAATGTATCAACAATTTTATGCATTGCTTTTAAAAAATTTGGAGTAAAAATATCAAGTCTTTTGCTTTGTTTATAAAATTGATATGCTAAACGAACTGGATAGCATAATGAATCAACTTCATATTTTCTTTCCCATATCATAGGATTCATATCAGTACAATCATAATATTCTCTTTGATAAACAGGATTTAAATTAAATGCATTTGCATAAGGATCTAACAAAATACATTGAACTTGTTTATTAATAAGTCCAGCAATTAGATCTGATAATTCTTGATCTTGAGCTACAAAAGGTAAATAGTGATTCACTTGAGCTGAAGAATCTCTTAACCACATGGCGGGAATGTCTCCTGTAATGATAAAAGTTTCATCATCATTCACCTTTTTTAAAGTTGTTTCAATTGTTGAAACAAAACATTGTTTAAACATTTTTAATAATTGGGGATTGTCTTTTAAAACATAATCTGCCTCTTTTAATACTTCTTCTATTTGTGTTGTCCTCATAATTTTCTCCTCTTTTTCTTATTATATAATGAAATAAGAAAAATATATATTTTAAATTTTTGGTAAAACATCATCCTTTTCTTTATTCAATCAAATTTTATTTTATAAAATAAAAAAGACCTTTCGGTCTTAACTTCAAGTCTATGTACAAATTTAGAATGTTGTTGTCAAAAAATATTTAAGGAAGAAAAACCTGTTCATGACTTGTCTACGAAGACTATTATATTTCTTTCATTCTAAAAATCAATTTTATTGTCGTAATTCAAAAAATAAAAGCGATTACATCTTCTAAAATTTAAAAAAAGTAGCTTTTATCATAGTTTTTTAGGTTATATAAATAATAAGTATGGTATTTATTTTTAGAACTTATCTTCTATAGAAATAAAAAAAGACCTTTCGGTCTTAATTTCAAGTCTATGTACAAATTTAGAATGTTGTTGTCAAAAAAATATTTAAGGAAGAAAAACTTGTTCATGACTTCTTGCAAGAACTATTATATTTTTTTCATTCTAAAAATCAATTTTATTGTCGTAATTCAAAAAATAAAAGCGATTACATCTTCTAAAATTTAAAAAAAACCGCTTTTATCACGGTTTTTTAGGATATATAAATAATAAGTATGGTATTTATCTTTTAGCCTTCTTTAACATTTTTTTAATGATTTCTAATTGATTTTGATAATCTTCAAATGAAGTAAGTTTATAAGACCAGTTATGTGGACCTACTGTTCCTGGTAAATTAATACGTGCTTCTTTATCATAGCCAAGTAGATCTTGTAAAGGAATAATAGAAATAACTGCATCACACTCAAGTGTATATGAAAGCATATCTTCTACCAGATTTTCTCCCGTATATCCAAGACCTTTCATAATTTCTTTCATTCTTTCTTTGTCGTCTAATTCTTCATACCATTGTTTAAGAGTAGCATTATCATGTGTTCCTGTATAAACAACACAATGTTCAGGTATTTTATATTTAACTTTTCTTTCATCTTCACCAAAAGAAAATTGCATAACTTTCATTCCTAACAAATCATAATGGTCTCTTAGTTCATGTACTTGTGGTCTTAATTCTCCTAAATCTTCAACAATCATATTAAGTTCAGGTAATTGTTTATAAACTGAATCTAAAAAATGATAACTTGGTCCTTCTATCCATTTTCCTTCTCTAGCTGTTTTACTTCCATAAGGGACTGACCAATATGTATCAAAAGCTCTAAAGTGATCAACTCTTAAAATATCAAATACTTCATTGTTCCATTTTAATCTTTTGATCCAGAAATTATATCTTGTTTTCTTTAAATAATCCCAATCATATAATGGATGTCCCCATAATTGACCATCTTTTGAAAAATAATCAGGTGATGCTCCAGATACAAATTTAGGATAAAATTTATCATCTAATTGAAAACATTTACGATATTCATAAACATCAGCTGAATCGTCACCTACATATAAAGGTAAATCTCCCATAATAGAAATGCCTTTTTGATGTGCATGTATTTTTAATAAATTAAATTGTTTTACAAAAATATATTGAAGGAATTGAATATAATCAATCTCTGCTTCTAAACCTTCATTGCTTCCTTTTATATTTTGATCTTCATCATTCCAATCTACCCAAGGTAACCCTTCATTAGCCTTATTTAAAGCCATAAAACGTGCATATTTTTTTAACCAAAATGTTCCTTTAACAAAAGTACGATATTCTTTCTTTAATTCTTTATCTTTTAAGAAAGCTTGGTATGCTTTTCTTAAATAACGATCTTTAAATAAACGTACTCGTTTATAATCAACTCTCTTTAAATCTTGTAAATAATTAGGAACTTCGTCTAATAAATGCCAATCTTTTAAAAGTTCTAAAGAAATATATATTTCATCTCCTGCAAAAGATGAATAAGGAGTATAGGGTGAATTGCCAGAGCTTGATGGATTTAATGGCAAAATTTGCCATATAGAAAAACCTGCTTGAGCAGACAAATCAACAAATTCATAAGCTTCTTTCCCTAAATCTCCTATTCCATGTTTTCCTGGTAAACTAAATAATGGTAATAAAATACCTGCTTGTCTTTGATCAAGTGTCTTTAATTTCATGATTTTCACCTCTTCTTTAAATATACCATAAAAAAAGCGTCTTCGCTTATGAAAACGCTATCTTTTTTAAAAAGAAAAAGGTCTATTTTCTTGTTTCAAGAAAATAGAATCCTTTTATCTTAATTTTCTTTTGTTTTTTTTCTTAAAGATACATAAACAATAGCTGCCATTAAAGCAAGCACTGCAAATGTCCATGCAGATGTTTGATCTCCAGTTTTTACTTTATTATTTGTAATAACTTGAGGTTTTTTCACTGGTTCGTTATCTGTAGATACTGTAGGTGCTTTTTCTAATGCATCAATAGCATTTTGTAATTCATTTACAAGAGCATCTACTTCTTCTTGTGTCATTTCTGATGAATTTTCTAATTTCTTAGATACTTCAGTAACAACATCTATTAATTTAGAATATGATTCTTCCGTATACTTTTTACTATCTAATTGTTTAATTTGATCTAATAAACCATGAATACCATCTAAATTACCACGTTTAACAAGGTTTTTAGCAGCTTCTTTTAATGTAACAGTTAATGCTTGAATATCATCACTTGTGTTTTCATTTTCTAAAGCAGCATTTACTTCATTATAAACTTTTTCAAATTCTTTCCATGATGAAACAGTATAATCTTTTTCTTGATATTGTTTCATTAAAGCTTTTAATGCATTAACTTCATCATCTGTTGCTTTTAAAACTAATTGTGCTCTTGCATCTTGTAATTGTTTTAAAGCTTCATCTAATTGTTCTTTTGTTGCATTTTCTTGTTCAATTAATGTTTGTGCGTTCTTTAATGCTTCTTTAAATGGATCAGCTGTAGTTGTTAAATATTTATTTGTATCTAACTTATCTAATTCATTTGATTCAATATAATCTTTTAAAGCTTTTTTACTTACTGAAGCTTTTGTTACTAATTGAGCTTTTGCTTTTTGTAAAGCTTCTACCATATCAATAACTTCTTTTTCAGTAATAGATGTTTCATCTTTTTTCAATAAGTCTTGAGCAAGTTTCACTT
The DNA here is from genome assembly GCA_963618275.1 of Bacteroidaceae bacterium. Lineage (GTDB taxonomy): Bacteria > Bacillota_I > Bacilli_A > Erysipelotrichales > Coprobacillaceae > Faecalibacillus. The sequence goes on from CAVESC010000036.1 coordinate 19,451, forward strand.
GTTCTTGTAAAGTAGCCCATGTTTCACTTGTATAATCATTTTCTTTTAACTTGTTAATTGCATCAAGTTCATCTTTAACACTTTGAATATCTCCGCGTTTAACAAGATTTGCATAAGCAACTTCTAATTCAGATTTTGCATTTGTAACAGCATCTAATTCACCATATTGTTTATCTAAAACCTTTTGAGCTTGTTTTAATGCTTTTTCAAATTCTTTATAAGAATCTGTTGTATATTTATCTTCTTTAACATCTAAAGAAGCAATATATTTTTGTAAATCATTTGCTGCTGTTGAAGCATATTCATCTTCATTTAGCATAATAACTTCTGAAATTGTTGGAATTTGATTTTCATCCCATTCAACCTTTAATTCATAAATATTTCCTTCAGGCATATAGAATTCATTTAATGATTTTCTAAGAGTTCCAACTTGAACCCATTTCTTTCCATTTTCACCATCTACAAGAACAGATACTCTTGCATTTGAAATTTCACCTTTTTGAATAATATGCATTTTCTTAACATCTAAATCACTTGATAATGTATAAGTAATGCTTCCAGCTTCTTTAGAACCTGGTCTATAAGCTGTAGATAAATCTCCATCAAACATATATTGAGGAATAAATCCATTTGCTTCTACAGTTGAAGAACTGTATGTTGGATCATTTGAAACTGGTACATATTCTCCATCATTTAATACAATTTCATTGAAGACAACAGCTCTATTATTATTTGTTGCTGTCATTAAGATTTTCAAATAACGTGCTTTAACATTGTTAGCAGTTCCTTCAACGTAAACTTTATTTGGATATGTGCTTGATGCTTTATATCCAGCATCTGAATCAATACATTTAACACCCGCGTCATCTGTATTTTCAACACCATCTCCAATAGTAACAACTTTTGTCCAATTTTCTAAATCATCTGATACTAAAATATCAGCATCTCTAATATAGTTAACTGCACTATCTTGACAATACATTTGAATTTTAGAAATTGTTCTTTCTTGTCCTAAATCATAAATAATATATTGTCCTTTTTGAGGTAAATCACCAAATTCTGTTGTTGTGTCGATATCACCATCAAAAGCAGCGCCATTATTTCTCGTATCTTCACTAACGCCCCATGATGCATTGATATTCATTGTTGTTTTATATAAATATGGAGCTGTAATTTCATTTGAATGTACTTCAAAATGATTAATTGTTAATTTAATAGCTTTATCTGTCTTATTAATTAATCTTACATATCTTCCATCTGGAAGTTCTTTTTCTTGATTTGTTATAGTTGTCCATTCAACACCATTTTTTGAAACTTGTAAAGTTAATCCTTGACCATTTTCATAATCAATATTGAATGCACTTAAATCTTTAATTCTTGATAAATCAACACCAACATATTGATCTTTTTCTAAAGTCATTTCTTGATTATAAATTAATTCAGTAAGTGCTTCTTCACTTTGTGAAGCTAATCTATAATCTGTATTTGTATAAACATTAGCATTATTGAAATCTTCATCTGGATTATAAGCTTTTACAGAGAATTCAGAGAAAATAACCCATACAGCTTTATCTTCTTCATTAACCAAACGTACATAACGTGCTTTTAAACCATAGAAGTTTTCTTCAACTGTATCTTTACCACTAGCTAAACCTTGATAAGTTTTATAAGTTGTCCAATTTTGATTATCATTAGAATATTGTAAGCTATATTTTTCCCATTTATCACCAGCACTACGATCTCCACCGATAACTGCATAAATTTTACCAATAGCTGTTTCTTTACCTAAATCCCAACCAATATAATCACCTTTTCTTGTTTTATTATCTGGTTGTGTATTAAAATCTAATGCTGTTGAACTATCACCATCTGTTAAATTAGCAACTGTTCCTTGATAAATTTTCCATGTATCTGTATACATAAATGTTGCATTGATTTGTCCTGGATCAGTCATTTTAAATGTATTGACTTTCCACCAATATCCAGCTGTATCACTTTGTAAATTTAATTCTAAGTTTCTAATACGAATTGCCTTAGCTTTAATATTTTGACTTGATACATCTAATTCAACTGAAGCATCACCATTATATTCTTTTAATGCTTTCCATGTTTGTCCATCAGTTGTATATTCAATAACATATTTTGTTGATTTGTCTGTTCCTGCATCTTGTGCAAAACAAATTGTTCCTAATGTTTTTGCTTTTTTGAAAGTTAATGTAATACTTGCATCAACTGGTAAATAATCTTTAATGTCTCCACCTTTATAAGGACTTTCTGCAAAATGCGCATAAGTAGCATCACTATCATCTAATAAATTATTTAAAGAACCACCTTTAAGTGTTAACTTATCAATTGATAATGTACCTGGATCTTCTTCAGTTACTGTTTCAACCACATTAACTGCAATATCTCTAACACCTAACCAAGTATTAGACTTATCTTCTGTAGCAATCATACGAATACCCTTAACAGCTTTTAAATTTAAATCTGTTAATACGACATCGTTTGGTAAAGTATATTCTTGATCATCTAAATCAACCCATTTTTTACCATCTGTTGTATATTGTACTTTAGCTTTAGAGAAAGTATCTTTTGGGTTTGAATTAGTTCCTAATCTAAAAGTTACTTTGTCAATATCAATTGCTTTTGAATAACTAACTCCTACATAAGTACCTTTACTAATTGTATTTGGTGTTTTATAAACAATTTCTGTATTAGCTTTATTATCAAATACATATTCTGTATTTCCAGTTGGAGTGTCATTACGATTTGTAATAAATTTAGTAACTTGTTTACTTGGATCAACAATTGTTGAAACGATTGTTGATAAATAAGAATCCATTGCATTAATAAATGGTACGATATGTTGTACTCCTACTTCTGCATATTCTAAATGATCAACATAATTGAAACCATATGTTTTTGATTTTTCAAAAGCAGCTTGACCAGCAGCATATAGATCCCAAATCTTATCATTAGCTTCTTCATCTTGTACTGCCTTTACAGCTTTAAGATAATTGATTGCTGCATCTGTTGTATCATCCCAACAATTTAACCAATAAACAATTTGATCTTTTACTCTTGTATCACCTGCTTGTGCTCTATATGTAGCACTTGCATTTTTTAAGATTGTAAATTCATTGATTAAATCTTCAAATTGTTCATCACTGATTGTTGTACCATTAGCAAGTTCTTCTTTGAAACTTGTTAAACGATCTTTTAAATCAACTGATTCTTGTAAAGCAGTAACACGACTATCCATGTTTTGATTGATCATATGTTTTGAAAGTTCTCTTAAAGCAGCTGATGCTTGAGTTTCGATAGCACTATTATGATCAACATATTTAAATGAAGCATTCCAGCATTTTTGAGCTTCTTCTTCACTTTGCCAGATATTCCATGAATAACATGCATTTCCAAAAATTGCAACTTTACTTGGCTCAGATTGTTGCATTGGATTTAAAACGATCCCTTGAATTTTATTTGGATCTACACCAGGGTGTAAAAATGTTGTATATCCACCCATAATTAAGTGTTTTTTAGAGTTATCTGTACATGGCCAGTTGATCCACATATAAGGTCCACGTCCAGCTTTATTTGTAAAAGTTGTTGTGAAGTTATTAGTAACTTCTCCCCATACTCTACCACCAGTCATAACGATTTGAATATTTGCTGGGAAATTTTGAAAATAACTTTCACCATTATACATATATTCTTGTGTAACAAATGGTAATGCTAATTTTAAATCAGGATATGTTTTTTGCATTTCTTTTAACCATGCTGTCATATCTGTTAATGTTTTTGTATAGTTAGCACCACCAACATTTCCGGCATCATCTGCTAAAATAGCAATTTGACGTACACCTGCTTTAATAACTTGTTCAAATTTGGCTTGTAATACTTTTAAGTCAGCTTGATAATTTTCTTCACTATTATATCTAATTGCATTGTACATATATGGATGTAATGCAAATACAAAACGACATTTTGATTTATTTCCTGCTTCAGCAAGAGGTTTGATCTTCGTTTCAATTTCTTCATCTGTATAAAGTTCACGCCATTTAGAATTATGTTTAGGATCATCTTTAGGAGCATAGAAATAAGAATTTAACTTGTAGTATCCTCCCCATTCCATTAATTTCATTCGATCCGTAGTTGACCATGGATTTCCATAATAACCTTCGATAAATCCACGACTAGCTACATTAGCATAATCTTCCATTGTAAAATTACGGATAGTATTTCCGTCTAATTGTTTAAAGATATGATACAAACTTGTAAGGCCATAAAAAGCAGCATCTGTATCTTTACCTAAAACTGTAATTGTTCCATTATCAACTTTTAATAAGTATGAATCTAATTGATCATATAAATTATTTGTTTTTACTGTATAATATTCACCAGCATATTGATCAACATATTGGTTAGAATCTTTAATACCTACTAAAATGTTTGTTTGGTCTTCTTTTACTTCTGTTGAAGTAGTAGCATTGATTTTTTTAATAGCTAATACTTCATTTAATCTATCCTTCGTATATTCATCAATACCATCTTCATAGACAACATTGACAGTAGATGTCATATCAAATGAGCCATCTTGATATTCCATCATATGAGGATTTGGATAGACTTCATAGTCTTTTTCTAAAGCACTTACGATTGGATAAGAGTGAATACACCCAATTGACATCAAAAATGCAAGTACTAAAGAAATAATTTTCTTTGCCTTTTCTTTCATATTCTTCTTCCTTTCTTATTTACATTACTGCTCCCTTAAATGAATAATGTAATTTTAATTTGCAAATACAAACCAAAAAATAAAGACCAAATAAAATACACTTAAAAAGCGTAAGTTATTTGGTCTTGCCTACTTAAAGTAACAATCCGTATTTACATCTAGTATTCTATCATATCTAGCTTGTCTATGCAAGGGGTTACAAGAAATTTGTCTAGACAAAATAATACCACTACAAATTGTAGGTAAGCGTCAAATAGACCCTAGGTTAAATAAAATCCTTTTTTGATAGATAAT
>CAVESC010000037.1:0-24342 GCA_963618275.1 Bacteroidaceae bacterium
TTTTTTCTACCAAAATTATCACTTATTTCTCTCTAAGTTTTCGAACCTACTCTTTCTATATTGTAGCACAAAAGCACAAAATTTATAAGTTAAAAATGTGTACAGCAATATTGAAATAAACAAGAATAGAGCATGTATCTACAATTGTTGTAATAAGTGGTGAAGCCATAATTGCTGGATCTAAACCAATTTGATTAGCTACTAAAGGAAGAATACAACCAATTAATTTAGATAAAATAACTGTTACAATTAAAGATAAAGCAATCACAAAAGCAATATTAAAGTCTTGATACATCACATAAATTCTAAATCCATTAGCAATCGCTAAAATCACCCCTACTACTAATGCAATTCTAAATTCTTTAAACATCACTTTAAAAATTTCTTTAAAACGAATTTCATTTAAAGCAATTCCTCTAATAATTAAAGTAGAACTTTGAGATCCACAATTTCCTCCTGTATCCATTAACATGGGAATAAATGACACTAATAAAGGGACTGCTTGAAAAGCATTTTCATATCTTGTAATAATACTTCCTGTAAGAGTTGCTGAAAACATCAAGACAAGTAACCAAATAATACGATGTTTCGCATGTTCGAAAACAGATGTTTCAAAATAACTTTTATCATGTGGTTCTACAGCTGCCATTTTAGAAATATCTTCACTTGTTTCATCAACCATGACATCCATCACATCATCAACTGTCACAATTCCTACAAGCATTTTTTCATCATCTAAAACAGGTAAAACAACTAAATCATATTTTCTAAAAATATTAACGACTTCTTCTTGATCTGTATGTGTATAAACATATTGAAAATCTTCTTTCATAATTTCTTCGATACGTTTATTTTCATCATTTAATAAAATGTCTTTAGTAGAAACAACGCCTATTAATTTTTTATCTTGACAAACATAGCTTGTATAGATGCTTTTACAATGACTTCCATTTTGCTTAATATAAGCTAAAGCATCACTAAGTTTTGTTTCTTTCTTTAAAGAAAGAAATTCAGTTGTCATAATTGTTCCTGCACTATCTTTTGGATAACTTAAAAGTTGATTGATGACTTGTCTTTGATCTTCATCAACATGTTTTAAAAGTCTTGTTACTAAATTTGCAGGTAATTCTTCAATTAAATCCACAAGATCATCCATATATTGATTTTCAATCAATGATTCTAATTCTTTTTCACTAAATAATTCTACAAGTTGACTTTGTGTTTTGATATCCATATTAGAAAAAACTTGTGCAGCTTTCTTTTTAGAAAGCAAACGAAAGGCAATTGCACAATCATCAATTTCTATTTGTTGTAAAAGATAAGCTATATCGACAGCATTGTTTTCCATTAATAAAGTATGTAATTGTTTGTATTGTTTTGTTTTTAATAATTCTAGCAATAATTCTTTTTTCATTTTGATAGTTCCTCCTTCTTTGAATTTGCCTTTGACAACCCTCGTCCATATAACTCACCTCCTTACAAAAAAAACATCGCTGCTTGAGCGATGTCCTATTCTTCATTTCATCCGTTCAAGCTTTAGTATCACAGGGCATATCAATTACATTAAACGAAACCTTTGCGATTTCATCTGCTAACCAGCGCATTGTGTCTCCACAATTTTGCGGCAGTAATCTTAGGATATCCAAATCCCTGCGGTAACCTCACCTACCGTTGTTTATTCAATTCATGTTTATTATATTTATTAAAATACACTTGTCAAGAAAAATTTATTTTTCTCTTTTAATTTTAATACTTGACGCGACAATAAGTCCTATTCCCGTCATTAGTCCTAATGCTAAATCAATAAAATCGATTCGACTCTGTAAATCAATCCATTTACCTAGCTCTATTACTACTAATAAAAAACCTAATATTAATACCACGTACCAACCATTTTTATTCATCAGTATCTCCTTTAATCAAAACTATTGATTATTTAATTCCTCTAAACATAGATTTTGATTATGCATTTTTTGTGCATTTTCTTTGCCAACATATCTAAAAATATTACAGCTTTCCTTTTGTGTAATAGCTACTTTATCACTTGGATATCTTAAAATATATCCATATTCATAACTATGTTCTAAAAGCCATTGATAAACATCTGTTGAAACAAATTCAACATCTTTTATCCCATTAACTTTTAAAGAAACAGATGTTCCTAATTGAAATTCACTATATCCTGCTTGTGAAGAATTTCCCTCTAAATTTAAAACATCATAACTTGTATACGCACTTGTTACTAAAAATCTTTTTTTAGTATCTTTATATAGTGCATCATACATTTGTTTCAAAGCATCATATGCATCCTCATTTAAATACATTGAATAAGATAATCTCGAAATATTTTCAATCATTGTCATATGTTTAGACTCATACCCACCGATAAAAGTTGTATCATTAATAACTTGAGACATCAAATCAATTTTATATAAACGTGATGCATTTGTTTTTAATTCTGTATTCATTAAAGTATACAGCCCTTGTGCATCATACGTATTGACCATATCTTTAAATAATTTGTATGTATCATCCTCTTCATTTTCTAAAATATCAACATAATTATTAGTAAGTACAACGTAACGATAATCATCATCACTATAAAGTGTTCTTAATAATTGATAATAACGTACGTTATCAAAATCAAAATACGTACTTTTTTGATAAGCATAGAATAAATCATTTTTAATTAATGTTTTAAAATATGTATCTGTTTGACTACCAAATTCAACTGTAAGTCGATCAACAACACTATTGACATCATTAATCAAATCTACTAATGAACTATATTTTTTTGCTTCTCTTAACTCATTATAATATTGATAATATTGTAAATGAAATTGATCATATGTAATATAATCAATAAATTCATCAACGGCTATTCCATGATCAATCAAATAATCTTGTTCTTCTTTATTTAAATATTTTTCTATTAAAGAACGATTATCATTATCTATACCGTTAACACGATAGAAACGATCATACTTCATATTTAATGATGTAAAAGCAAATATAAAACATAACGTTGCTAAAACATAAAGATGCCAGCTTTTTAATTTCATTTTCATCACCATCCCTATTATATAGAATTATAGAAAAAAGATAAAGGAATTCGCTAAAGCTGCAATTCCTTTAACTTAACTAATTCAAAAACCGCTTGTATTCGTGATTCAACTCCTAACTTTTGAATCACATTTGAAATATGGTTTCTTACTGTTTTTTCACTAATATTTAATTCTTTAGCAATATCCTTTGTAGAATAATTCTTAACTAATAAATGAAATATTTCTTTTTCTCTTGGAGTTAATATAATATTCATAATCCACTTCCTTAATAGTAGTATATGAAAATTATATTATTTGGTGTTTTGTAAAACAGTAAATAAATTTTTAGCCACTTCTTTTGGTAATACGTCCTCTAATTGTTCAAGCGTCGCTTCTTTTAATTTTTTAACAGAACCAAAATGTTTTAATAATTCTTTTTTTCGTTTTGGTCCAATCCCTTCAACATCATCTAAAATAGATTGAAATAAAGATTTAGAACGTACATTTTTATGGAAAGAAATTGCATAACGATGTACTTCATCTTGCATACGTGTCAGTAAAAAGAAAAGTTCGCTTTTTTTATCAATACTAATTTCATTAAAATCACTATCAATCAAAACAGCAGTTGAATGATGATCATCTTTAGCTAGTCCACATACTTTAATACCAATATTTAAACTATCAATAACTTCTTTAGCTACCTTGATTTGTCCTTTACCCCCATCAACAATAATCAAATCTGGTTTTTTTAAACCTTCAACAAGCACTCGATAATAACGGCGATAAATGACTTCTTTCATACTGCCGTAATCATCAGGCCCTTCAACTGTTTTGATTTTAAATTTACGATAATCTTTTTTAGAAGGTACTCCATCTACAAAGCAAACCATCCCCGCAACTGCATAAGCTCCTTGAATATTTGAGTTATCAAACAACTCAATTCTTCGAGGTGTAATCATGTTTAACTTCTCACCTAATTGTCTAATAGCACCTACAGTTGCTTTTTGGTTCTTTTCAATCAATAAAAATTTCTTTTCCAAGGCTTCTTTAGCATTATTGGTTGCCATTTCTACAAGTTTTGCTTTTTGTCCTTTTTGTGGTTTAACAATCTTACATTCAACAATTTCTTCTAATAAAGTTGTATCAATATCCTCTGGTAATAAAATTTCTTTAGGATATGTATTTTCTTGATAAAAGCCAACAATAAATTGAGTAATTTGTTCATGGACATCTTGTAAAGGAACTAAATTTAAATCTCTAGCCAATAATTTACCATTTCTCATAAAGAAAAGCTGTAAAGAAAGATATCCTTTATCTTGATAGTAACCAAATATATCACGATCAATTTGATCAGCAAATTGTACATGTTGTTTGCTTGTTACATGATTAATATGTTGAATCAAATCACGATATTCCTTTGCAAGTTCAAAATTTAAAGTTTCTGATGCTTGCATCATTTTATTTTGTAAATCATCAATGATTTCTTTCGTATCTCCTTGAATAAATTGCGTAATTTGTTTAGTTATTTTTTTATATTCTTCTTCGTCTACTTCATTAACACAAGGTCCTAAACATTGATTTAATTGATAATAAAGACATGTTTTTTTTGGAATGTGATTACATTTTCTAAGAGGATACAGACGATTTAATAGCTTAAATGTTTCTCTTGCTGCTGTTCCATCTGGAAATGGTCCAAAGTGTTTATGTTTTTTATCTTTTGCATTTCTAACAATTTTTAAACGTGGATGTCTTTCCTTTGTTAATTGGATATAAGGATAATATTTATTATCCATAAAACTAATATTATATTTAGGTGCATAATCTTTAATTAAATTAATTTCTAATAAAAGAGCTTCTTTTTCACTATCTGTCACAATATATTCAAAATCAACAATTTCTTGAACAAGTTTCGTTGTTTTATAATTATGACTTCCCATAAAATAAGAAGAAACTCGATTCTTTAATTTTTTTGCTTTTCCAACATAAATAACCGTACCATCTTTATCTTTCATTAAATAACAGCCTGGTTGCATTGGTAAAAGCGATAATTTATCTTTAATATATTGAAGATCCATTATTCAAAATATACCACTGTTGCACCTAGTCCACCTTCATTAGGTCCACCATCTTGATAAGATTTTACATATTTATTTCTATCCAATAACTTTCTAACACCTTTTCTTAAAACACCTGTTCCCATTCCATGAATAATTCGTACTGTTGAATAATTTGAAACAAGTGCCCCATCAATAAATTTATCTACAGCATTCATGGCCTCTTCATAACGCATACCAATAATATTAAGTTCATAACTTTGTTTATTTGCTCTACGCAATGAACGAATATTGGAAGTTTCTTTCTTTTCAGGAACTTTTTCATGCATAAATTGAACTTCTGTTTTTTTAGCATTCAACTTTAAACCACCCATTGAAATCGTCAACATTCCTTTTTTATTGATGTCAACAACTTCTCCTTGACGATTGACAGATAATACTTTAACAATATCTCCTATTTTATAATCATGATTTTCATGATTTTCTACTTGTTTCTTTTGGTGTTTTAAATCACCTAATTGTTTTTTCGCTTGAATGACTTGATGTGGTTTAATTTGTCCTTGTAACTCTTTTAAAATGGCATCTGCTTTATTTTGTGCTTCTTCAAGAATCTTATTCGCATCACTTTGTGCATCCTCAATCATTCTTTCTTTTTTAGATTGATAATTATCAATCAATTGTTGATAATGCTTTTCTTTATCTGCTGTTTCTTTTTGTAATTTTTCAAGCGCTTCTTTTTCTTGTAAAACAGCTGATAATTCTGATTGTAATTTTTCTAATAATTTTTGTGATGTTGTCATACTTTCATCTTTGATCATAAAAGCATGTTGAATAATATCTTGATTTAAACCTAAATGTTTTGAGATTTCAATAGCATACGAATTTCCTACACAACCATCTAATAAACGATAAGTAGGTTGCATTTTTTCTTGATCAAATTCAACCGAAGCAATCTTTATATAATCCGATTCTTTTGCAAATTCTTTTAATGCACTATAGTGAGTAGAAGCTAAAATATAAGCACCTTTTTTATGTAAATAAGTTAAAATAGCTTCTGCTAAGCTTTCACCTTCTTTAGGATCAGTTCCCGAACAAATTTCATCAATAATAACTAAACTATCTTTAGTAGCATTTTGTGTAATAAAAACTAATCTTTTCATATGTGATGAAAAAGTAGAAAGTGATTGTTCAATAGATTGTTCATCTCCTACATCTACAAAAACATCATCAAATAATGGAAGTTTAGCTTGAGTGACTGGAATTGGTAGTCCACAAATAGCCATCAATGAAAGTAAACCCGCTGTTTTTAAAGCAACCGTTTTACCACCGGTATTACTTCCACTAATAAGTAAAATATCTTGTGGTTTCTTTAAAACAATATCATTAGCAACAACTTCCTTTTGGTCAATTAAAGGATGTCTTGCTTTAAGTAATTCAATTTCTTGACAACTTTCATCAACAACAGGCATCACCATATCTAGCTTTTTACCATATTCACTAATAGCAAAAATAGTATCCATTTCGATCATGATTTCTAAATCTTCGTTTAAAACACGGTCATAACTTCTTACTTTCTTTGTAAGTTCTAATAAAATACGGTGGATTTCTAATTGTTCGTCTTGTCTAATTTGTGAAAGCTGATTGTTATAAGAAACAATTTCTTCTGGTTCTACATAAGTCGTTCTTCCTGAAGAAGAATGCCCGTGATGAATTCCTTTAATTTGATTTTTATAAGAAACATTGACCGGTAAAACAAAATGATCATTTCTTGTTGAAATAACATCATGTGATAAATAATCTTTATTTTGTGCTCTCAATGCTTCTATTTTCTTTCTCATATTCGCTTCAATCGCTGAAATTTGTCTTCTTAAACGATAAAGCTCATGACTAGCATGATCATAAATATTTCCACTTGGATCAACACATTTTAAAATTTCATTATATAAATCTTTAGGTAAATAAAGTAATGAAAGTGTTTCAAGTAAATGTGTTTGATCGATTTCTTGATCTAAATAAGTTTGCATTTCTTGTACATTTTTTAATATTTGTACGATTTTTAATAAATCTTGAGGATAACAAACCCCACCTTTTTTTGCTTTTTGTAGTATTTCTTTAATATCTTCATAAGGTGCTAAAGGAATACGTCCATAAGCATAAATGATTTTCATAGCACTTGAAATATCATCTTGATAGAGTTTTAAATCATCTATATCTTGAAATGGTTTAATTTGATCAACTTTTTCTTTTGCCATTTCACTAAAACAATATTGTTTAATATGATCTTGAATAAAAGAAAATTCTAATGTTTGATAACTCTTTTTCATTTCTAATGTCCTTTCGTTATAAGATTAATATCGATATTATATTTCTGACATAAAGAAGAAACTCTTTGATAATCTTCTTGATTTAATGTTTGTAAATCTATTTCACTATAATAGTTATAAATAAAATCTTTGATTGTTTCATCATCTAACCATTCATTTTGACTCGCTTCTTCAATAAAATTTGTTACCATCGATACTTGTTTTTCATCCGATAAAGATACGTCTAAGTGCGATAATTGATTTAAATCTTCAAAATCAGCAATTGAAGAAAAATAATGTGGCATTGTATCAATAATAAAAGAACCTATATATGTTTGTTCAATAGTTTCTTTTCCTTGATTTATAAAAGGAATAAAAATCATTGAAATAACAAAATAAACAATGATGATTCCTTCAATGATTGATAAAACCAAGCCTAAAAAATGATCAAAAAATTTTGTCATTTTTAACAAAGAAACAATTTTCTTTAAAATTGGTTTTAACAAAATACCGATTCCTTTTAAAAGAAAATATATCACAATAAATAAGATAACCGCCACTAACAATTGATTCATCTTTTGACCAACAGGTTCTAATAAACCATCTAATTGATAAAGTGTAATCAATTTAGATAGTGGAAAAGAAAAATTAATTGTTAGAAAATAAGCTATAAAAAGAGCAAAAAAATCATAAAGTCGAATAATGAATCCTTTTAGATAACCAATAAGTGTATATATAATAAGGAATAAACCTATAATTATATCGATTATGTAGGGATTATTTAATAAAGTCATAAATACCTCCTTGCAATTATTGTATCAAAACAAAAATATAGTGTCAAAATTTGAAAAATATGCTATAATTAGTATATATGGTAGGAGGAAAGAAATGACATGAATGTAGCAAATAATAACAAACCAATGAATATTATAGATATGCATGTTGAAAACTACGCCCCTTTAAGTGATGGTGGTCCATCAAACCAAGAAAAAAAATATTACCCTTATTCTCATATTGGATGTGATGAAACTGGATCAGGTGATTTTTTTGGGCCATTATGTGTTGTTGCATGCTATATCGATGAACGTGATTATGATTGGTTAACGAGCTTAAATGTTCGTGATCCTAAACTCATGACACCTCAAGAAGTTATTGAAATTGCTAGAGAGATCAAAGATCGACTTGTTTATAGTTTATTGATTCTTGATAATTCTCACTACAATCAAATGGCAGCTGCTGGTCATAATCTAGCAAATATTAAAGCAAGACTTTATAATCAAGCCGTTACAAATGTAATGCAAAAAGTTGCAATGAAAGTTGATAAAAAAGTCGTAAATCAATTTGTTTCACCTAAAACGTATTATAATTATTTAAAGAGTGAAGTAATCGTTGTTAAGGATTTATCTTTTGAGCAAAAAGGAGAAGAACAATACTTTGCAATTATGTGTTCGTCTATTCTTTCAAAATATGCCTTTTACCAATATTTTAATAACATGTCTAGAAGCTTAAAAATTAAATTACCTCGTGGTAATACAAGCTCAGTCGTTGACCATGTTGCTGTAAGTATTGCTAAAAAGTATGGTAAAAAAATGTTACTTAAAGTAACAAAAACAAATATGACTAATTATAAGCGTATTAAAGATGTAATTTAAGGTCTTCTGTAGAAGACCTTTTTATTTTTATAAACTATTTAATTCAAATGCAGGAATTTTTGTATATTTAACACCTGCTGCATCTAACATACGTTTAGCTGCACGATCACTATCTGTTCCATTATATTTATCATCTTCATAAATGATTTCTTTAATGCCACTTTGAATAATAGCTTTGACACATTCATGGCATGGAAATAAGGAAACATAAATCGTACATCCTTGTAGATGAGAAATACTATTTAAAATAGCATTGAGTTCTGCATGAACAACATATGGATATTTTGTATCATACAAATCTCCTTCTCTTGCCGCCCATGGAAATTGATCATCTTCGCATCCCCATGGAAGTCCATTATACCCTACTCCTACAATTTTATTTTCTGGAGAAACAATACATGCTCCTACTTGTGTATTAGGGTCTTTTGAACGATAAGCTGAAAGCTTAGCAACTCCCATAAAATATTGTTGCCAACTAATAATTTTTTTAGACATTTTATTCTCCTTTCAATTCATCAAGTTTTGCTTGAAAATAATCAGGTAAAGGACATTCAAACTCTAAATATTCTCCTGTTGTGGGATGAATAAATCCTATTTTTTTAGCATGTAAGAATTGTCCATGACTTTGATCATCTTTTTTCTTTCCATACTTAGGATCTCCATAAACTGGATAACCAATATAAGACATATGCACCCTAATTTGATGTGTTCTTCCTGTTTCAAGTCGACATTCAATTAAAGACATATCATCATATCTTTCTAATACTGTAAAATTGGTAATAGCTTCTTTGCTATTATTTTTTGTGACTGCCATTTTTTGACGGTCATTGACATCTCTGCCAATTGGTGCATTGACTTTACCATGAACATGTGGAATAACTCCATGAACTAAAGCTACATAACGACGTGTAACACTATGTTCTTTTAATTGCTCACTTAATGATTTATGAGCTTTATCATTTTTTGCTACCATTAATAGACCACTTGTTTCTTTATCAATACGATGAACAATTCCTGGACGATTAACACCATTGATTCCAGATAAATCCTTACAATGATAAAGTAAAGCATTCACTAAAGTTCCACTATAAATTCCTGCACTTGGATGAACGATCATTCCTGAAGGTTTATTAACAACAATGACATCTTGATCTTCATAAACAATATCTAAAGGAATATCTTCTGGTAAAACATCCATCTCTTTATTATCAGGAATTGTTATTTCAATATCATCATTCATTTTAATCTTATAACTTGCTTTTTCAACTTTCCCATTTACAAGAACATGTCCTTCTTTAATATATTCTTGAATAAGAGTTCTTGATAAATCAGGAATTGAACTCATAATAAACTTATCTAAACGTACATTTTCTTCATTAATCTCTAATTTTCTTTTTTCCATTAATATAATCCTCAAACACAATTTCTAAAATAATCAATCCTACTCCAATGACTACTGCCATATCAGCAATATTAAAAATAGGAAAATCATAACCAAAAATAATAAAATCAATAAAATCTCTTACATATCCTAAATATAGACGATCCGTTAAATTTCCAACAAGACCAGCAAACGTTAAAACAATCCCATAACGTGTTAACCTTTGAGCTTTTGTTGTTTTACTAAAGTAGTAAAACATAAAGAATGCCGCTGCTAGTGAAACAATAACAAATAAACCAATATGTCCTGATAACATTCCCCAAGCTGCCCCTTGATTGTGCGAATATGTATAATAAAAGAAATTATCAATAATCGCTTGTGATTGTCCTAATTTCATTGAAGAAGATACTAATATTTTTGTAAATTGATCTCCTATAACAATCACTAAAAAAGTAACAATATATAATATCCAATTTTTCTTACTTACATTTTTCATTTTATCACCAAAGACATTATACAATAAAGCTTTTTAAAATCCTAGTATGACTTTTTGAAATACATAGTATTAAAAACCATTTCAAATAGTTTCTATTGCAAAAAAAATGATAATCTATAAAATATATCATGAGGTGACATTATGAATAAAGAAACACTAGAAAATATTATAGAAAAAGAAAGTCAAAAAAGTTCTATTACATCTAAAGATATCCCTGATTTAGATTTATATATGGATCAAATTATGACATTATTTGATAATCATTTAGCTAATCATAAAAAAAATGAAGATGATAAATTATTGACTAAAACGATGATCAACAATTATTCCAAAGCAAAAGTGATTACACCTGTTAAAGGAAAAAAATATACTAAGGAACAAATCATTCAAATGTTGATCATTTATCAATTAAAAAATAATCTTTCAATCCAAGAAATCAAAGATTTATTAATGCCTATTTATGAAAGTGATGACGATTTATCAGATCTTTATGATCATTTTATTGATATTAAACAATCTTTAAATCAACAACTATTAAAAATGATTCAAAAAATAATTGATGTCTATCAATTAGAAATCGATAATTATCAAGATTTATTTTTGTTAGTAGCTACTTTATCCTCATTGAGTCATTCACTTACAAATATTGCTGAAACACTTATTGAATCCAAAGAGTTATAGTTTAAAGCTATAGCTAACTTTTATTTTTTCTTCATTTACTATCTATTTATTTTTCTATATAATGTATACAAAAAGTGAGGTATTATATGAAAATTAATGAATTATTAAAGAAAAGACCAACATTGTCTTTTGAAATATTTCCACCAAAAAATAATGAAAATGATATTACATCTATTTATGCAACTATTGATGAACTTGCAAAGATGAATCCCGATTTTATTTCCGTTACTTATGGTGCTAATGGTTCTACATCTAAAAATACATGTAAGATTGCTTCCACTATTAAAAACAAATATGGAATTGAATCTGTAGCACATTTAACATGTATGAATAATACAAAGGAAGAAATTAAAGAAATTTTAGATGATCTTAAAGAAAATAGAATTGAAAATATTCTTTCTTTACGTGGTGATTATCCTAAAGATGGTGATGGTATCAATCATGGTGATTTTAAATATGCCAGTGAATTAAATACATTTATTGAAGAAAACTTTCCTGGTGATTTTTGTTTATCTGGAGGATGTTATCCAGAAACTCATTATGAAGCTAAAAACTTTGAAGAAGATCTTTTAAACTTAAAGAAAAAAGTAGATGCCGGAGCTAAATATCTTGTTACTCAAATTTTCTATGACAATCAATATTATTATCGTTTAGTCAGAGAAGCTAGAAAAATCGGTATTACTGTTCCTATTCTTGCAGGAATCATGCCAGCTCATAATCCTAAACAATTAAAAAATATTGCTAAGATGTCTAATTGTTCTGTGCCTTTTGAACTAGCAGCGATGATTGATCGTTTTGCTAGTCATCATCAAGCTGGAAGAGAAGTTGGTCTACATTATGCAACTTATCAAATTATTGATTTAATGACTCATGGGGTTGATGGTATTCATATTTATACAATGAATAAGCCTGAAATTGCAAAAGAAATACTAAAAAGAACGGAATATATTCGTGAAGAATTTTTTAAAGATTAAAGAAAATGCTTTAAAGTATTTAGGGTATCATCAACAAATAATAGATGAAAAACTTAATTGCTTAATTGATGAATGTATAGAGGAAATTGATCAAATGAGTTCTTTTAAAGCAACTTATCGTAAATTTCCTCTTTCTTTTCATCCTTTAAGAATTGACGAATTAAATTTAAACTTAGATTATCCTGATTTAAATCAATTATTTAAAAATTGTCATGAAATCGTTTTAATTAGTTGTACTTTAGGTATTCAAATTGATCGAAAGGAGCATTACTATAGTCATATTGATATGACAAAAGCAACTGTTTTAGATGCTGTTGCAAGTAGTTATTTAGAAACAAAATGTGATGAGTATGAAAATGAACAATTTATTGGTAAAAGAACTTATCGCTTTTGTCCAGGATATGGAAATGTTCCTATTGAACTCAATAAAGAACTTGCTAGGATTATGGAAAGTTATAAAAAAATTGGTCTAACTGTTCAAGAAAGCAATATCCTTTTACCTCAAAAATCAATGATTGGTCTCATTGGTTTAGGAGATAATCGAAGAGAAAAAACTTGTTTGAATTGTTTTCATATAAAAGATTGCAATTTTAGAAAGAGAGGACAAACATGTTACGCGAAAGATTAAATAAAGAACTTCTCATTTTTGATGGTGGATTTGGTTCACAACTTCAAGAATTAGGAATGAAAGCTGGTGAAATTCCGGAATATTATAATATTGATCATCCTGAAATAATTATTGATATTCATCAAAGATATTTAAAGGCTGGTGCTGATTTTATTACAACAAATACATTTGGAGCGAATCCTTTAAAGTTGGAACAACACCAATATAATTATCAAGAAGTTATTTTAGCTGCTGTAAAAAATGCCAAAGAAGCGAAAAAAATCAAACCTGATGCTTATATTGCTTTAGATATTGGACCGATTGGTAAATTAATGGAACCAATGGGAACATTGACTTTTGATGAAGTTTATCAAAGTGTTAAACAAATGGTAGAACTTGTAAAAGATGAGATTGATGTTGTTTTATTTGAAACAATGACAGACATTTATGAACTTAAAGCAAGTATTTTAGCAGTCAAAGAATGTAGTGAGCTTCCTGTTTTTGCGACAATGACCTTTGAAACAAACGGACGTAGTTTATCAGGGTGTGACCCACTTACCATGGTCAATGTTTTAGAAGGATTAAAAGTAGATGCTTTAGGTATTAACTGTTCATTAGGGCCTCGTGAAATGGCTCCTATTATTGAAAATATTTTAAAAAGTACATCTTTCCCTGTCATGATTCAACCAAATGCGGGTTTACCAATACTTGTTGATGGGAAAACCACTTATCCAATGAAAGCCGATGAATTTATTGAAGCAATCGTTCCTCTTGTAAAAAAAGGAATTGCTATCGTTGGTGGATGTTGTGGAACAACACCTGAATTTATTCAAAAATTAAAAGAAAACTGTCCTACAACAGTTACTCAAAGAGAAATTTCATCTATAACTCGTGTTTCTTCAGGAACAACAACTGTAGAATTTGGAAAACATGTGGTGGTTTGTGGAGAACGTTTAAACCCAACAGGAAAGAAAAAATTAAAAGCGGCTTTAAAAGAAGAACGTTATGATGAACTTATTGTTGAAGCTATTAAACAAGAACAAGCAGGTGCTCATGTTTTAGATGTCAATGTTGGTTTACCAGGTATTGATGAACCAAAAGTCATGAAACATGTTATTAAATTATTACAAGAAGTTATTCAACTTCCTTTACAAATTGATAGCTCTAATTTTCAAGCAATCGAAGAAGCTTGTCGTTATTATAATGGGAAACCACTTATTAACTCTGTTAATGGAAAAGATGAAACAATGGAAGCCGTCTTCCCTGTTGTTAAAAAATATGGTGGTGTCGTTATTGGCTTAGCTTTAGATGAAAATGGCATTCCGCCAAAGGCAAAGCAGAGATTTGAAATTGCTAAAAAAATTATCAACAAAGCAAAAGAATATGGCATTGATAAAAAAGACATCATTATTGACTGTCTTGTTTTAACAGCATCTGCCCAACAAAAAGAAGTCATGGAAACAGTTAAAGCTGTTTCTATGGTTAAAGAACTTGGTGTTCATACAGTTCTTGGTGTAAGTAATGTTTCTTTTGGTTTACCAAATCGTCCATTACTTAATAAAACCTTCTTAGCAATGGCAATGTCAGTAGGACTTGATCTTCCAATTATCAATCCATTAGATCAAGAACTGATGAATACAATCGATGCCTTCAATGTACTTTATAATTATGATCAAGATGCTACAAATTACATTCAAAAACAAGCACAAAGCCAAGTCGTTTTACCAAAACAAACAACATCCTTTTCTTTAAACGATGTTGTCTTACATGGTTTAAAAGATGAAGTTAAAAAAGCAACCGAAACAGCTTTAGAAAGTCAAGATGGTTTAACAATTGTCAATGAAATTTTAATTCCAGCTCTTGATCAAATCGGTAAAGATTATGAAACAGGTAAAATTTTCTTACCACAATTAATTCAATCAGCTGAAGCTAGTAAAGTTGCTTTTGATGTCATTAAACAAACTTTTAAAACAACTGAATCTTCTAAAGGTCCTGTTTTAATTGCAACTGTTCATGGAGATATTCATGATATTGGAAAAAATATTGTAAAAGTTGTTTTAGAAAGTTATGGCTATCAAGTCATTGATTTAGGAAAAGATGTTCCTTCAAAAGTTATTTTAGAAGCATATCATAAACACCATCCAAAAGCGATTGGTCTTTCTGCTTTAATGACAACAACTGTTGTTTCAATGGAAGAAACCATTAGTTTATTAAAACAAGAAGAAAATATGTGCCCTATCTTTGTTGGCGGGGCTGTTTTAACAGAAGATATTGCTCAAGATATTCATGCAGATTATTATACAAAAGATGCTATGGCCGCAGTAAATTTACTCAATGAAATTATACATTAAAAGGAAGTCTTAAAAACTTCCTTTTATTATATGATTTAAAATTTGTCCACAAACATACGCATCATCATAGGCACGATGGGCATTTTCATTTTTTATATGTAAATAATGAGCAATTGTCCCTTGTTTATAATTATAAGGTCCATGTATATACTTCCTTGATAGCTGTAAGGTATCTACATAACAGATTTTCCCATCCAATCCTAAGCGGTTAAATGTTGTCTTCAAAAAAGACATATCAAATCTTGCATTATGGGCACATACAATAATATTTCCTTCAAGCGCTTCTTTCATAAATTCTTGAAACAGGGCATAAGCTTCTATCTCTTTTGGCTGATTTTCTAACATTTCATTAGTAATATGTGTGAGATTAGAAATAAAATCAGATATTTCAACTTCAACATTTATAAGCGTATTAAACTTTTGAGTTGCTTTTCCGTTTTCAAAAAGAACAGCTCCTAATTCAATAATTTTTTCCGTTTGAGAATCAAGACCTGTTGTTTCTACATCAAAAGCAATAAACCTTTTTTCTAGCTGTTTCTTGACTTCTTGATCATACTTTACTTTAACAAGTTCTAACATCTTATAATCTCTCTAAAAAATGAGCCAATCTTTGATAACATTTATAGAATGAGGCCATATCTAATCTTTCATCAGGTGTATGAATATCAAACATATCTGGACCTAAAGTAATAATATCTAAATCTTGAAGTGCTCCTTTAAATATTCCTGTTTCTAAACCGCCATGAGTTCCTTCTTCTTTTAAGTTCATACCTTCTGTTTCTTTTACGAAATCAACATATTGTTTTCTAAGTTTAGAATTTTCATCATAATTCCATCCTGGATAGTTATTATCTAGAATATATTTTGCCTTAAACATTGAAGCAATTAAACTCAATTTATTTGATAATTCATCTTTAGCTGATTCCATTGGTGAACGAATTGAAAAATAAATATTAAATTTTTCATTCATTTCCACCACACCCATATTTAATGAAACATTTGTAAGATCCATTTTTAAAGATTTATGCATAAATCCATTAGGCATTAAATACATCATTGAAATAATATCTTGACTTTCTTTAACTGAAATTACTTTATTTAAAGTATCTACTTTTTCTAAACGAACAAATATATGTTCATCACTTTCTTTTAATTCTTCTTTTAAATCATTTTCTACTTTTAAAACAACATCTTTGATTTTTTCAAAATCATCATTTGAAGCAAAAATACTGACACATTCACGAGGAATCGCATTATCTTTTAAGCCACCTTTAAAACTTCCTAATAAAAATTCAACATTATTTAAAGAAAGATGATAATAAACTCGTGTCATGATCTTATTAGCGTTTCCTCTTTCTAAATGAATGACACCTCCTGAGTGTCCGCCTTGTAAACCACCCACATAAAGTTGATAACAAGGGGCTTCATTTTCTTGATAAGAAAGTTCTTTTTCAACAACAGCTCTTCTTCCTCCTGAACAACTTACAGTAATGATTTCTTCTTCCCCACTATCTAAGCCAATCATCTTTTTCGCTTTTAAAATGCTTTTATCAAGTCCCATCGCACCATTAAGTCCTATTTCTTCTTGAACAGTGAAAACACATTCTAGTGCTGGATGTTTTAAGCTTTCATCATCTAAAATGGCTAACATATAGCAAACCCCAACACCATCATCCGCTCCAAGTGTTGTTTTATTAGCATGTAAAATTCCATTTTCTTCAATAAGTTCAATTGGGTCTTTTGAAAAATCATGTGTACTATCATTGTTCTTTTCACAGACCATGTCCATATGTCCTTCTAACATCACGGTTTCATGATCTTCATAACCCTTTGTTGCTTCTTTAAAAAGCACGATATTATGCATTTTGTCCCTTACATATTTTATATTTCTTTCTCTTGCAAAGTTTTCAACATAATCACAAATAGCTTTTTCATTGTAAGATCCTCTTGGAATCTTTGAAATTTCTCTAAAATAATATTCTACTTTTTCCATATAATTCCCCTATACTAATGTTCTATTCATCCATTTATTGGATTTGTATCTAATCATAAAACAAATTGATCTAAAAATCCAGTCAACAATCATGGCCCACCATACTCCGATGACACCCATATGTAAATATAAAGCAAAAACATAACTTAAAGCAAAACGGAAAGTCCACATTGAAAATGTTGAAACCACCATTGTAAAAGTTGCATCATTAGCAGCACGTAAAGCATTTGGGAAAGAAAATGCCATTGGCCAAACAAAGAAATCAAAAACACAATGAAGTGAAACCATAGAAACTGCTAAATTGGCTGTTGCTTGTGGTAAAGCATAGAATCTTAAGATATATCTGACGCCTACAAGTAAAATACCGGCTGAAACAATAGTAGAAATATAAGCAATGATCATTAATTTCTTTGTATAATATTTAGCTTGTTGATAATCATTAGCTCCTATACATTGACCTACCACTGTTAAAATAGCAAGTCCTAAAGCCATTCCGGGAACAACGGCAATGGATGTTAAACTAAACGCTACAGCATGAGCAGCAATGGCGGCTGTTCCAAAAGTTGAAACAAGTCGTTGAACAAGAATTTTCCCCATTTGAAACATTCCATTTTCTAAACCGTTAGGAACACCAATTTTTAAAATTCTTTTTACTGTTGAAAAATCAAACTTATATTTTAAATAAGTATCAATATGTACAATATGTTCTTTATTTAATAACATATATAAAATAATAAATGAACAGAACATTCTTGAAAGTAAAGTGGCAATAGCTGCTCCTTTAACTGACATATTTAAAATGAAAATAAAGATATAGTTTAAAACGATATTTCCGATATTCATATAAAATGAATTTGTCATAGCCACTTTACTATTTCCCATTGATCTAAATAAAGCAGCTCCACCATTAAACAAACCAATAAAAGGATAAGACAAGGCTGAAAAGAAAAAATAAGTTCTTGCATAAGCCATCACATCACTTTCAATGTGACCAAAAATTAAATTTAATAAGGCTCCATTGAAAATCATACATAAAACCATAATAACAAGTGATAAACCTAAAATTGTAAATAAAAGTTGCTTCGCACTATGACAGGCCATCTTTTCATCTTTTTTACCAATGTATTGCGAACAAACAACGGCTCCTCCTGTAGCTAGTGCTGAAAAGATATTGATAATCAACACATTTAAGCCATCGACAATACTAACACCTGAAACTGCACTTTGACCACATTGAGAAACCATCATCGTATCAAAAATTCCAATTGTCAGTGCTAATACCTGTTCAATAATTAATGGTATTATTAATTTTTTTAAATCTCTATTACTAAATAACAAAATAATCACTTCCTCGCATCTATTATATACCTCATTTATTTTCTTGTTTTTCACTTTCAAAAAATGAAAAAGATCTAATGCATGTTGCGATCTCGCCAACAATCATTAGATCTAGAGCTTCCATCATTATAAATAATATAAGGAACTTCTCTTCTTCTTTCATATCCTTCTTCATTTTTTAACAAATCTTGAATAATAGAAAGACGTTTATGACCATCTTTACAATAGTATTTTCCATCAACAATGTTTACTTTAATAGGAAAAGAAAGTCCAATTCTTTTTACTGAATCATACATTGATTGAGGATAAGAACAATACTCAAAATTTATTTCTTGAAAGTTTATTTTTCTAATTCTCATTTGATTTTAAATTCCTTTTCAAAAAAATCAGCAATACCATCTTCATCTACTGTTAAAGTAACCATCGAAGCATGTTTTTTAACTTCATCATCCGCATTTTCCATCGCTACAGAAGTTCCTACAAGATGAAACATTTCAACATCATTTTCACCATCACCAAAAGCATAGGTATTTTCTTTGGAAATATTTAATTTTTGATATAAATATTCACATGCTGTTCCTTTTGTATAGCCTTGAGGATGAACATCCATACGAATATGATCAGTATCATAAGCATTAATGGACCATTCTTTTGGTAACATATCTAAAGCTTCATGTAAATCTTTCGCATTATGGAATAGAGCTGTTACCGTATTCGCTTTAATATTTTGAAAACGCCAATTATCATCATAATCATCAGGAAGTTTATCTGTTCCATTATAAAGTCTTAAATGTTTCTTAATAAGTTCTCCATTTACATCACTAAAATAATTTGTAGCACGTTCACTGATAATATATTGCCCATTGGTTGCTTCATAGACACTATTTTGTAAATTTAAATCTCTAACAGTAAAAATATTATTTAATAAAACTTCTTGATGAAATTCAATATATCCTCCATCACAACCAATAAAACCATCAAAAGGAATTTCATTTAAACATTCTGGTTTAATACCTCTTGCACTGGCTACAACAATATAATTTCCTTGTTTTTGAAATTCTTTTAAAGCATGAATTGTTTTAGCTGTTGGTTTTAATAATTGATGAGGTACATTAATCATGGTTCCATCTACATCAAAAAATGCAATTTTAGTCATGTGTATGCTCCTTTATATATTTTTCAACTTCTTCTTGGTCAGAAAAATGAATCTTTTCGGTACCAATAATTTGATAATCTTCATGACCTTTCCCTAAAATCATTAAAATATCATTTTCTTTTAATAAACTCATTCCCTTTGCAATGGCAAGATGACGGTCATTGATTACTTCATAATTGCCACTAACACCTTTTAAAATATCATTAATGATTTTTTGAGGGTCTTCTGTTCGTGGATTATCATCCGTAATAATGACATGATCACTATGTTTGCAAGCAATTTCACCCATGATTGGTCGTTTTGTCGTATCGCGATCTCCCCCGCAGCCAATAATCGTAATAATTCTTCCTTTTTTAAATTCTTGAGCGCTTTCCAAAACATTTAAAGTGGCATCTGGAGTATGCGCATAATCAACAAAGATACCATTTGTACCATAGACTATTAACTCCATTCTTCCTTTAGGTGCTTTAAGTTTTGTATTTAAAGCTAAAATATCATTGATTTCATAACCTAATTCATGAATTAATAACATCGCTGTAAGATAATTATAAACATTGTATCTACCAACCATTTGAATATGTGTTTGATATTTGTTTTCTTGATATTTAAAAGTAAACGTTGTTCCTAAATGAGAGAATTCGATATCTTGAATCAAAACATCTCCCTTTTGATCAGAAATCAAAAGATTTTGATTACCTTCTAATTCAAAATGAGAGGCATGAGGATCATCTCCATTAATGACAGCAATCTTCTTTCCTCTTGTCTTTTTAAATAAAAGTTGTTTCGCATTAGCATAATTTTCTAAAGTTTTATGAAAATCTAAATGATCTTGTGTTAGGTTTGTAAAAGCAACTTCATCAAATTCCAACCCATAAATTCTATCTTTAGCAAGGGCATGCGAAGAAACTTCCATCACAAGCACTTTACATCCAGCATCTTTAGCTTTAATAAAATAATCATAAAGTACATCCACATCAGGTGTTGTATTCACCATCTTAATAAAGTTTCCACAATAATAAAAACCAATGGTTCCCATATAAGCGCAAGGAATATCAAGCATCATCATCATTTGATACATCATATAACCAATTGTTGTTTTTCCATTTGTTCCTGTTACCCCGATTAATTTCATATCTTTGAAATAAGGATAAAAATGTTTGTATAAATAGTCTTTTAAATACGCTCTTGTATCTTTGACAACGACAGTTTCAACATCATAGTTTCCTTCTTCTACAATGACTTTTGCCGCACCATTTTTAATAGCTTGAGGGATATAATCATGTCCATCACGGTTAACATTTCTAATCGCAATAAAAGTATCCCCTGGTTTTACTTTACGTGAATCTGTTTTTAAATCTATTTCCATAATAATCTCCTTAATAAACTAATTGAATTGCATTATGTATACATTTTAAATGATATGTTCCTGGTTCATATTTTTCTCCATCAATATTAACATATTGACTTGTTTTTACCCACACATCATCTTCTTTAAAATGTTGAAATTTTTTTGTTTTATGTAACTTATTGGTAATGAGTCCTTTTAAATAATACGGTAGTTCTTTTTTAGAAATCTCGCCAACAACAGACATATCAATCATCCCATCATCCAATGAGGAATAATAACCTGCTTGATAACCTCCACCAAAATAATGTCCATTACAAAATGTACAAATAAGAACATTACCTTGATAGATATCTTGATTATAGGTATAAATCTCTGTTGGATAAAATTTTAAATGAAAAATCTTATCTAATATCGTAAAACTATATTGTAAGATTCTTGGTGCAATCGTTGTCTTGCGATTAGTATTAACGATATTACCAACATCAGCATCCAAACCACAACAAAATACATTGACACAATAAAGATCATCTCGACATTGAATCACATCAATGGATTTTGCCTCTTTTCTTAATGATTCTTTAAAAACTTTGATTGCATCTAAATCCTTATAAATACTTCTAGCAAAGTCATTACCTGTTCCTTGAGGAATCACCACTAGTTGATGGTGACTTCCCACCATGCCATTGACCACTTTATGAACAAAACCATCACCACCAATAGCATATAAACGACAAACCTCTTTTTCTTCTTGATAAGACAAAGCAATCTTGCGTGCATCATCTAAATCTTTAGTATAACGTAATTCATAACGTTTGCCTTGCATTGAAGAAACAATACAATTAACTAATGTTTTAGAAGTATCCGGTTTTAATATAAAGATATGTTTCATGTTCATCACCTTATCCATTATAACATAAAAGAGAGTGCAATTAACACTCTCTAATTATTAAACTATAAGATTCATATTGATCTTCTTGAAGATAAAAATAATTCAATTTTTTATTAAACTTAGACATCACTTTAATAATGATACAGTTATTCTTTTCTTTAATAGAAATCGTTAATTTTTTATTTGAGCATTTAAAAGTTTCATCTATAAAACTTAAAATTTGTTGAATATTTTCTAAATTATCAAGTAATGCCATTTTCTTAGCAGGACAAATAACTTTAAAATCATAACCTTGTCTTCTAAAATCATTTAAACAATCGCTCAACAAATCATCAAAAATCTCATTTTGAGTATTTAATAAAAATCTTGAATTTAAAATATTTTCTATTTCTTGATCAATAAACTTATGAGCGCTCTTTTCATTTGTCATATTTTCTATTTTTCTTAAAACATAAATCATTCGATGTTCTTTTGTAATTATTTCTTGATGTAATCTTTGGATGTTAGACGTATTCTTTTTTTGACTTTGATACTGTAATTGAATAAGTTCTAACTTTAATCGTCGATCACTTTCTTTTATTAAAATAAAATAAAGAAAAATAAATAAACAAATAAGCAAAATAAAGAAAGTTATCATAAAAAGTGTATATGTATCTAAATGATGATTGGTTATTTGTCTTGCAAAAATATAAAAAATAAAAATAAATAACACAAGAATTGAAAAAATGATGGTTTCTTTAAATATATGAAATAGATCCTGCTTACCATTGATCATCTCATCTATAAATAAACAAACTCCTCCAAATAAGATTTTTGATAAAAATAAAAATAATTGTAAAATCAAAAGATGATCAACTTGAATATAGCTATACAAACTTTCACTATAACAATTACAAACAAAAAGAATTAAAACAAGTAATAAAGGATAAAGAATATGTTCTACTCTTCTTTCTTTTTGAACAAACTCTAAAAAGATAAAATGTATCAAAAATAAACTTCCTAAATAAAAAAATGTTGAAAAAGCAAAAAATGAAAGGATTGTTCCTAAAAAGGCTGTTTTTAAAATATAATCTTTTTTATTTTCTAAATTTAAAAATTGTCCTAAAAAATAAGCTAAAAGAATATTTTCTATTATTTTTAAAATTAATTCTATAAACATGTAATTAAATACCTTTCATATAGATTTTTAAAATTCTTTTGATAAATTCTACCAATTGTATATTCTTGATTTTCATACAAAATTTTATTTCCTTTTACACTTTTTACTCGATATAAAGAAATTGCTAGATTCTTTTTGATTTGTACAACAAAATATTTTTCATTTTCTTGACAAAAATTTTTCAATGAATCTTTGAGTGTGTATGTCCTTTTTTCAGTTGTAATAATAACATCATGGTCTAAAGAAATGATTGAAATAATATCTAAAGGATTGATATATATTTTTTGATGATTGATTTTTAAAGGCATTGTTGTTTGTTGTAAATAATAGTTCAATTGATCAAATACTTCTTTTATATCTTCTTGATAATGTTTCTTCCTAATAAATTGAAAAGGTTGTACAGAAAAAGTGTTAAAGACAAGATCTTCTCTTTGAGAAACAAAAATAATAATAAGTTGAGCATTATAAGCTTTTAATTTTTTAGCTAAAGCAATACCATCTTCACTTTTTAAATCAATATCTAAAAAACAAATATCATATTTTTGAAGATCATTAAAATTATGATAAAGATACTTTGTTTCTAATTCAAATATTTTATCTTTAAAATAAATACAAAAATCATGTTCTAGTTGCTTTATCATGTCTAGCTCATCATCACAAAACAATACTTTCATCCTTATTTTCCTTTTTTATGTTTCAAATAAAGCACAATCACAATTATTAAAATAATTGCAACAACCACTGATAAAGAAACCTCAATCGGTTCATAAAAAACCCCAATGCTTCCTGATAAAAAAATCATACCTAATAAACATAAAACAATAGCAATAATAATTCCTTTTTTCATAATTACCTCCATATAAAGTAAGCGTCAAATATAAGCTCGGTTATTAAAAAAACAGAATGAACAGGGTTT
>CAVESC010000038.1:0-23776 GCA_963618275.1 Bacteroidaceae bacterium
ACCAGGTGGTTTCATCTTAGTAAATGATGGTCAAGTAGAATTATTAGTTGATCATGTTGAAGGTACTGATATCGTATGTATCTGTGCTAATGATGGTGTTGTTAAAAATAAACGTGGAATCAACGTTCCAGGAATTAAATTAGGATTCGATTACTTATCAGAAAAAGACATCGGAGATTTAACTTTTGGTTGTCAACAAGGTGTTGATTTCATCGCTGCATCATTCGTAAGACGTCCTCAAGATGTTTTAGATGTTAAAAAATTATTAATTGAAAATGGTCGTCCTGAAATTCAAATCATCGCTAAAATCGAAAATAGCGAAGGTGTTGAAAACATGGATGAAATCTTAAAGGTTGCTGACGGTATCATGGTTGCTCGTGGTGACTTAGGTGTAGAAATTCCTGCTGAAGATGTACCTTTAATTCAAAAAGAATTAATCAACAAATGTCGTGCTGCTGGTAAAATCGTTATCACTGCAACTCAAATGTTAGATAGTATGCAAGAAAACCCAAGACCAACACGTGCCGAAGTATCTGACGTTGCTAACGCAATCTATGATGGTACTGATGCAATCATGTTATCTGGTGAATCTGCTCAAGGTAAATATCCAGTAGAAGCTGTTGAAACTATGACTAAAATTGCTTTAAAAACTGAAGGAACTTTAGATTATGCTTCATTACAAAGAAAAGCAATTAGAACTGCTCCATTAGATCAAAGTGAAGCTATCTGTATGTCAGTTGCTGAAATCGCATCTAAATTCAACGTTGCTGCAATCGTTGCATTTACTGATTCAGGATTTACAGCTAGAAAAATGTCTAGATATCGTACAAAATCTATGATTATTGCTGCTACTCCAAATGAAAAAACTACAAGAGCTTTAGCTATCAACTGGGGTGTTAAATCAGTATTATGTAAACAAATGGATACAAGAGCTGCTATGATTGAATATGCTCAAGTTATCGCAAAAGAAAACTTAGTTGAACCAGGTGAACAAATTATTGTTACTGCTGGTACACCAGGTGTTGCTGGAACTACTTCTTACTTAGAATTAATTACAGTAAAATAATAAAAAAATTCTCCGTTTCAATTGAAACGGAGTTTTTTAATTTCTTTTAGAAATAACAAGTGATAATTTACCAATGATTTTAAATTCATGATAATTATACTCATTAATAATGATTGGTGAATATTTATCATTTGCAGGTTGTAAAATAATACAATTTTGTTTAGAATCATTAAAATATTTTTTACATGTTGCAATATTGTCCTCAATACCAAAACAACCAATATCACCATTATTTAATTGATTAGTTTTTTCAAAAATAATCAAATCACCAGAATGGATATTTTCATCTTCCATGCTATCTCCATCAGCATATTGGCAAAAATATTCTTTTCTTGGGCTTAGTAAAGATTCTGGCAATGAAATATATTCTTCAATGTTATCATCTACAAAAATACCATCTCCACAACAGACATCACTATATAAAGGAATATCTATATTGTGACTATAATGTAAAGGTAATATCTCATCGATTCCTAGTAAATAATTAGGACTCACATTAAAAATTTCTGCAAGTTTTGTAATTGTTTCTTTTTTTAAGTTAGGAACTCTACCATTTTCATATTTAGCAATAGCAGATTTTTGAACTCCTAATAGTTCACCAAGTTGTTGTTGAGTTAGACCTTTTTCTTTTCTTAATTTTTTTATTCTTTCGCCAGTCATTGAATCACTCCTTGTGTCTTAATATTACCACATAATTATATCTATAGTAAATAAAATATCTAAAAAAGACACAAATACATTGACAGCAAAGTAGATAAGGTTTATATTAAAAGTGTCTTAAAAAGAAACATAAAAAATAAATTATGATAAAAGTTGAAATTAAAGAAACTAAGGAGGAACTATTATGGAAAATTTATCAAATAAAGGATTAGTTACAATCATTGTAGGAGCATTAATGGTGGGATCGATAGTAGTTCAATGTGTTTCACATATTATAGATGTACTTATGATTTTTTAAAAAAATATTGCATTTCATGGATAAACAGTTATAATTAGCTCCATTAGTATGAAGTTCAAAGTAATTAAAAGGAGATATAAATGGAAAAAGTAGCAATTATAACAGATTCATGTAGTGATATAAAAAAAGAATATAGAGAATTATACGATATATGCGTGTTACCAATACAAATTCAATATGATGGTAAACGTTTTAGAGATGGTATTGATATTACTTCTAAAGAAATATATGATATTCAAGATGAAAAGGTAATAAAAACTTCTTCACCTGTTGGAGAAGATTTATTTAATTTGTTAGATCAACTAAAGGATGAAGGTTATACGCATGTTATTGGTTTATTTTTATCTGGTGGTATATCAGGAACAAGTAATCAAATGAGATTGTTTTGTCAAAGTTATGATGACTTAACATGTCATATTGTTGATAGTCAAAGCGCTTCAGCTGGTTTAGGCATTATTGCAGTAGCACTTGCTAAATATAAAAAAGAAGGAAAATCTTTTGAAGAATTAGTTAAAATAACTGATTATTTATGCCAACAAAATTATGCTTATTTTTCAATTGATGATTTGAATTATTTACAAAAAGGTGGCCGTATTGGTAAGGCTTCAGCATTTTTAGGAACAACTTTAAAAATTAAACCGATCTTATCTTTTGAAAAAGAAAGTGGAGAAATCTTTGTTCCTGCTAAAGTAAGAGGTTCAAAAAAAGTAAAATCTAAACTTATTGATTTAATCGAAAATCATCTTAAAGAAAATCCTCAACAAAAATTTGCTCTTGCAATTGCAGATGCTAATAATTTGGAAGAAAGAAATGAATTAGAAAAGATGTTAAAAGTACGTTTTCCACAATTTACATATATGATTGATTGCCATGTAGGAGCTGCATTATCTTGTTATTTAGGTTCAGGACTTTTAGGAGCAGCTATTCAATTTTTACCAGAATAAAAAAATATTCAGGATGACCTGAATATTTTTTGTTTCCATAATTTTCCATTTTGATAAACTTTAACAATTAATTGAGCGATTTCATCGATTCCCATATCACTATTGATACATAAATCATAGTCTTTCATATTTGCCCAAGTGTTTGTTGTATAATAATTATAATAGTTTTTTCTTTGTTTATCTCTTTTTTGTACATATTTTTTAGTATTTTCATGTTCTTCTTTGTAATCATTTTCTACACGATTAACTCTTGATTCTAAAGGTGCATAAACAAAAATTCTTAAAACATGAGGATAATCTTCTAAAATATAGTTTGCACATCCATTAACAATGATGCAATCTTCTTTTTCTGCAAGATGTTTGATGATTTTTGCTTGTGTAGCATAAACTTGATCATTAATTGGTAAAATAAGAGGACCATTATTAAGTGAGTAAGCAAAACTTGATGATTTTTCTTGAGATGCTTTTCGAATTGTATCAATGTCGATACCTAATTGACGAGCTGTTTCATCAATAAGTTCATTATCATAGAAAGCAATATTTAATGCTTCTGCTACTTTTTTAGCAATTAGTCTTCCTCCTGAACCATATTCTCTTGTAATAGTAATAATTTTTTGAGTCATAATAAGAACCTCCTTATATAGTATATTATAGCATATTTTTTTAATAACTCTATCTAAATAGTGTATAATAATAGATAGATGTATAAGGAGGTTTTTTATAATGTGGTTTAATGAAAGCGTATTTTATCAAGTTTATACTCTAAATTTTTGTGGAGCACCTTTTGATAATGATGGGGTTGTAGAACATCGTATTTTAAGATTGAATGATTTTATGGATTATTTTGAAGATTTAGGAATAAATGCTATTTATTTTAATCCTGTGTTTTCTAGTGATCATCATGGTTATGATACAAGGGATTATTGTAAGATTGATGAACGTTTGGGGACAAATGATGATTTTGCTGAAATTTGTAAAAATTTGCATGATAGAGGAATTAGAGTTGTTTTAGATGGTGTTTTTAATCATGTAGGAAGAGGCTTTTTTGCTTTTCAAGATGTTTTAAATCATCGAGAAAATAGTCAATATAGAGATTGGTTTAGAATTGATTTTAATGGTAATTCACCTTATGATGATGGTTTTTATTATGAGGGTTGGGAAGGACATTATGAATTAGTTAAATTAAATTTAGATCATCCAGATGTTCAAAATTATTTATTGAAAGCTGTTGATTATTGGATAGATGCTTTTGATATTGATGGAATTCGTTTAGATGTAGCTTATAGTTTACCAAGATGGTTTATGGCAATGTTGAAGGATCATTGTAGACAAAGAAAAGCAGACTTTTTCTTGTTGGGAGAAGTATTAGGTGATAATGCGGGTTATATGTTTAGTGAAGCTCATTTAGATAGTATTACAGATTATCCTGGGTTTAAAGGATTATGGTCGTCATTTAATTCTTTAAATATGTTTGAAATGGCACATACAATTAAGCGTAATTATGGAGAAATGTATAAAGGACAAACTTTATTTAGTTTTGTAGATAATCATGATGTTGAAAGAATTGCATCAAAATTAACAGCTCCAGATAAACTACCACTTATCTATGGTATGTTATTTTCTCTACCTGGAATACCATGTATTTATTATGGAAGTGAATGGGGACAAACTGGTAAAAAAGAACAAGGAAGTGATAATTCTTTAAGACCAGAATATGTTAAACCACTTCCAAATGATTTAACAGAATATATAAAAAAATTGATTGTTATTAGAAAACAATCATCTGCTTTACAAAAAGGTGACTATAAAGAGATTGTTTTAACAAATAAACAATTTGTTTTTGAAAGATTTGATCAACAAGAAAGAATTATTATCGCTTTAAATTTGGATGATCAAGAATATACACTTTCTTTAAATGAAAATCTTTTCTCTTTAATAGATCAACAAGAAGTTGAAAATCAAGGTCAAATAATTTTAAAACCAAAGACAATTCAATATTTTAAAGTAAAATAAAAGGTTCGAGATGAACCTTTTATTTATTCAATAACCATAGCATTTTCAATTGGTACTAATGGATATTCTTTATTAATATGATCATAATATAAAACACCGTCAAAATGATCAAGTTCATGTTGTAAACAAATAGCTAAGAATCCACGAGCAACAATTTTTACATCTTTGTTTGTAAGAGCATCAAATCCTTCAACAGTAATTTTAGCATGACGTGGAACATAACCTTTAACATCTTCTGGAACTGATAAGCATGCTTCACCAGTCTTTAAATAAGATTGTTTAGGTGTATAAGAAACAATCTTTGGATTTGCTAGAGCATAATCAGTTGATTTTGTTACATTACCATCTTCATCAAAATCTAAAACATGAATAGCACACATTCTTTTTGGAATACCAAGTTGAATAGCAGCAATACCAACAGCAGGTCTTAAATCATATTTTTCAGAAAGTTCTTCATCTTGACTAGCTACTAAAAATTCATGCATTTTCATGAGTAAATCATGATTTTCTTGAGATAAAGGAAGTTCTACTTCTTTTGACACAGTTCTAATTAATTCATTTGAATCATCTATAATATCTTTCATTAATAACATTTTTTTCACCTCATCCGTGGTTATTATAACATATTTTGAGGTGATTGAAATATCTAAGGTCTAATTCTTGAATTACCACAAATGATTAATAATAAAAAAACAACTAAAACAATTGCAAACCAGCTACATCCTGTATTATTGCAACCAAATCCACCCATGATAGGTGTATATCCACATGTGTTACATCCGCCACATCCAAATGGATTATTAATATATCCATTACAGTTATAATCACAGTTCATTGTTTATCCCTCCTTTACTATTACCATATTATGTTTTCAAATAATTGTATGGGGGATTTATCATAAGTCATTTATTTTTATAGTTTTTTAAGTTATAATGTTTTACTGAAATGAGGTGTAAATAATGGACTATAATTATCCACTAGACTATACATGGTCAACAGAAGATATTATTGATGTTATGTCTTTATATAATGCAGTAGAAAAGGCTTATGAAGAAGGAATAAGTAAAGTTGATTTTTTAAATGCATATAGAAAATTTAAAAATGTTGTTGGAACAAAAAGTGAAGAAAAACAAATTGATAAAGAATTTCAAGATGTTTCTGGATATTCAATTTATAAAGTATTTAAAGCAAGTCAAGAAAATGATTGGATCAAATTATAATGACTAGAAAAATAAAAGCGTTTTTTAGAAAAAAAGGGGCTGATAAGCCAATCTTTTTTGCAGTTTTTGTATTGATTTGTTTAGGAATCGTGATGATTGGTTCTGCATCTATTGGTGCAGTTTCTTCAAAAGGAACAGCATTTGCGATAAA
The DNA here is from genome assembly GCA_963618275.1 of Bacteroidaceae bacterium. Lineage (GTDB taxonomy): Bacteria > Bacillota_I > Bacilli_A > Erysipelotrichales > Coprobacillaceae > Faecalibacillus. The sequence continues at coordinate 6,353 of CAVESC010000038.1, forward strand.
AAATATGATAACACAATCTATTTATGTCGTTATAGGACTTTTTGTGATGATGGTTCTTACAAAAAGTTTCAAATTAAAAATGATTAATTATAGAAGCTCTATAGCTATTTATATTATGGGAATTATTTCAATGTGTTGTTGTGTTTTTTGGACAACGAAAGGATCACATGCGTGGATTCATTTAGGACCTTTTACTGTTCAGCCAGCTGAATTTATGAAAGTTGCAATGGTTCTTATTTTATCTTATATGCTTACAGAAACAGATTCGGCTTTTGTTGTAAAAGGAAAATTTAGAACGGCGGAATTAAAAAGTAAATTTTATAAAGATAAATTTAAAAAATGTGTGCTATTACCACTTGCATTAATGATTTTTGCATTTGGTATAGGAGTGTTTGTTCAAAAAGATTTAGGAAGTTCGCTTATTTTAGCAATTATTTGTTTTATTTGTTTTATGTCAACACCAAGAGATTATTATAAAAAATATAAAAAACTAGTTTGGATTGCACTAGCAGTATCAGTTGTTATTTTAGGATTTTTAATTACTGCTGTTTTACAAAGCTATCAGTTACAACGTATTAATTCTTGGTTAAAGCCTTTAGAAATAAAAAATATTTATAGTAGTTCATGGCAACTTGTCAATTCATTGATTGCTTTTGCTGATGGTGGTGTTTTTGGTTTAGGATTAGGAAATTCTATTCAAAAATATGATTATATTCCAGAAGCACATAATGATTTTATTGGGGCTATTATTTATGAAGAATTAGGTATTTTTGGTTTAGCTTTAATTGTTATTCCTACAGCTATTATTATTTTTAGATTACTAAAATATGCTGATCGAATCCAAGATAATAAATCAAAAGTTATTTTAATAGGAATTTCTTCTTATTTTATGTTGCATTTACTTGTTAATTTGGGTGGCGTTTCAGGATTGATTCCAATGACAGGTGTGCCACTTTTGCTTATTTCTGCTGGAGGTTCTTCGACGATTGCATCATTGATGGCTATTGGTATTGCCCAGGCAATTATTTCTAAATTTAATAAGGAACAATTAGAGAAAACTGACACGCATTTATAAATATATCATAAGATATATTAGGTGATTTGATGGATAATTTAAAAGAGTTTAAAGCTTTTTTAAAGACAATACCAAGTATTAAAGAAGATGTGCTAAATCATCGCTATACTTGGCAAGAAATATATGAAATCTATACAATGTATGGAGAAAATGATAACTTTTTTAAACCTTATAAAGAGCATCCTATAGAAAATATGAATGTTTTAGAAATTATCAAGAATATAGATTTAGAAGCTTTATCTTCATCTCTACAGTCGATAGAAAAAGTTTTAGGAATTGTTTCTAATTTGTTAGATAAAAATAAAGAAGGTAAGTTATGAAACAAGATGTTCTCGAGTATATTCGCAAACATCCTAATTGGTATGTTATATTATGTCAGTATCCAGAAAAATATGATGATTTGTTAGATGAAATTCATCAACAAAAACAAAGTACAGTTTTAGAAAAACTAGAAAGAATATCAATACTTATGAGTATGTTGGAGATGTTACAATGAATGAAACAGTGTATGATTTAATAGATGCTATTAAAGAAGATCAGCGTTATATCCAATTTAAGGAACAATCTTTAAAATTATTAGATCAAGAAACAAAAGAATTATTAGAAAATTATCAAAATCTTTTAAAAGAATTAGATGATTTAAAAAAATATGAAAAATATATTGATTTAACGGAAAAAAAACAAGAATTAAATAAAATTAGAAAAAGAATGTCTCAAAATGAAAACATTCAAAAATATTATCAAAGTTATTATAAAATTAATGAATTACTTGATGAAGTAACAAGAATAGTTTTTAAAGATATAAGTAATTCATTAGATACATCAGGGTATAAATTATGAGAGTGATTGCAGGAAAATATAAAAAAAGACAGTTAAAAGTCCCTAAAAGTCAATTGACAAGGCCTACAACTGATAAAAATAAGGAAAATTTGTTTAATATGATTGGTCCTTATTTTCAAGGAGGAACTGTTTTAGACTTATTTGGGGGTAGTGGTGGACTTGGAATAGAAGCTATCTCTAGAGGGTGTGATGTACTTTATAGTGTAGATCATCAATATGAAGCGTTTAAAACAATTAAAGAAAATTTTTCTCTTTTGAAGTTGGAAAATTGTTATCCATTAAAAATGGATTATAAAAAAGCTTTAAAGTATTTATATGAAAAGGGTATTAAATTCGATTATGTTTTTTTAGATCCACCTTATGGAAAAGGGCTTGTTGATGATATTCTTCAATATTTAGTAGATCAACAAATGTTGAATCCACAAGCATGTATTGTAGTTGAAGAATTAAAAGAAATAGAATTTAAGAAAATAAATGGTTTAGAATTAAATAAAAGAAAAGAGTATGGCATTACTGCTCTTAATATCTTTTATTATGAGGATTAAGCAATGAAAAAAATAGCTGTATATAATGGATCATTTGATCCAGTTACTAATGGACATTTAGATATTATTGAGCGTGCTGCTAAGATATTTGACGTTTTATATGTCACAGTAGCCATTCATCCTACAAAAGTAGGCTTATTTACTATTGAACAAAGAAAAAAATTATTAGAAGAAGCAACTGCTCATTTAAAAAATGTAATTGTAGATTCAACAGATGAATTATTTATGGATTATGTTAAAAAGGTAAATGGACAGGTTCTTATTCGTGGGTTACGTTCAACAACAGATTTTGATTATGAATTACAGTATGCACAATCAAATCAATACTTAAATAGTCAAATTGAAATTATGTATTTAATGACGAAGCCGTTACATTCTTTTATTTCCTCATCGGTTGTTAAAGAAATAGCAAGCTATCATAAACCACTAACAGGTCTTGTACCTGAATGCGTAGAAAAAGCATTAAAAGAAGTATATCGAAATGAATAAATCGCTTAGGCGATTTTTTTAGTCCAATTTGTTCCAAAAGACAAGCTAATCAAAAAATTTAGATAAACTGATAAAGAGGTGGTAGAATGAATATCTTTATTGGAGAAAATAATTTAAAGGATTACTTAGCTTTAAAAACAATTATTGAAAAGTGGAGTAAAACAAATCAACAAAAAGTGCACTTTTATTGGTATAAACAACTCTATTATCAGTTACCTAGGTGTTTAAAAATATGTGATATAGCTTTTTTAGAATTAGATATAAATATTAATGGTTTTGAATTTTCTAAAATACTTAGAAAGGATGATTCTACAATTCCAATTGTTTTTCAAACAAGAAATACGCATTATGGGATAGAGAGTTATCAGGTAAAAGCAATGCATTATTTATTAAAACCCGTTAATGATCGAGAAATATATAAAATACTCGATCAAGTTTTTATTCATCAAAGTCATAAAACTTTAATTTATCAATTTAGAAAACAAATCCAAAAAATACCCTTTGATAAAATCATTTATATAGAAGCTTATCAACATCATATTATAATTCATCAAAAGAATTTTTCTAAAAGAAATACTATGAGTTTAAAAGAAATTTCTTTTAAACTAGATAATTCTTTTTATCGTTGCCATAGAAGTTATATTGTTAATCTAAAGTATGTTGATTATATTGAAGGATTGAATTGTATTTTGACAAATCAACAAATTGTTCCCATTTCTAAAAAGTACATAGATGAATTTACAAAAAAAGTTTTGAGACAAATATGACACAAATTTGAGACAAAAATTCACTTGAAATATATTAAAATAAGAGTGGGTGAAGAAGATGAAATGTTCGAGATGTCAAAATGAAGATGAAAGGTATTTCTTTGAATGTAATGGACGAATTTATTGTCGAAAATGCATTAGTTTTATGCATAAAACAGTAAAGATGAAACCGATAAGTAATGAAAGAAAAATATACTATCATTTAAATTATTCATTAAACTTAGAACAAGAAAATACTTCAAAGATTCTTATTGAAAGGTATAGAAATCATCAAAATACAATATTAAAGGCTGTAACAGGAGCAGGAAAAACGGAAATGATATATGGTGTTATTGAATATGCATTAAATTTAGGACATCGTGTGTGTTTAACAATGCCAAGAAAAGAGTTAGTTATTGAATTAGCAAAGAGAATTCAAAAACAATTTTTCAATATCAAACCAATACTTGTTTATGGAGGACATAGTAAACAATTAGAAGGACAGTTTATTATTTGTACAACCCATCAGTTGTATCGTTATCCAAAAACTTTTGATTTGTTGATTTTAGATGAGTATGATGCCTTTCCATATTATCAAAATGAAGTTTTAGAAAATATTTTAATGAATAGTATAAAAGGAAATTATGTATTTATGTCTGCAACAGTTGAAAAAGGTGATGTAGAGGTTTTAAAAAGATTTCATCAACAACCTTTACCATTACCGCAATGTAAAGTGATGCCAGATTCAATGATGTTATGTCATCTTATTTATCAACTAAAAAAGTATCAAAAAGAAAAAAAACCGGTATTTCTTTTTGTAGCAAGTATAGAAAAGACAAGACAAATACAAAAATATCTCAATCTTTTTTTCATTAAAAGTCAATGTGCAACGTCTAAAGATAAAAACATCCAGCATTCTTTAGAAAAACTAAAAAGCCATGAAATAGATGTCATTGTATGTACAACAGTTTTAGAAAGAGGAATGACTGTTGAAAATGTACAGGTCATTATTTTGCATGGAGAACACCCTCTTTTTGATAAAGAAACTCTTATTCAAATTGCTGGTCGAGCAGGTCGAAAAATACCATATACTAGCGGAAATATTATTATTTATACAAGTAGGCATACAAAGGCTATTAAACAATGTATCAAGGATATCAAGCAAAACAATGCCGTATATGTCATGAAGAGTTAAATCAAAAACAAGATCTTTTTCACTTAGTGAATGAATCTTCTATTTGTATAAAATGTATAAAGAAATTCCAAATAATTGACTGTAATGTAAAAATTAAGGGATATAATGTCAAAATACTCTATGAATATAATGATTTCTTTAGACAATTACTTTATCAATATAAAGCATTAGACGATTATGCTTTAAAAGATTGTTTTATCGAACAGTATCAAGAGCTTAAAAGACTATATAAAAATTATATAGTTGTTGTTATCCCAAGCAGTCAAAAAGATAATAAAAGAAGAGGCTTCTGTCCAAATGTTGAAATTGCTAAGACATTTTCTCAACATGTTTTTACAGGGTTGTATAAAAAAGTAGAATACAAACAGACAAAACAAAGTGATCGAAGCCAAATAAAAAAAGTATTATCTATAAAAGATGGAAGTCTTCTTTTTAAAAAGAATGTTTTAATATTTGATGATGTTATTACATCGTCAAATACTTTACAAGCAGCATTTCAACAAGTAGAAAGATATCATCCCAAAAAAATAAAAGCGTTAGTATTAGCTTGCCCTCATCTTGATTATTTTAAAAAATAATCTAGCTGTTGTAGACACCCAAGAAACCACTAACCAATAGCAAGGGTAAGCTTTTATTGATGCTAAAAATGTTTTTTATCGTTTTTTCAACATATATATAAAATAGTATTGACTATTTGACAATAGATAAGACATTTTTTTACTGTAAAAGACATGTAAAATTTATTTGTCGAATGAAAATAATAACTTTTTTATAAAATATTCAATATACTGAAATAGACAAGGAAAGGATGATGAAAGTGCAAGGAAGAGTCAAATGGTTTAATGCCGAAAAAGGATTTGGATTTATTGATCGAGGAGAAGGAAAAGATATCTTTGTTCATTATAGCCAAATTGTTCAAAATGGATATAAGACACTTAATGAAGGCGAATTAGTTGAATTTGAATTGTATCAAAGTGAACGCGGTATGCAAGCAAAACATGTTGTAAAAATCTAGAGGAAGCCTCTAGATTTTTATTTTATGTATATACAATTAAATTTTACTTTTAATAATCGTAATTATTTGATATAATTAAGTTCGATTACAAGCGTAAAAGGAGCGTGTATGTATGGCTAGTAGAAAGCAAGAAATAAGAAAAGAAATTAAAAAAAGAAACGCTAAATTAGGGATCGATGTTGAAGCAGCAAAAAATATTGTTGATTTACAAGACCAACAAGGTGAAGATATACATGTAGAAGATTTCAAAAATGAAGAATATAATGGACAAGTTATTCCATTTTCTACAACACCACAAAAAACAAAAAAAGGTTTTGTTTCAAAAATCAAGGGTGTTTTTGATGATGAAAGAAAGCAACTTAAAAAGTTAGATAAGATTGCTCAAGAAATTATTTCTTTAGAAGACAAATATAGTGCAATGTCTGATGAAGAATTAGTAAATCAAACAAATGTTTTAAAAGAAAAATTGAATAACGGTAGTGAATTAGATGATATTTTAATAGATGCTTTTGCAACTGCTCGTGAAGCAGCATGGCGTCAAATTCATTTAAAAGCATTTAAAGTGCAATTAATGGGTGGTATTGCATTACATAATGGTGATATTGCTGAAATGAAAACAGGTGAAGGTAAAACATTAACATCAATCTTCCCAGTTTATTTAAATGCCTTAACAGGAAAAGGTGTACATGTTATTACAGTTAATGATTATTTGGCTGAACGTGATGCTAGAAATAATGGTAAAGTTTTTGAATTTTTAGGATTAACTGTTGGTTTAAATAAAAGAGAATTAACACCTCAACAAAAACAAGAAGCACATGGTTGTGATGTTACTTATACTACAAATGCAGAATTAGGTTTTGATTATTTAAGAGATAATATGGTAACTTCAATGGAAGATAAAGTATTAGTTAAAGGTCTTAATTATGCTTTAATTGACGAAGTTGACTCTATTTTAATTGATGAATCAAGAACACCATTAATTATTTCTGGTGGAAAGAAAAATACAGCTGCTTTATATTTACAAGCAGATCGCTTTGTTAAATCATTGATTGCTGAAAAAGATTATGAAGTTGATGTTGAAACTAAAACAGTTTCATTAACTCCAAAAGGAATTGAAAAAGCTGAAAAAGGATTTAAAATTGATAACTTATATGATATTCAACATACTTCATTAGTTCATCATATTAATCAAGCATTAAAAGCAAACTATGCAATGACTCGTGATGTTGAATATATGATTGCTACAGAAGATGGTACAAGAGATATTCGTAATGCTAAAATTATGATTATTGATCAATTTACTGGACGTGTGATGCCAGGACGTGCTTATTCTGATGGGTTACATCAAGCGATTGAAGCTAAAGAAGGTGTACCAATCAAAGAAGAAACTGAAACAAGAGCAACAATCACATATCAAAATTTCTTCAGATTATTTAATAAATTAGCTGGTATGACTGGTACTGCAAAAACTGAAGAAGAAGAATTTATGATGATTTACAACATGCGTGTTATTGAAATTCCTACAAATAAACCTGTTATTCGTGATGATAGAAATGATAAAATTTATTCTACAAAAACAAATAAATTCAAAGCATTATGTGATGAAGTAGAAGCAAGACATGCTTATGGTCAACCTATTTTGATTGGGACTGTTTCTGTTGAAACATCAGAAATTTTATCAAATATGTTAGATAAAAGAGGAATTAGACATAATACATTGAATGCTAAAAACCATGCAAAAGAAGCAGAAATTATTGCTAGAGCTGGTCAAAAAGGTGCAGTTACAATTGCAACAAACATGGCTGGACGTGGTACTGATATTAAACTTGGTAAAGGTGTAGCTGAAATTGGTGGTTTAGCAGTTATTGGTTCTGAAAGACATGAATCAAGACGTATTGATAACCAGTTACGTGGACGTTCTGGACGTCAAGGAGATCCTGGTTATTCAGTATTCTATGTTTCATTTGATGATGAATTAATGCAAAGATTTGCGGGTGAAAAATTACAATCATTCAGTAATTATTTAGATGATGATATGGCTATTGAAAATAAAATGGTTTCAAAAGCTATTGAAAATGCTCAAAGACGTGTTGAAGGTCAAAACTTTGATTCACGTAAACATATTCTTGAATATGATGATGTTATGAGACAACAACGTGAAATCATGTATAAAGAACGTGATGAAATTATGTCTTTAGATAATTTAGATGATATTATCAAAGGTATGTTTAACCAAGCTATTGAAATGACAATTAATAAATGTACAACTCATGGTAAACATGATGAAGTTGATGTTGATGCTGTTTTAGATTTTGTAGCTAAAAATTATATATTACTTGCAGAAATTGAAGCTAAAAATAAAGATGCTGTTAAAAATGATCCTAAGAAATTATTAGAAACATTAACTGAAATTTGTTTCTCTCAATATCAAATGAGATTAAATAAAGATATTGATCATGAAAAAATTGTTAATTATGAAAGAAGTGTTTTATTAGGAGTTATTGATTATACTTGGATCAATCATATTGATGCAATGACTAAATTAAGAAATGGTATTTATTTACGTGCATATGCACAAAAGAATCCACTTTCTGAATATACAGAAGAGGCATTCTATATGTTTGAACAAATGAAACTTTCTATTGTTGATATGATTTCTAAAAATATTGTGCATATGGGTATTCGTCCTGGAAGTTCGGCTGAAGAAAGCATTCCACATTTAAAATTAGAAGTAGAATTTAAATAATGGAACTATATGAAATAAAAAATGGGCTTGATAAAGCCCATTTATTAATAGACGAATATAAAAAATCAGCACATATTGATGAAAAATTAAGAGAAATAGAAGGTCTTTCATATCAGACAATGCAAGATGGTTTTTGGGATGATACAAACAAAGCCAAAAAAATATATGATGAGTTAAATGATATGAAAAAAATAACAGATGAATATGAAAGTCTTTGTCAATCATTGAACTCATTAGACGAAACATATTCGTTAGTTAAAGAAACAGATGATCAAGAATTTCAAACAATTTTAGAAAGTGATTATCAAGATTTTGAACAAAGATTAAATGAATTTGAAAAAATACTTCTTTTATCTGGGAAATATGATGCCGCTAATGCAATCGTAGAAATTCATCCAGGTGCCGGGGGAACAGAAAGTCAAGATTGGGCAGAAATGCTTTATCGTATGTATCAAAGATACTGTTCATTAAAGAATTTTAAAATTGAAGTTTTGGATTATTTAGATGGTGATGTTGCTGGAATTAAATCGGTTACTTTTTTGGTTAAAGGAAAATACGCATACGGGCATTTAAAAGCTGAAAAAGGAGTTCATCGACTTGTTAGAATATCTCCTTTTGATTCTTCTAAAAGACGTCATACTTCATTTGCGTCGATTGATGTTATTCCTGAATTGGATGATATGATTGAAATTGATATTAAGCCTGAGGACTTAAGAATTGATACGTATCGTGCAAGTGGAGCTGGGGGACAACATATTAATAAAACAGATTCTGCGGTAAGAATTACTCATATTCCAACAGGAACGGTAGTAACTTGTCAAAGTCAAAGAAGTCAAATTCAAAATAGAGAACAAGCAATGATTATGTTAAAAAGTAAATTATTTGCTTTAATGGAAGAAAAACAAGCTAAAGAATTAAAAGAAATACAAGGTGAACAAAAAGAAATCGCTTGGGGTTCGCAAATTCGTTCGTATGTTTTACATCCATATTCTCTTGTAAAAGATAATCGTTCATTATATGAATCAAATAATCCTAAGGATGTTTTAGATGGACATTTAGATGATTTTATTTATGCTTATCTAAAATCCTGTATCCAGGAGGAAAATCATGAAAAATAATTTTTTAAAAAAATGCTTAGAAATAGCTATTATTATAATTGGTAATGCTATTTTAGCTTTTGGAATTTGTGTTTTTATCACTCCTCATGGAATCATTGTTGGTGGTGCCTCGGGGCTTGGTTTAATTGTTAAACAGTTAACAGGAATTCCTTTATCACAAATTGTTTTGGCTATCAATATTGTTATGTTTATTATTGGCTATTTCTACTTGGGAAAAGATTTTGCCGCTAAGACATTATTAAGTACGATTATTTATCCAACTTTTTTAACGGTCTTTGAAAATATGCCAAGTGTAACGCATTTAACAAGTGATTTATTATTATCATCTGTTTATGCAGGAATATTTGTAGGTGGTGGCTTAGGTCTTGTTTTAAGAATGGGAGCAAGTACAGGAGGTATGGATATACCACCATTAGTTTTAAATAAAAAAACAGGAATTTCTACAACTGTGCTTATCAATGGTTTTGATTGTGTTATTTTAGCTTTACAAGTTCCTTTTTCTAATGTTGAACAAATTCTTTATGGAATTTTAGTTGTTTTAATTACTGCTTTGGTTATGGATAAAATGATCCTGTTAGGGGAATCTAAAATACAAGTTTTGGTAATTTCACCAAAATGGAATGAAATCCAAAATATGTTATATGATGAAATAGATCGAGGATGTACCTTAATGAATATTACGACAGGCTATAAAAAGAAAGACATGTATGCTGTTATGTCTGTTGTTAGCCGTCGAGAATTAGTAACATTGACGAATGAAATTTTAAAAATTGATGAGGCTGCATTTATTATTACGAATGAGACACATAATGTAAGAGGAAGAGGTTTTACCTTACCTAATATAGATTTATAAAAAAAGTGCTATTTTCTTAGCACTTTTTTTAATAATTGAGTTTTACGTAGTGTTTTTTTACGCTTCCTTTTTTTATCCTTTTGTATACGTAATTGATAATTAAGAAATTCAAGTTTTCTTTTTTTATCCAGAATTTCTTTTTCTTCAGCTTTTTTTCTCTCTAATTCTACACGTTGATGATAATTGTTAGCATATTGTCTGACACTTTGTTTTAAAGTATTTAAATCATCATCCTTATGTAATTGTTGCTTTTGAGAAACAACATCTACGTAAAGTTCTACATAGCCACATGTTTTACAATAGCATGACTTGATTTCTTTATGTTCTTTATTGAATTGATCATTTTTAATAATTAATTCTAAATAACTTAAAGTATTGATTCCTTTATCTTTTATATAACAATTTGTAGATAATTCACTGTTACATCTAGGGCATATTCTTTTCATTTAGCCACTCCTTCAATAAACATATTATAACATGAAAAAACATAATTAATAGACTCAATATTCAAACAAAAGCTACAAATTGTGCTATAATACTCCTGGGAGTTGAATAGAAAATGATAAAACTAACAAATGTTACAAAAATTTATAAGACAGGAGTAAGAGCACTTAATGATGTAAATCTTACAATTGAACCTGGCGAATTTGTATATGTTATCGGTACAACTGGTGCTGGAAAATCTACTTTTATTAAGTTATTATATCGTGAAGAAAAACCAACTTCAGGAACAGTTGAAGTTGTTGGACAAGATGTTTCTAAAATTAAAAATAATAAAGTACCTTACTTTAGAAGAAACATTGGTGTTGTTTTTCAAAATTTTAGATTATTGCCTAAAAAGACAGTTTTTGAAAACGTTGCTTATGCCTTAGAAGTTATTGATACACCACGTGTAGAAATTAGAAGACGTGTAAGAGCAACATTAGAACTTGTTGGCTTAGAAGATAAAGTCAATGCTTTTCCTCATGAATTATCAGGTGGGCAACAACAAAGAGTTGCGATTGCTAGAGCAATTGTTAATCGTCCAAAAGTATTGATTGCTGATGAACCAACTGGTAACTTGGATCCAGAAACTTCAAAAGAAATTATTAATGTATTAATGCGTATCAATGAAGAACAAGGAACAACTGTTTTAGTTGTTACTCATGACCAAAAAATTGTTCAAGAACATAAAAAACGTACAATTTTAATGGAAGATGGTTGTATTAATGCAGATACATCTTTAGGGGGTTATGATTTATAATGAAAGAATTAATGAGTTGTATAAAAAATTTACCAAAGCATTTTAAAGAATCATTGGTTAATTTATGGAGAAATGGAGCAATGTCTTTTTCTTCTATCTTTGCAGTAACAATTACTTTGTTACTTATTGGTGTTATTAGTGTTTTAGCGTTAAATGTTCAAGATATTTCAGCTAATATTGAAGATGGTGTTCGTATTTATGTTAAGTTAGAAAGATCTATTGATGAAAATGCTGAAAAAGAAGTAGGAACTCAAATCAAAAAAATTAAAGGTGTTGGTTCTGTTACATATTCATCAAAAGATGAAGAATTAAATAAGCTTATTGATAAACAAGGTAAAGATGGTAAAGAATTATTTGAATCTTATCGTGAAGATAATCCATTAGGTTCTGCTTATGAAGTAGAAGCTAAAGATCCAACAAAACTTGCAAGCTTAGCTAAAAAAATACAAGATATTCCAAATGTTAACTCTGTTAACTATGGTGGAGATTCAACACAAAGTATGGTTTCAACATTGAATACTATTCAAAAAGCTGGTTCAGTTTTCATTGTTGGCTTAATTATTGTTGCACTATTTATGATTTCTAATACGATTAAAATTACAATTACAGCAAGATCTACTGAAATTTCAATCATGAGAATGGTAGGAGCAAGTAACTGGTATATTCGTATTCCATTTATGTTAGAAGGAATGCTTATTGGTTTATTTGGTGCTATTATTCCAATTTTAGTTCTTATTTATGGCTATGGAGCGTTATATAATTATACAGGTGGTTCGTTGATGTCATCAATGCTTGTATTAAAAGCACCAATGCCATTTATTAGAAATTTCTCATTTATTTTAGCTGGTTTAGGTGCTGGAGTAGGTTTAATTGGAAGCTTTGTTTCAATGAGAAGATTCTTGAAATTTTAAAAGATTATCGAAAGATAATCTTTTTCTTTATCTTTTTTTTTAATTTTTATATAATAAAAAAGCGAGGTATAGAAAATGTCAAAAAATAGTTTTTTAAAAGAAGCGATGAATGAAGATCATCCTCAATATCAACAAGCAATTTCAAGAAGTGAAGAATTATATCAAAGAAAAAATGATTTAAGAAGTCCTTTTTCTAGAGACTATAATCGTATTATTTTTTCTCTTGCTTATCGTCGATTAAAACATAAAACACAAGTCTTTTTTGCTGTTGAAGATGATCATGTTTGTACAAGAAGTGAACATGTTAATTTAGTTGATTCTGTAAGTTATACCATTGCTCATTATTTAGGATTAAATACTGAACTTACAAAAGCTATTGCTGTTGGTCATGATTTAGGTCATGCTCCATTTGGTCATGGGGGAGAAAAAATTATTGATCAAATTTCTAAAGAACATGGTTTACAAGGTTTTTGGCATGAAAAAAATAGTTTATATTTTGTTGATCAAATTGAGACATTAGAAGATGATCATCATATTCGTCGAAATTTAAATTTAACATATGCTGTAAGAGATGGAATCATTTCTCATTGTGGAGAAATGAACCAAAAGGCCATTATTAAAAGAGATGAATACATTGATCTAAAAGATTATTTATATCCAGGACAATATAATCCTTATACATGGGAAGGATGTGTTGTTAAAATGTCAGATAAAATTGCTTATCTTGCTAGAGATATAGAAGATGCATTACGTTTAAATATTATTGATGAATCACTTGTAGAAGATTTAAGAAAGCATTTAAATCAACTTACAAAAATACATTTTGATGCTATTAATAATGGAACAATCGTTAATTATTTTATTCTAGATGTTTGTCAAAATTCTTCTCTAGATAAAGGAATCTGTTTATCAGATGAAGCTTTTGAAGTGATGAAGTATATTATGAAATTCAATTATCAAAATATATATCTTATTGATCGTGTTGAAATACATACAAATTACGTACAACTTATTTTAAATTCTATTTTTCAATTTTTATATAAATATGATAAGATAGCAAAAGATAACCACATAAATGTTTTAGAAGCTTTAAAGAAAGACCAAAAAAAATACCCTTTGACAATACAAGGATATATACATTGGTTAGAAAAATATAGTCAAATGGAACATTTTGAGCGAAATCCATTATATCAAAATCATATTATTTATGATTTTGAACATGATAAAAAAGCAATGGTTAAAAGTATCGTAGATTATTTGTCAGGAATGTCAGATGCTTATATATTAAAAATATTTAATGAATTTATTTCATTTTCATAGAGAGGAAGTTTACATATGCCAATAAAAATACCAAATGATTTACCAGCTAGTAAAATATTAAAAGAAGAAAATATCTTTGTTATGGATGAAACAAGAGCCCTGTCACAAAGAATACGTCCATTAAAATTAATTATTGTTAATATTATGCCAACTAAAATTGTAACAGAAACACAACTGTTAAGATTATTATCTAATACACCTTTACAAATAGAAGTAGATTGGTTATGTATGGAAAGTCATAACTCTAAAAATACACCACAAGAGCATTTAATGGAATTTTATAAAACGTTTAATGAAATTAAAGATAACAAATATGATGGTTTAATTGTTACAGGAGCACCTGTTGAAAAATTAAAATTTGAAGATGTAGACTATTGGGAAGAACTTACAAAAATTTTTGATTGGGCCAATACAAATGTTTTTTCTTCATTCTTTATTTGTTGGGCTTCTCAAGCATCTTTATATTATTATTATGGTGTTGAAAAATACCAACTTGAAGAAAAGCTAACAGGAGTTTATCATCATCATACAAATCCAGATAAAATGCAAAGACGTATTCTAAGAGGCTTTGATTATCAATTTTATGCACCTCATTCAAGATATACATCTGTAAAGAAAGAAGATATTGAAAAAATAGATTCATTAGATATTTTAGCTTCTTCAGAAGATGCAGGAGTATACTTAGTAGCTGAAAAAGACGGTTCAAGATTTTTTGTTACAGGACATCCAGAATATGATCCAGATACATTAGACAAAGAATATCATCGTGATTCAGCTAAAGGTGGAGATTGTGTAATGCCTAAAAACTATTATAAAAATGATGATGTCAATGATGAAATCTTAGTTAAATGGCGTAGTCATGCTTATCTATTATTTTCAAATTGGCTTAACTATTATGTATATCAAAATACTCCATATAACTTGGATGATTTATTAAAAATGAAGACGACTAATAAATAGTCGTCTTGTTTTTATTGTTAAAATGTGGTAAATTAAATATGTTAGATGCGGCCGTGGTGAAATTGGTATACACGTAGGTTTGAGGGACCTATGGCTTATGCCGTGCCGGTTCAAGTCCGGTCGGCCGCACCATAATAAAGCTAACTTATTTATAATAAGTTTTTTTATTATAGGAGGGTTATTAATGAAACAATGTATGGATTCTGATAATTTACATAGAAGATTAAGAAAAATTATTGGACAGGTACAAGCAATAGATCGTATGATTGATGAAGATATCCCTTGTGAGGATATCCTATCTCAAATCAATGCCGCTAAATCAGCACTTCATAAAGCAGGGCAAATTGTTTTAGAAGGACATATTAAGCATTGTGTTAAAGATGGGATTGAACATGGAAATGTTGATCAGACAATAGAAAATTTTACAAAAGCAGTGGAAAGATTTGCGAATATGAAATAGCAATCAAACTGCTTTTTTTATTTGTTTATTGACAACCTATACCCCTATAGGTATATAATATACCTATAGGGGTATAGGAGGAAGAAAGATGGTTAAAATAAATGAAATGAAAAAAGATATACTTTTTCTAATAATAGCTGGAATATCGTTATTATTAAGTATATTTAAGTGTACATTATTTTCTATTGATTTAGCATGGATTGCTATTATATTATGTGGTATTCCTATTATTAAAGAAGCTGTCGAAGGTTTAGTAACGGAATTTGATATTAAAGCAGATGTTTTAGTTTCTATAGCTTTGATTGCTTCTGTTTTTATAGGTGAAATTTTTGCAGCAGGAGAAGTTGCTTTTATTATGCAATTAGGTTCATTGTTAGAAGAATTAACTGTAGCTAAAGCAAGAGCTGGTATTGAAAAATTAGTTCATTTAACACCGCAAACAGCAAGGAAAATCGTAGATGATAAGGAAGATATTATTGATGCTAATAAGGTTTTAAAAAATGATATTCTACGTGTTTTACCAGGTGAAACTGTTCCTGTAGATGGGGTTATTATTGAAGGAGAAACATCTATTAATCAAGCAGTTATGACAGGTGAAAGTATTCCGGTTGATAAAACTGTTGGAGATGAAGTTTCAAGTGGAACGGTTAATCAATTTGGTAGTTTTAAAATGAAAGCATTAAAGGTTGGAGAAGACAGTTCGATTCAAAGAATGATTAAGCTTGTTCAAAGTGCAGATGCTAATAAGGCTAAAATCGTTGGTTTCGCTGATCATTTTGCTACGTGGGTGGTAATTATTGCTTTATCTGCTGCTTTACTTACATGGTTGGTTTCCGGGCAAATTATTAGAGCAGTTACTATTTTGGTTGTTTTTTGCCCATGTTCATTAGTTCTTGCAACACCTACTGCCATCATGGCCGCAATTGGTAATGCAACCAAACATGGATTTTTAGTTCGTGAAGGTGATGCTTTAGAAAGACTTGCAAAGATTAGTAAAATTACTTTTGATAAAACAGGAACATTGACTTATGGAAGGCCAGAAGTGATTGATGTTTGTTCAGTTGATGAAAAATTATCTCATGAAAAATTATTTCAATATTTTGCAAGTGCTGAATTTTCTTCAGAACATCCAATAGGAAAATCAATTGTTCATTGTTATCAAGAAAAATATCATCAAGATTTGTTATCTACAGACCAATTTAAATTATATCTAGGTAAAGGTATTAGTTGTTATTTAGATAATCAAGAAATATTAGCGGGAAACGAAAAACTATTTAAAGAGTTCAATGATTTTTCTAATTTGAAAAAACAAACAAAAGACTATGCAGCAAAAGGATATACAATTATCTATTTAGCAATAAATCAAAAACTTAAAGGATATTTGGTTTTAGCCGATACTTTAAGAAAAGAAAGTAAAGCGATGATACAACAATTGTATAACATTCCTGTTTCACCTATTTTACTTACGGGAGATCACCAAAATGTCGCTTCGACAATGGCTCAAGAACTAGGGATTAAAGATGTTTATGCAGATTGTTTACCAGAAGATAAAATCAAAACAATCCGTATGTTTCAAGATAAACAACAAGATGTTTGTATGATAGGAGATGGCATTAATGATGCACCTGCACTTAAATGTGCAAATGTGGGTATTGCCATGGGTAAAATCGGTAGTGACATTGCAGTAGATGCTGCGGATATAGTTTTGGTAGATGATGATGTTAAAGAACTGCCACATCTTATATTACTTTCAAAACATATGATGAAAGTTATTAAACTTAACTTAACATTTTCAATGACATTGAATGTCATTGCAATTATTTTAGCAATTGTAGGTATTTTAAACCCTGTTGTCGGCTATGTTAGACAAGGTTGCCTTTACTATGAATTCAAAAAGTTTTATCATTA
>CAVESC010000039.1:0-23735 GCA_963618275.1 Bacteroidaceae bacterium
AACCCGATGAAATTAATTTGACGAATATATTGCCTTATAAAGTGCTGTTCAACACTTATTCTTATCAACGGTGACATAAACTCTACCATTCGTCATCGTTTCCATTGGTATAGGTGTATTTTTACCATTGGATATTAAAAATTTAATATTTCCAAACTGGTATAATGTAGAATATTCAGTACCATACTTATTTCCTGAGCTACTTATTCCACTGCTTGCTCCTCGTCCACCCATTTTTTACCTCAATCTTCTTCAAGCGTTTAATCACTTCATTATCATAATAAAATACTGGTATTCCTTTAAAATCAAATTCTATTGGTTCACCGTAAATCAAAATAGCATATGGATCAATACGCTTTATCATTTCTCTTACTCCATCTTTCCATATTTTGATAGAGTGTTCACTATTTTTAACACCAACAGTAGAAATACTTACAATGCTTTCTTTTTCTATTCCATCAAAGCAAAAATCATAGGTTTCAGGTTCAGCCCATGAAATAGTTGGTATGACCTTTATGCCTTGACTTTGCCAGTATTGGCCAAGTAATCGGCTTCTGTAAACATTCCATATCTTCATTGCTAAAGGCATATCCATGTATAAGCTAAAATCAGGAGTAAAAACACAATCAAACTCTTTTAATTTATCAATGTATTTTTCTGGTGTGTTCCACAATCTTTCAAACTGATAATCATCAACATACATATGTACACCAACATGCTTATCTTTTGCTGTAAGCATATAATTAAAACCAATTAGCTTATCAGGAATAACATTTTCTCTATCAATTAAAGGCATTTGAAAAGGCCCATCTACCTTAAATTCATCATAGATATGTAAATTATATTTTTCTATAGTTCTTAATTTATCATTCATTTGAATGCCTCATTTTATTTTTTTCATTATAAGACCGCCCATAAAACAAGCCCATTTTCTATAAAAGAAAAAGCAACCGAAATTGCTCATGATTATTAATTTGTTATATATACAACTGACTAAACCTTTTATCCTTGCTCAGTTTTATATATGAGATCTAACTACCTGTACCTCGTTAAATCCGTTTTTGTTAAAGGATTTTCACTGTAAGCTCACTTAGAGTTCTTACTATAGGATATTGATAAGTTAAAAAGCCCTTTGATAAGAGCTTTTTTCTAAAGGGAAAAATCAATTGTGAACGAATTCAAGACAAAGTATTGACTCGTGTATGTCATTTCTTTAAAAACTTCACAATAACATAATAGCACCAAATAAAGGGGGAATCTTCCACATAAAAGAAAAAAGTGAAGATTTTTAAACATTAACCTTCACTTTCTCACTTTCAAGTATCTTATTTGTTGCCATTAAATAAATAAGCATATCGTTTTGTTTCTTAAATAACTGAAAACCATATCTTTCATAGAATTTTCTCAATTCTTTTTTATCTTCGCAATCTATATGTATTACAACACTTGGAAATAATGTATGAATTTCTTTAATTCTTTGGAAAATCAATCCCATTAAAATATCTCCTGTTATATATTGATTATTATCATTAGTATAATTTTTTGATAGCTGCCCAATTAATAACGTTTTTATATTTTTTCCCATAGGATATGTTGAACCAAAAATTTTTTTCTTCATATTTTTATTTAAGTCATCATTAATCTCTACATGACTTTGTCCCAAAGAATATATTGCAACCAACACTGGTAGTTCATCTTCATTAGGATAAGCGTATATTAAATATGTTCTAGCCAAACCAACTCTTTCAAAATCATAAGCCTTATTATGCATAAAATGTTCAACTTCTTTGTTCAATGGACACGAAAAATCGGAAAGAACTTTCATTATTTCATCCTTTCCGATCTTTTGTTGCTGTAAATCGAACAAAGATATGGTTCTATAAAGCATTTTTTTTCAAACCAAGCATGCTCATCATAGCATGTTTACTTTTTACATCTTTATGGCCCATAACTTTTGTTACTCTAGCTGATTTTTTGTTGTTCATGATATTATGAAATCTATTTACATCATCTCTGTTGATTACATAAGTATCAGTAAAACTTTTTGTTGCCATAATACCACTCCTTTCATTTTCCAAATAGAAATACTTATTTGTAGTATAATCCATCTCAAATGCATTATATCACAAGAAGTGATAATTACAACATTTGATTTCGTTTAACCGGACATTATACGAAACCGCTAAATTTTCTCAAAAGCTATATACATCAATGGTTTTAGAAGTTTTTTCACAGCAAAAACTTTTTCAATTTTTAATACTTTTTCTATAACAATTTTTCTAGAATTATATTAGCTTTTCGGTAAAGACTCTTATTATTAACGATATTGTAACGTTGCAAGCATTGTGCCTTTGTAAGATTGTAATAGAAGTCTTCAATAAATTTTCTATCAAGTGCATCCATCATGTTAAGATAATATTCAACAGTAGCAATACGCACATTCCAATAGTTTAGATCTTTCAGATACTCTTTTTCATTTGACTTAACATAGTCATCAATCGACTTGCTTAATTCATCTTTTTTATCAATCAAGTAGTTGTACTTATCAGCACTATCTTGAACAAAGCCACCTAATCCATCACCTTTACCAGGAGACTTAATAAGCTTTAATTTTTCTTCAACCTCTAAAAGCCTATTTTTAAGCGTTTTGAGAGGCGTTTCGTAATCCTTGATTAATTTGTCACGTTCCTTGATTAAACTCTTATACGCACGAATTTCGTTGCGCATAATTGGTAATGTGTGTATTGTTAAATGCATTTGTTGTCCTCCTTCTAATTTTTACTTGTTTTTATGATCATGATAAACTGCATAAGCAATTATCCCTGCCAACTCGACAAGGATAGTTGCTGCAACTCCACACCAAAAAGGGTTAATGTACATTGTCTGTCACCTCACAATTATCTAAGATGGCTTGGATGCTGTAAGGTTCTTCATCTGCCCATTCAACAAATTGAAAGTAGTCTTTGAAAAGCCTTAAAGCTTCAACATCTCCTCTTTCATAAAACCAACCACTTTTACCTTTGTGAACTTTATCGCTGTACATATAGACATAATCTCCATCTTCATCTCTTACGATATATTCAAATCCTAGTTTTTTGAAATGTTTTAATAATTCATACTCTAATCGAGATAGTTTGATAGGTTCTTTGTATTCTTCATAAAGCCATTGTACTAACATATTTCTACAAGTTGCTGTATCACTTTCTAACAAGCAATCTCTACAATTCATACCAACACATTTATGTGGCTTATTATCTTTTTTAGAAATACAAAGATTATCATTTGTTTTCGCCATTTCTAAAAGTTCTTTTTCAAATTTTTCAAAGTTTTTCATCATCTTCACCGCCTATTGCTTTTTCATAAACAATATGATCTTTTCCGTAACAAATTGATGTATTTTTTTTAAATCCTACCTTTTCAAACATCTCTTGTGTTGTCATTTAACTTTCCCAACCTTTCTTTTTCTCTTTTAGCTTTTAAAAGCTTATAACTTTCAACTGCATCATTTGTAATGCCAAACATTTCTTTTAACTGAAACAACATGATTTCTACATCACATATTTCTTCAATCAAATTATTTTTACATTCTTCTTTGTTTGGATAACGTAAGCACTTATTAATAGCTTGAATGAGTTCAGCGCATTCCTCCATAGCTTGTCTTGATTGTGCTTCTTTACCATAAACTTCAATAGATTTTTTAAAAATTGGTTCTACTATCTCTTGAATTGTAGTAATTACTTTCATATTTTCTTAACCTTTTTTAACGATATCTTTCATGTCATTCTTGTAATAACAATCTTCACATACTGCATAACCGAACCCACTACTATTCAAGATGATTCTTGATGTATAAGAAGCTCCATACATGATTTTCTTACCACATTCGCAGCAGGCAACTTTCTTGTTCATGTCATCTTCATAATATGTAGATCCATCAGGCAATGCGTAATCTTTATATTGACCAGTTTCCAAATCATATTTTCTAGCAGTTTTCATATTGTTATTTTCCTCCGTATAATTTGTTCAAGATTACCTTGTATTCAAAAGGTATACTTTTTTTGAATTTTTTTGATAATTGGTATACTTTTTGATATTCAGTTTTTAAAGTATCAAAGTGATCGTATATGAACGTACACTCTGATACTGTTAAATCATTTTCCTTGCATTGTGCTGGTGTAAGCCTCAATGTTTTCTTGCAGTCAACCATTCGACAATATCGCATGAATAAATCAAATATTGCTAATCACAACATCTTTCCCATGACAAATCAAACATGGGATTCTTTCTTTTCCTACTACAGTAGTCGCTTACTGTTTGCCTTGAAATAAATAACTTCTTTGCTGCTTCTCTGGTCGACTTGTAATAACAGTCGTTTGTTGCATCATAGATAATTGCCTTTCGATTCCTGTTTCCATAATGAAGTCCCGTTTCTCTTGGTGTAGCCAATTGAAGATTTACAAGACTGTTGTCACTTCTAACCTTGTTTTTATGGATAATGTTATATCCACTAGGAACAGGACCAACAAACAACTCATAAACGATTTTTGAAACCGTATGAGCTTGGCCATGTATTTTTAAAACAGTTTTCCCTGAAGTCTTGTGAATGTACGGACTTAACAAATATTCACTGCCATTTTTATAAACATGCTTTGCTCTCCCAAAGTTTGAAAAGAAATATCCATCTACGTATTCTTTCCAGTATTCACCTTTTTTCTCATCAACCAATCTTTTGACTGTCATAACTAGAACCTATTCCCGATATAATCAAATAAACTTGGTTGGTCTTTGCACATTCTCAAAGAACAACGTTTCTTGTCTTGGTTGAAATATTTACATGATGGACATTTCTTACGATCAATTGGTTTTCCGATATCTTCTTTTCTCATTTGGAATCACCTTCAAATATCAAAGACCAACCTGCAGGTGAAGAGGCCATACAATCACAAAAATCTTTTAATTTGCATTTTTCACAATTATCATCATGCATTGAACAATAATTTTGCAAAATGCTTAATGAAACGTATTCATCAACATCATTCACTATCATTTTCTATTTCCTCTAACTTTCTCTAAATATTTGTTTTGTTTTTAAAAATGTATAAATATCAAGTTGTCTAACTTCACCATTTCTATTTTTAGCAATATCAACAGTTACTTCTTGATAATATTTCTTTTGGTCTTCGGGTGTTTCTCTATCTTTGCTTTCCTTTAGCAATAATACATGTGTTGAAGAGTTTTCTATTTCTCCTGATGATTTTAACGACGACATGCCTATGTTATTATTTTTAATTGACGCCCTATCAAACTGACTTGCCACAAAGATAATAAGATTGTTATCTAAAGCTAGATTTCTTAATTCTTTCATGCAATGTGTGACTTTGTCATATTCATTTCTACTGAAATTCCTATCTTCTGTTTCTAATAACCCGATATGGTCCACAAATATTACATTGCTCTTGTCTTGATCTAACGAATTAAGAACAATTGCTTTTAATTCTTCAATAGTTATAGAACCACTTTTGATGTAAGAAACATTGTCTTGTATTTTATCTCTTGCATCAGTATAGAAATCTTCATTAATAACGTTCTTATCAAATTCATCCACTTTATGATTAGATGTAATCGCCAATAACCTTTTAATCATTGTCTTAGGTGCCACTTCTAAATTGAAATAATGGCATTTGTATTTGTCTTTATCTTGCGATAATGATTTATACACATTTAGCAAAAATGCTGATTTACCAAAACCGCTTGTACCTGCAACAGTAATTAAATCAGTTAAGCCTATTTTCAAATAATGACTTAATATTTCAAAGTTCTTCACAATAATACCTTGACTGTCATCCATTATCATTTCATCTATTGCTTCTTTGGATAAGCTTTCAACTTCCACCTCACAACTCAATTTGATGATTTCAGTTAATTTGTTGTAATATTCGTCACTTGATAGTGTTGCTTTTGAATATTCTAGATGTCTTATCTCGTCTTTTTTGTAATCTTCTAAAATTAATTTAGCATAGCTCAAAGCCATTGATTCTTTATCACAATCAGCATACAAATTATTTACATATATTTTTGTAATAAATTCTTTTGCATCATCAATTGACATATAGTTCAGCATAAGCTGAATATCCATTGACTTCTCATTTTTTAGATAACGATATACCTTTTGATAAAATTCACTTTTAAAATACTTATCACTGAATTTGATTTTGTCTACTATCTTTCTACAGTTAGATAAGATGCTTAATAGCTGGAATTCATTTTCATATCTTCTTGTAATATCAAACTCATTCATAACCATCCTTCGTCTTTAGCATCTTCTTTACTTTTTCCAGATCTTCCTGTTCTTGTAAGTAGACTTTGTATTTTTTGAACTTATCTTGATAATCCAAATAAATCTCATTTTCTAAAAATGTTCTTGAATACATCATTGAAGTTCTATCACTTGCATTTTCTTTTGAATATTCTTTAGCAGCAAAAATAACTAGATCGATTTCTTTTTCATCAAACTCATGTTCCTTCCACACTTCATAGGTATCTTTCTTCGAACCTTTCTTTTGATACACCTTCCAAAATCTTGCAAAATCATCATCAAAAATTGTTGTAGTTGTAGGAGTATCGTCAGATACTACTACATTATTTACTTTATTAGTATTGTTGTTAGTTATGTGTTGGTTATGTGTTACTTTACGTGTTACTTCTTGTGTTAGCGGATAATACTTATCATAGTCAACTACAGTAATGACAAGGCCTTTAGCCGAAGAAGTGTGTGTTAGATGATGTGTTAGTTCAAGGTTTGATAGCGCGGTTCTTACATTTTGCTTTGAAAATCCTAAAACCGATTGCAATTTTCCATAAGTTGTAACGAATGTTCCTCTCTTAATTAAATTTCCTTTGTACATTTTATCTTGATAATTTGCATTCAAAATACAATGCAAATACAAGTCTTTTTCCTTATATGATGAATACCATTGCCAGTTTAAAAAACTTCTATAAATTCTAATGAAACCTTCATCATTCATTTGTTATTTCCCTGAATTTAATTTCATTGCAATTATCATCTTCAAGAAATATGTTCTTTATTAAAATTGCAAGTTGTAAACTGGTATTAGATTCTATCACCATTTTAAAAAGCTCCTTATTTTGATTATCCAAACCAATAACTTCATACTTTTGTGAAAAAATAGAAAATGTTTTTTCATTATTAGAATCAAGTAACACATTTAAAGAAACATCTAAAGCTATTGCAATTTTTCTTATAGTTTCTATTCTAGGCGTTTTATAGTTTAGCTCATAATGTCTTATTTGTGACTCACTCATTCCACATAAAGCACCTAATTCTTTTTGTGTCAATCCTTTCTCTTTTCTTATTTTTTTAATATTTTCTCCAACATTCATACTAACCACCATTTTCTTTCAATAATTTTACAATCTTATAACCCGTTTCTTTTTTCTTACAAAAATGAAACTCAACACCATATCTTTTAATTTGAGTGTTCATTCCTTTATACAGCATCTCACCAGTCATATATCGACTGTGAAATATGCTGTTTGGGTTCCACCATCTTTTGACATCTTCAATAGATTTTATTTTGTCATCTTCAATCAGAAAAATAAGCTTTATTCCATTTTCATTTGCTCTTATCATTTCACGTTTAAAACGTGCATGATCAGCACCCATATTTGCAGCATATTCTCCAATAGATTGTTTTCTATCAATTGCACATTTGATATTTGAAAATGACATATAATCACCAACATCAAGCTTTTTAATAAGATATTGAACACCTTGATTATCAAAGTGTTCAAATATCCTTTCAGTTTGACTTGGTTTTTCTCTTGTATCTACTTGAATCAGCATTAATCAAATTGAATATCATCAGGAATTGAATCAGTTGGTAAATTTAGATTCCCCATTGAAGTTGCTGGTTCTTTAGATTGTTTTGTTGGTTCAATAGAATACTTATGTTCAGCAATGCTTTTAACTGTTACGAATGATGGAAAATCAGTTCCCTCTTTTTCCTCACCAAATTTATCCATGTAGAAATTTTTCTTATAAACAATACCAATTAAATGATTTTTTAAATCATTTGTATCATTGTTCCATCTGAATGTTTGATTTGATTCTTCTAAATAATTTAATAAATCAGCAAATGCATATTTAGCACCAGCATATTGGAAGTTGAAATTAACGATTGCTTTCTTATTCCATTTAGTTGGATCAAATGTTTTTCCTCCACCAGCTTGTTGATACTCTTTTAAATAAATATCTTTGAATTCACCTTGTGCGATATCAAAGAAAACCTTAACAGTTTCTCCTTCGATACCAGCGGCAACGATTTTTCCTACATACCCTCCTGGTTGTAAGAACTTTCTTTCATATTCTTTTCTGTTGAAATTTAATTGCATTTCTTTTGTCTCCTTCTGTTATATTTTTTTTAAATGTAATTAATACTCATCATTAAATTTATAAAGGATTTCAACCAACTCTAAAAAACTTCTTACATCAGTTGGACCGAGATCCTTTTTTATTAAATCAACTACTTTTTTAGCCAACTCAATTTTTTCTTCCATTTGTCAACCTCACTATTTTATTTGGATGTTTTGTTTTTCTTCTAAATGACAATAATTACTCATATTGTCTTTAAGCCACTTCTTAATGGCTGTTTTATCCAATGATTCAGTTACTTTGGTTTTGTATAAATCAGTAAAGCCTTTTTCCTTGAAATCATTCAACAAAGCTGCTGCATCATCAATTGCGACTGATGTTGATTTTCTAAAACCGATAACAACTCTTGGCGTTTCAATCTTCTTAATGCCATTTTCTAACATGAAACTAGATAAGAAAGCTTTGGTATTGTTTACCTTGTTTTCTAAAACCTTTTTTCTTTCCATTAGCGCTTTGATTTCATCATCCAAGGCTTTTACATCACTCTCACGGTTTTTATTCATTAGAGCTAAATATGAGAGTTTTTGCTCCATGCTTTCATTTAATTGAGTGAAGAGAACTGGATCAGTAATTTCTCCAGTTTCTTCATTTACAAGGTTTTCAATTTCTTGTGGAATTTCATATAACTTCATTTATTTTTCCTCCTTTAAAATTTTAATTAATGATATTGCGTTATTGATTGATAGAGATGGTTTTGTAATACACCCATCAACCAATTTATAAAAATCATTGCCCATATCAAATTTAACGTAGTCTCCAGCTTTTACATCATCAACATAGTGATATTGGTTATGTGTACAATTCTTTTCTTCTTGAGTAAGCTTCTTCTCAAACTTGATTAAACTAATTGAATTGGTAAGTTTTAATTCCAAAGCTCTAATACCTAGAGTTGATAAGCTATCTTTAACAATCCAATTATCTTTGTTTAGAATGAATTCTCTTCTTTGATCATTATTCTTGAGCATTTTCTTCAACTCCTAACCCGTAATATTCTCTGATAACCTCATCTACTTTTTTTAGATCATTATCAATTTCTTGTTCTTCAAACATCCCCATTGATGTTTTAGCGGTAGTAGTACCATCACTGTTGGTTACGAAAACATGATTGCCATCAATGATTTTTGCAAATAATACATTTTCAAATAGTGCTTCAAATGTACCTAATTGTGTATCAATCAATTTACCTGCAGTAATTGCTCTAGATTTTCCTGTATTTGTATCAACTTCAACATGATTCAAAAAGTAAACAATGACATCATCATTTAATGTTTCAATATAATTTTTTAGGTCAATCATATGCCCTGCAATTTCATTGTATTTAGCATATCCACCTTCCTTTGCTCTTTGTTGTTGTTCAAAGAACATAAGATAATCACTGTCATCAATGACAAAGGTTTTAACCTTACCTTGGTATTTCTTCATTGATTGTTTGATAACTTCATAACGTTCTGAATAAGCCATATTTGTCATTTTGATAACATTGATATTGCTTTTAAAAGGAAGTCTTGACTTATGTAAGCTAAATACTAAAACTTCACTCTTATTAAAATTTCTTAAAGAAGCTGATTTGCCAGCTCCACTTTCACCATTGATTAAAACCGCTAAACCCATTTAAAATTCCCCCAATTCTTTGTCTATTTCTTTGATGATTGCCTCTTGTTCATAAAGAGCATCATCTAATTTATTTCTAAGTTCTGATAGAACACTCTCAAAAGGCTTAATTGTAATTCCTAAACCCACATCATTATTAAGTAGGTCTTCTACACCTTTTAAAAAGTAATCTATGCCACTGATTTCCCTTTGCCATACATCAAGCTCTTCTAAACTGTTTTTTAATTCTATTACTGTATTATTGATACTGTTTCTAGATTCAATTAGATCTTCATCTGTCATATCGTCCATTTTTAAGCATCCCTTCATATTTAGAAAGTTCTTGATTCAACAAACTACTTAAACTGAAATCAGCACTATCCCAATGATCTTTCATGTCTAATAGAAACACCTCGTGTTTTAGATGTTCTATCTTTTCTTCTAGTTGTTTCTTGGTCACTAATTTCACTCCCTCTTGATGTATATTTCTGTGTATTTCACACCGAAACTGTTATTTTTACTTTCTACCCACACATCAATCACGTTATTTTTGACAGCTCCACCACAATCTTCGGCGACATATATTTGACCATCAATCATGATTTCACTTCCGTATGGGATTATTTTAGGGTCTACAGCGATTGTATGGTTGACTTGTGCCTTAACTCCCGTAGAAGTCAGATCACCATATTCATCTTTTCCATAGAAATACGCTGTAATTTTGAATACCCCTAAAGATTTTCATTTTTGAAGTTCTTCAACTTGTTTTTCAAGTTGTTGCTTTTCAATTTGAATACACTCATATTTTGCTTTGTATGAAGTATTCTCTTCTATTAATGATTGAGCTTCATCTAATTCTTGTTTATAAAGCTCTAATTGTTTTGTTTGTTCTTCATACTTTGCTTCTACTGATTTTGCTTGAGCATAACCAGCTCCACCAAAGATTAGACCTGCTACGCAAATTCCAAATAATGTTACTTGCGCTTTTTGACTTAATCTCACCATATTGCAATTCCTCCTGAATTCGTTTATAATTTATGTGTTCTGCTGGTGTCCTTTAGGGCACTTTTTTCTTTTTGTAAAGCATTAATTAATGCACTTATTAAATCTTCCTTTGAATTAGGAAAAAAATCTCCCACAAAGTTAAATAGAGCGGTTATTAATGCTTGTGTTGGATCAGGGCGATATTTTGTCATGTAATCCTCGAATGGTTTTCGAGGAATATGAGGATTTCGTCTTCCTCCGTCACTTACAACTACCATTCCTGGAAATACATTTTGTTGAATTCCATTTAAAATATATTCTCTGCTTTTATGCATTCTCTTCATACATTCTTCAACACTAATATTTTCATCATCCATAAGTTATCCCTCCTTTCATAATGCTCTAACTAAAATTGCAAGACAGTTACCAATAAAGCAAGATACTGCAATAACTGTAACTAAGCCTCTTGTTGACAATTTCATAATTTTCCTTCCCTTCTTGCCTTTGAAATCAAACCTACTAGTTCGTAATATGATTTCAAAAACCAATCACGATCTCTTTTTAAATAAATCAGCATGATTATTAACAACACATTAAGTAGAAATGACATGTATAACCACCACTTCATAATTCCACATCCTTCCTATTTAAAAACTTTATCAAACGCTTGTTCACGTAATTCGCTATATTCAACTCTTGAAATAAGACCCAATTCGTAAGCAGCAGAAAGAACACCACGTAAATACATGTGTTGCGTATTTACAGCTGTATAGCATATATCAAGGTTTAATCGCTTTTTTTGATATTCTTTACCTGAACAATTTTCAAGTTCTTTTGCCGCTTCTTCTTTGCGTTTGATTAGTTCATCAAGATATCCTTGTTCAAATTCAATCTTGTGTTTGATAACTTTTACTTGTTTTTCTTTAGTCATAACTTTTTTCTTCCTTTCTATTACCAGCCATCAAGGAACCAACCTCTTAAATAAGATTTTTTATGGTATTAGTTCTTTTTTTATGTCTGTAGTTAATAAATCATCTATGCTATTTTGTTATCGGAGGTTTTGAGATTGGCTCCTTGATGACCAGTAATTTATTTAATTGTTTTAACTAGTTTTTAAAATTATGTTAGAATTATTAATGATACCTTCTTACCTGATAGGAGCCTGCCATTTTACTCCATATGCAAGGAGGTGATAGAATGCCTAAACGTGCTAATGTGAAAGTAGTAAGCGAATCAAATACCGGTTTAAACAACCGTGTATCTATCAACGGCCAAACTTATACTAATAACCAAGCGTACAGAATGGCTGTTAAAGGTGATGTTCCTGGATATCACGGTGTAAATAACAATGGTACTAAATTCATTCGTAGCAATCCTGATAACAACAAAAACAACAATTTAGGTTAACAAACTGAAACAGTTTATTTCCATTTTTAATGACAGGTTCCTATCAGATAAGAAAGTTAATTCTAACTAGTTTTATCTAGTGATATTTATTTTTTTAATAATGTTTTCCTTCATCATTACGATAAAAACTTATTACCTATGAATATCACAACATTCATCACAAACAATGCTTGCATTGAAATCCATCATTGGATCATTAACTACCATTTGTAGCATTGATTTTGATAACTTGAATTCTTTGCCACATTTAGGGCATTTACAATAGAACTCATCATCATATACTGCTATGTTTATTACCGTTCTGTCTGGCATTTCTTTCTTCAAATAAATCGTGTCCTTTTCCTCCTTTAAACTTCCAAAGCTAATTGCTCAATTATCTTTTTATCCGTATAAGATAATTGCCAGTTTTCAATAAACTCTAGTGCCTTATCAAAATCCTTTGCTCTAAACTGACTTCTTGTTTTAATTCCAATAAAGCAATTCAAATCACGGTTAATTGATCTATACACTTGACTTGTTTGTTTTTGTGCTAAATCCATATTCAATTCGCTTTTTACTTGTTTAACTTTCTTTTTGATTGCTCTAGAAATGTAATTGTATTCTCCTGGATTTAACAATTTATTTTCTTCTAGCTCAGTAATTCTACGGTCACATACTGCAACCTTTTCATTTGTTTGAGTTTGAGCTTCAAACATTAACTTTAGCGCTCCCATTGGGTCACTTGGAATTTCATATCTTCCTGTTTTTCTTAATGAAGGTAATACTTCACTTGTTACCCAGTGTTTGAATTTCTTAGCGTTTGGTAACTTGCTACCAAAGATTAATGAGTAAACTCCACTTTCATTGATAATAGTTACATTTTGTTTTCCACCAGGGGTTACCATTTCGTTCACCCCTTTATCTTCTTCATACACGTGATCTCTTATTGCTTTTTGAGGGTTACTATACCCAAGGATATTTGCTACATCCTTTCCAACAAGCCAAGGCTCGTTGTTAATAACTAAACTTCTTACTTCTCCAAATTCTTTGTTTTGAAATACTTTTAATTCATTCATTTTGATTTTCTTCTTTCAAATTATGCTTTAAGCGTTATTTTTTTCTAAAAAAAGAAGTTGGTCATATTTGACATCATAGACCTCTTCAATTTTTTTTAGCATTAGAACGTTTGGATAACTTTTACCCCTTTCATAATTAGATAAAACATCATCACTAATTCCTAATCTTTTGGCTGCTTCTTTCTGTGATAGACCTAATCTATCTCTAGCAGTTCTCAATGTGTACATTACTTTTGTTTTTTGTTCCAATTTTCTCACTTCCTTACTTTTTAATTAATTTAACCAAACACACAATAACAACGATATCAAGCACGATTTGAGCAATATCTAATGCAATTTGCATAATAACACTTCCTTTCTGTAACCATTATATATTGACAACAACAAGTTTGAAAGGTATTATCAATTTGGGAGGAGGTTAGTCCTCCCTGCCTTTAATTTAGCATATCTTTAATTAAATTAATGATAGCGATTAAAAGGTTTATAATTGATGTGGCAAGTGCAACGGTTTGGATAGAGTTTGTTGTGCTTGCTTTTTTATTACCTTTTTTTCTCATCGGTATGTCCTCCTTACACTTATATAATATCACGCTTAAAGCGTAGTGTCAACGATTATTCCGTTTTTTTATGCTTTTTATTGCTTTTTTTACGTTAAAAGCATATTATTATATTAAAGAAAAAGAAAGGGTGATAGATATGTCAGATTTAGGAAATCGTGAAGTAATGGCTGCAAACATAAAATATTTCATGACATTGCACGGAAAATCAAGGAAACAAATGTGCGAAGATTTAGGATTTGCATACTCAACTTTTTCTGATTGGGTTAACGGAAAAAAATATCCACGTATTGATAAAATTGAAATGATGGCTAATTATTTTAATATTTCAAAGGCAGATTTAGTTGAAAGAAAACAAAAAATAGATTTAACAGAAACAGTAGATAACCTTTATAAAATAGATAAAGTTAAACTGCCTCTATTAGGAACTGTCGCTTGCGGAGAACCAATATATGCTGATGAAGATAGAGAAAGCTATATTATGGTTGGTACTGACATGAAGGCTGACTTTTGTTTGAAATGTCAAGGCGATTCAATGATCAATGCAAGAATATATGATGGAGATATAGTTTTTGTTAGAAAGCAAGATATTGTAAATAATGGAGAGATTGCAGTTGTAATAATTGATGATGAAGCTACATTAAAACGTTTTTATTATTATAAAGAACAAAATCTTGTTATTTTAAAACCTGAAAATCCAAAATATGAAGATATAGTCCTTACCGGTGAACTTCTAAACACCGTCAAAGTCCTTGGTAAAGCTGTTGCTTTTCAAAGTGACATAATTTAATGACGGTTTACTGTCAGGTCATGTATATATGCTCTATTGGATTGATAAATATAAGTTAAAAAGAAAAATACCCGCTTATTTTGAATACCAATATGGTATTGAATTTATAAAAGAAAAAGACTTTCTAGAGGCTAATAGATTTATTGAAAATAACATTCTTACAAAAAAAAGGAAAAAACGCAATACAAAAACACATAAGTGTAATTAACAATCATAAAAATCACTAGTAAAGGAGAAATGCAAATGAAAAAATTATTAAGTCTAGTATTAATTGGAGCTTTAGCTCTATCTCTAACTGCGTGTGGAAATAGCAGTTCAAAAGACAAAACAACATCTAAGGAAACAACTACAACAAAAAAAGAGGAAAAGAAAGAACCTTTGGATTTAACAGGAACTTGGCAATGTGATCCAGTCGATGGAACATATTTAAAAGCCACTATTTCTAATAACGTTATTGAAATTGATTGGGTTTTTGTTGACGAAAATAAAAGTGCAATATATTGGGTTGGTTCTTATGATGCCCCTGCTACTGATGTTAATCAATATAAATGGACATCAAATAATGATCATGAGCAAACGGAAACTTCTATTTTAGCATCAACTGACGATACAAAAGAATTTTCATATAATAACGGTATTATTTCATTCACTACATCTATGCAGGGTGTAAGTAAAACATTTGAATTAAAAAAACAATAATCAAATTAATAAAACCATCTTTACAAATATAGACTATCATATCAAAAAAAATGTCATTGGTAATTATTATTCAAGAAGAATTTGATCAAAAGAAAAAAGATCTATTAGATTTATAGAATTAACCAGCAAAGGAGGAATGATAAATGCCTGATGAAAATTACAAAAATAAAATCACAAATAAAAGAAAATTAAATTTAGGGAGATGTTTAAATGAAAAAAAGTACAATTGATTTCTATTTTGGAAATATATATCGTTATAAAGATGATAGTGGAAACGTTGAAATTGCTATATATATGTGTGAAACGAATCTATCAAAAAAAATATGTATAATTCCTTTGAAAGATGACAAAAAAACAGGATTAGAATTTGACATTAAGGGTCTAATAAAAAAGGCATATCCAAATGAAGCAAAAGAAATAAGTAAAAGTAGTGTAATAGGTGTGCTCATGCTAAAAGGAAAAATTGCAAAAGTCAGTTATGAGGAATATGTAAATTTATCAACTATTTTGTTAAAAAATCTTTCGGATAAGATTTACAATACATACTTATCTTTAAACAATCAAAGGCTCAGTAATTTATCCAAAAAAGACTTTGCTTTAACAGAAGATTATTATAAATACATAACATGGTTTGAGCACAAATCAAATCTAGAATTTAATCGTAATATAAAAAGAAATCCCGGTATTTTTAAATATGGTATATACTATGCTGAAATTGGAGAGAATGTAGGCAGCGAACTTCATAAGCGTAGACCTGTTCTTATTTACAAAAAATGTGTTTCTAAAAGTAACCCAAATGATTCAAGCTTTATAGTATTACCAATCACTTCAAAACCATCTTCCGCAAAATATAGTTATAATACATTGATAAAAGTAAATGGAAAAGATAACTGGGTTAAAACGAATGATATAAGAAGAATTAGTTTAAAAAGAATTGTAGGTCCTTTGTATCGTTCAGGAACAAGTTCTACAATTGTCTTAACGAGAGATGAAATTAAAGACGTAAATGATAATTTCAAAAAATATTTTATAAATGAAGAATAAAATCACATAGTCAGTGCATAATATATATTGTTAGTACTCATTTTATAATCAAAAAAATGTTGACAAAAGACATAAAAGATTGTAAAATTCATGTATAACAAAGGTTATCCACCTATGAGTGGTATTACTGGAGGATTTCAAAAAGGCACTGGCTTAGGCTAGTGTCTTTTTGCATTTAGTTATTTATTTTTTTACAAATAAAAACACCCTAGCGCCAACTAGGATGTAAACAAGTGATACGCCAATATCACTAGTAAAAAAAGCCTACCCAAAAGCCCTTTTACGTACTCAATTTTACCACATAGAGCACGTTCAAGGCAAATTAAATTGAAAGGACGTGCCTTTTTCCTAATAAAAAAGAAAGCCTAGGAGGCAACGTACAACATAGCACGCTTAGCATTTAGCTACCTATCCTAGGTCTTATTTCTAACGAGATGATACCATGCTATAAAACATTTGTCAAATCACTTGTTTCAAAATTTATTTTTCTTACTCGTCCACACTTTTTATGCCCAGGAAAAATATTTAATCTAAATTTACTTGTGTCTAATACATGCAAAATAGGAGCAACCATATCTCTATCTTTATAAGATATTTTATCTTATAAATTTACTCAATACAACAATATTAATGAAAGGACGTGTTTTTATTATGCCTAGAAAAGCAACATATAAGCGTAGACCGAATAATAGTGGAACAGTAGTAAAACTATCAGGTAAACGTAGAAAGCCCTACTGTGCTAAAATTTCAAGTGAAGAACGTGACATAGTTACAGGAAAAAAGAAACAAGTAACTATTGGTACTTTTGAAACTGAGCTTGAAGCATTAAATGCCCTATCACTCTATCATCTTACAAATCAAAAAACTTTGAATGAAAAAGAAGCATCTGCCCTATCACCTGATTTATATGATCAAATAAAAAAGAAACATGATAGCAAAGTACCAACATTTAAAGAAATATTTGACATCTTAAACAAAGAAGAATTTTCTTTATTATCAAGTTCAGCACAAGGTGGTTACAATTCATGGATCAAACATTTCAAATCTATTTATGATATGAAAATAAATAGTATTGATTTACAAATGTTACAATCTATTTTTGATGAAGATAAATGTAATCAGGGAACAAAAAATCATATGAAAGTTCTTTGTACGAAAATATTCAAATATGCTATTATTCATAAATATATTAATCGTGATGATGATTATACTGAATTTATAAAATGTGGTAAGGATAATAATAGCAAGAAGCATTATGCATTCTCTATGGATGAAATTAAACGTATTAGAGACGATAATAGCGATATAGGTAAAATTATACTCATCTATATTTTTACTGGATTACGTGCAAATGAATTACTCAATATTGATAGAAATGATATACATATAGATGAAACTTGTAATGATGATGGTATTGAAAGGATAGTATCTTACTTTGTAACTGGTTCAAAGACAGATGCAGGTAAAAATAGAATTGTACCAATTCACAATTGTATAAAACCTTATGTAGAAGATTTATTGCTATGCAAAGGAAAAAGATTAGTAGATAAAACATACATGGTTTTTAAAGATTCTGTATTTAATCCATACATGAAAGAAATCAACATGAAACATACGCTTCATGATACAAGAGTTACTTTTACTACATTATGTCAATTAAATGATGTTGATGTTTTTGATAGAAAAAGAATTCTTGGCCATAAAATGAAAGACATCACATTTGATGTCTATACTGATACAATTATTAATAAATTATTTGTAGAAATAAATAAAATCAAGGCCTAAATTTTTGTTACTAATTTGTTACTAATTGCGTACATTTAGTAATATTTAGTCACTCAAAAGCCTTGATATTACGTCATTTTTACATCATATCTTTTTCAAAATTTGAAAAAAGCATAAAAAGTAGCATTTGCTACTTCTCATACATTTTTGGCTTGTATAACGCTCTATTTTCTAATGAAAATACACGTTTTGTAAATTTTCCGTATTCAACTGTTTCTAAAGCTTTGTCCATCATTGCCATACGAGCATCAATATTATCAATTAAATATAAAATTTCTGCCTCTTTAATTTGTGGAAGAACTGGTGAACCATATTCATTTTTACCATGATGAGCCAAAATCATATGCTGTAATAAAGTTACTTCTTCTCCTTCAATATGAAGTTTATCTGCTGTTTCTTTAATCATAGCATTTGAAATAGATATGTGCCCTAATAATTTACCTTCTAAAGTATATTCTGGAACAACTGGCCCACTTAATTCAATTGTTTTTCCTAAATCATGTAATGTAATTCCTGAATAAAGTAAATCCTTATTGAGTGATGGATATAACGTACAAAATGACTCAGCTACTTTTAACATACCATATGTATGATAGGCTAATCCAGAAACATATTCATGATGGTTTTTACTTGCTGCAGGATAATAAGACAATTTTTCAATATTTTCTTCAAATAATGTTTTTACTAATTGATGTAATTTCAAATTGTCAATTTGATCAATAAATTTTTTTATTTCATTAATCATAAACTGACTATCTAGTGGTGCTTGTTTTAAAAACTTAATACGTTCTTTATCATCTTGTGAAGCTAAATGAATTTTTACAATTTTCATTTGTCTATCTTCATTATATTTAATAACATCACCCTTGATTTGAACAACGGATCCTTTTACTAAAGTTTGTACCTGTTCATCACTTGCATTCCATAACTTAGCATCAATAGATCCTGTTTCATCTTGTAATGTCATTGATAAATATGTTGATCGATGAGCCCCATTTGTTTTTCCAGAAACAACATGATTAATTAGTGCTTCAATTAATACACTATCATCCCCAGCTTTTAAGTTTGCTATTTTATTCATCATTTTTCTCCTTAACTTCTAGGATATTCTTAATATCTTCGTAATTATATCCTTTTTTTAGTAATGTATCAATTATTTTGTTTTTTAAATCTTTTCCATCTAGTTTTTTTTCATAGCGATGACATGCCTTTAAATAATCTTTTTCTAATGCTGCTTTTTCTTTATCTAAGTTATATTCAAAATCATATTCTGCCATTGCTTTATCAATAACATCATTTGTAAAACCTTTTAAAAATAATTTTTCTTTGATTTTTCTTTGAATATTACGATATGAAATAGAATTATTTCTTTGATAATAATTATTAATAAGTAATAAAGCAGCTTGGTATTCTTCGTCATCATCCAATTCTTCTAAACATGTATCAATAATTTCTGTTTCAATACCATAATTTCTTAAATTATATATTGCTTTATTATGTCCTATTCCTAAACGCGTACAACGTTTAAAATAATTCATAGCATACATTTTATCATTAATTAAATTTTTTTCTGATAATAACTGAATTGTCGCATCTAATTGCGCATCATCATAATTTCCAGAATCCATTAGCTTTTTTCGCATCTGATGTTCTGTATAATCTTTAATTGAGAGATATTTAAGTGCTTTGTTATAAGCTCTACTAATTTGTTCAAGATCTTTCAAAGTATTAAATTGTTCTCGATTGACAATCTTTCCTCGATGCAAATTATATTGTTCTATTATTTTATCAGAAAGTTCTAATGTAACAGCACTATCATTTTCATCATAACTAAATGAAACTTCATTTTTATTGTTTTTTATAGGAAATATTGATACTACTTTATAAATATATTCTTTAGTTAAAATTGCTTGTTTATATACTTCTAATACATTTCTTGCAAATGTTTCCCCACTATATTCATTTGCTTTTTTTAAGGCATTTTCTTTTAAATGTTCTAAATTCATAGACATAACCTTTAAAATCAATTGTGGTAATTCATTTTCGTCCTTAAAAAAGAAACCATTTTCACCATCATTTATAACATCCACCAATTGATCATCATATCGCGCAATAACAGGTATATTTGAAGCCATTGCTTCAATATACGTTAAACCTTGCGTTTCAGATAAAGATGCTGAAATAAACATATTAGAGATATGATAATGTGCTGGTACCATTTTTCCACTTTGAGGGCCAGTAAAAATAACATAAGATTCTATATGATCATTTTTGACATATTCTTTAAGTTCTTCTAATT
Source organism: Bacteroidaceae bacterium (assembly GCA_963618275.1). GTDB lineage: Bacteria > Bacillota_I > Bacilli_A > Erysipelotrichales > Coprobacillaceae > Faecalibacillus. Next base: position 20,663 of record CAVESC010000039.1, read on the forward strand.
GTGGTCCACCACCAACAATTAAAAAACGTATATTTTCATTTACTTTAATCACTTCTTTTAAAGCATCTATAATTACTGTAATACTTTTTTCAGGAGCAATTCTACCTAAAAAAGTTAAAACAAAATGCCCTTCTAAGTGGTATTTTTCTATTAATTTTTGACATAAAACATCATCTCTATTTTTAATAGAAAAACGTTCTAATTCTAATCCTGTTGGAATAGTATAAATATTTTTTTGTTTTAAACCATAATGTAATAAAGCTTCTTTTGTTTTATTAGATGGAACAATTAATCCTTGGCAACTATTACCATAAAATTTGCTAATTTTTGTAATCACTTTTTTTACAACCGCATCGACAGTTTCAGAATTGATGGGATTAACATAATGAGAGTAATCTGTCCACATTGTATGATACGTATAAACAACCGGAATGTCTAAATATTCTCCTGCTATTCTGCCAAAAATCCCAATTCCAAACTCAGTTTGTACATGTATCACTTCAGGATTGAACCTTTTAATTTCCTTCATTCCTTTAAAAGAAAAAATATTACATGCTCTATAACCATAAAGAGCCTGAATTTCTAATCCAGGAACTCTTAAAACTTGATCATCTTGACTTGCATCATATGTTGTATCACTTGGAAGTTCACTTGTTACAACTAAAACATCATGTCCTAGATTAACAAGCTCATTTCTTAAAATATTTGTTGATGTAGCAACACCATTAATATCTGGAATATATGTGTCTGAAAAAAGCGCTATCTTCATAAAGACCTCCTATTTTTTAAAATCATCCAACTCTACTTCTTCTATTTCTTCTATAACAATTGTTTGATTATTGTCGGTAACTTTATTTTTATCATTTTTTACTGCAAAATTAAGTTCCCTACTAAATGACATTGTAAGGCCACCAATAATCAATCCTGCATAATAAGTTGCAAACCTCCAAACAAGTAATGTTACTGAAGTAGAACTTTTCAAAAAATAACGAAGTAAAATAAAGAACGAACCTTCACTACCCCCACTGGCACCTGGTAAAGGAACAAAATCAGAAATTAAATACACAAAAGCAGTAATCCCTATTAAATCAAAGAAGTGTTTCCATGAAAGAGAAACATTCATTGCTAAAGAACAAAAGAAAGGTATGCTATATAATACTGTTAATTTTAAAATATTCAAACCTATCGATTTAAGTAAAATAGGTTTGTTTTTTTGCAATAAATTTAATTCAATTCTAAAGTTTTCTAATTTTCTTTCAATTTGTGAACTTACTTCTTCATAATTTTTTACAATATGAAATTTAGCTAACACCTTAACAACATTATTACTTAAAAAATTTTGTAATTTTTCAGATTTTGCTCCTAAAAAAAGTGTAGATATAACAACTAAGTTAATAATAAAACCGACTACTGCTAATGAAAAAAAACCAGAATACAATTTACTAAAATATGTAAATTTTAAAAACATAATAATGGAAGTATAAACAACCAACACACTTTGATAAACAATAAAAATCATCAACAAAATACTTGATGAATATGTTGCCTTTATTCCTTGTTTATTAAAAGCATAAACTTGATAAAATTGACCTCCTGATGCCATAGGAGTAATACCATTAAAAAATATTCCAGCCATAGCATTAACAATTCCTTGTTTTAAAGTATAATCTTTTTTATATACTTTAGCAAAAACAGTCAAATTCATTGCATTGATCAAATAGAAAATACACATTAATATTGCTACAACACATAGCCATCCTAAATGACAATTCTTTAAAGACTCAATCGTTCCTTCTAGTTGATTCCCAATTGAAAAATAAATTGATAATCCACCTACTAAAAGAATTATTACAACATTAAGTATGTATTTTTTCACATTTTTTTTATCCATAATATTATCCTCTAAAGAGATTCTACTTTTTCATATACCTCTTTTAATTGTTTTCCTATAAGCAATAAATCTCTTTCTTTAGCAACCTCATATCCTTTTTCAACAGTTGAAGGAACTTCATTATTAAGAATTTTATTAATATAATCTATAAAATCTTGATTTGTTTTTCCTTTATAACAATTAACTTGATCTTTCATCCAAGGATCAAAAGCTGGAATATCTCTTAATAATATTTGTGTTTTGCAAGCCAATGCTTCTAAAACAACAATTCCTTCAGTTTCCTCACGAGAAGGAAAGAAGAAAACATCTGCTCTACCATATGCCCCTTTAATAATATCACCACTAACATAACCAGGTAATATAACATTTTCTGGTAACTCTTTTAACAATTTTTTTATTTTAGCTGTTGGATTAGATAATTTCACATCTCCAAACCATAAAAATTTTATGTTTGACATTTCTCTAGCAACTTCAACAAAAGTATCAAATCCTTTTCTTTCAAAAAGCCAGCCAACAGAAATAACAATTTTATCATCCGGAGAGATATTAAACTTTTTATTAAACTCATCAATTTGTAACTCAGTTGGATTAAATTGTTCTAAATCAACACCATTAGAAATAGCATATATTTCTTTATCCAAATTATATGATTCTAATAAGCTTTTAGAATAAGGTGTCGGTGTTACAATTATATCTGCCGTATTATAAAGATATACCAACCATTTTTTATAAAGTCCAGCAAAAGTATTCGAAAACATAAACGAATTTTTAAAATCCTCTTCTGTACTATGTGCATGATAAATAATTTTTTTATTATTTTCTCTTGCTTGTTTTATCATTGAAATACTATCTGGATAAATTGTATTAATATGTAAAATATCATAATCCAAATCATTTTTATCTGTTGTAAATTCAATATTATTTAAAGTCAAAGCTTTTTTTTGATGATAAAATGCACGTCCAATTCCCGACTTTTTAATTGCATTTTCCATACCAAAATATAATTTAATTTTCATAAAAACATCACCCAACTTATTATAGCATAATTTCATTTATGAGACTACACAATCCCATGTATAAACCAATATTCTAAAAAAGAAAAAGGCTCTTTTAAATGATAAACTATAAATTTGAACTTATTATTAATAGATAAAAAAAAGCGAAAAAAAAAGAACTGGCAAC
>CAVESC010000040.1:0-23724 GCA_963618275.1 Bacteroidaceae bacterium
CATTTTTTCTACCAAAATTATCACTTATTTCTCTCTAAGTTTTCGAACCTACTCAATGTGTCCTAAAAAATATGGTAATTGTTTTCGCCACCATGGCCAATCATGGTTAACATCGCTTCCCCAAAAATCACACCAAGCATTAACACCTAAACGATCAAACGTTTCTTTCATTAAGCCTGTTGATTTAACCATTTCATCTTCCCATGCACCTTGTCCACAACAAAGAATAATATGTCTTTGATTGTATAAATTTACATACGGATGATTTTTTGACATTCCATTTAAATATTTTAATGGACTATTATTATAAATATTTTCATCAACATATTGTCCAAAGAAAAGATCTGTATCATAATATCCACTTAAAGCAATACAACCCATAAATAAATCAGGTCTTCTAAGCATTATATTAGCTGCATGCGTTGCACCTAAAGAACAACCAGTTGTATAAATCATCTTTCCTGTTCCGTTAATTTCTTTAATTCTAGGCACCATTTCATCACAAATATAATAATAAAATTGTTCTAATAAATAACTACGACGGGCCTTATCTCCCATTTCATCAGAATAGCTTTCTTCATCTATACTACCAACACAAAATAATTGTACATAACCATTTTCAATTTTATCTTTGATAGCATCAACCATTCCAAAATTTTCATAATCTTGTGGATGACCATCTTGTGCTGGAAATACAAGAAGAGGAACCCCACCATGACCATAAACAATAAAGTCCATATCTCTATTTAAACATTGACTGTATTCACTATAGTATCTTTTTTCCATAAAAAATACCTCCTACTACCTTCATTGTAGCACAAAGTATCTCTTATTTAAAAACCAAATATTGTGAATCTTAATTTTTGATTCATCATAAATGATAAAGTTAATTTAACTGTTTCTCTTCCCAATTCTACTTTCAAACAATCATTCATAACAATTTCTAAGATTTTCATCATAATATAATATTCTTTACAGAATTGTTTTTTCATTTCTTCAACAAATGAAGCTACAGGATATAACTGATATCGCTTTTCCATCAATAACAAAATATTTTCTACTTCTAAAAAAGCTTGTTCAAAAGAAAAATTTATTTCAAAATCATCATAAACCTTTTTCAAATTATTAAAGTAAATCATTAATCCTTCAGGAATGCTTGCTATTTTATTTTTATAAAGTAAAACATCTGTAATATCTAATTCTAAATAATCTTCACTTTCAACAAAAGGAATATATGCTTTTTGTTCTTTTAAAAGATTACGATCAACTTCCTTAGAAATCATTGACCACTCTTCATCAAAATCTTTTTGATAAAAATCACATAACATTAATAAAGGCAAAATAATTGATTTTAATTCAATCACTTTTTTTAATAATTTAAAAACTATTTCTTTGTGTTCTACCTCTATTTTTTCTAATTGCTGACTAAAAAGCAATACTAAAAGATGTTTCAATGTCAGATATTGATCTTCACTACATATATCTTGATATTGTTGAATAAGGCTATCTATTGTTTTTAAAGTATTTGCCATCTCTGGATCCTTATTTTCTAATAATTGAAATGTTTTATCTTTACCAAACAAATAAAAATAAACTTCTATAGCTGATAAAAAATCATAACTCTCATCTAAATAACAATCATCCCAATTACCCTTATGTAAATACCAAAGATCTGTTTTATAAGACGCATAATTTTCATTTAAAATCGTATTTAACCAGCCAACAGCTTTCATTGAATCTACAATAATACCATTCTCTGCTTTTTTTAAAATAGCTAAAGCATATGTAATCTTATGATAAATACAGCTCGACTCTATTTCACAATTTTCAAAATAACTATAATCAAAATCTTGGTAATCATCTATATCTTTTAAAACAGTTATTTCATGATTTTTAAAAAGAACATTTTCTTTTTTCATGATACCTGCATAATGTAATACACGTTTATATTTTTCACTATATTCTCTATATATTTGATCCATATTCATTCCCCTTTATTCTATAATCTTATTTTATTCCTAAATAACACATTCGTCATTGGACAAATAGTACAAAAAAAGAGAAATGTTATATTTCTCCACGGCAAATAAGTACCATATCATTCCATTTAGCATTTCCATGTGTAGATGCAGAAACTTTAACAAATTTAAAACCACAACTTTCATAAAAAGGAATAAGATGATCTTTACATGTCAAAATAAATCCTTCAACATTATCTTTTCTTTTTTTAACATACTCTTTTACCATTTCTCTAGCATAACCATGTCCTCTATATTCAGGTAAAATGCAAACTGAAAAAATCATTTGATAATTTCCATTTTCTTGATGTAAAAAAGCATTTTCATACATTTCATCAGCAAGAGTGCATTCATTATTTTTCAAACCACCAATATAGCCAATCGCTTGATGATTTAAATAAAAGATTTCAAAACCTTCATGATAAACATTTAACCTTTCCTTTAATGATTGATAACTTGCTGCCTCTTGTATAGGAAAACAGGTTGTTTCGATTTGATAAAGTAATTCTAAATCCTGAATTGTTGCTTGTTTTAACATGATATTCTCCTAAATCATGGCATAAAGGCCAACAAATGGCATGACTAAAATCAAAGCAGGAACAAGATTCATTGCTCTAACATCTAATATTTTAGAAACAGTCAACCCAGTAATCATGGTAATGACACCACCACAGGCTTTAAAGTCAGCAATCATTGTTGCACTTACAAATGGTAAAATTGCTTTTGCTAGAAAGAAGCATGCAAGTAAAATAATGAGTTGTGGAATACATATTAAACTTTGTGCATAGCCTAAAGCTGCCCCAAATAAAACAGCTGTAAAGAAATCTAAAACAGATTTAGAAATTAAAACTGAAGCATCTCCTGACATTCCTTCTGTAAGAGCTCCAAATAGTCCCATTCCAGACATTGAAAACATCAAAACAACTAATAAATAAAGATGCATATATTCTTCTTGATTACCTTCCATATGAAAAGGTAATTTATCTAATAAAAACGCAAAGATGTCATGAACATGATCATATAAATGACATAATTCACCAATAACAAAACCTAAAATAATAGCCATAATAACCATTGGTAATGTCTTTACTTGAATGACTGACATTAATCCAATTGTTACCGAACAAATCCCAAAAACCTTTGGTAGTTCTTCCATTAAATGTTTAGGCAAAACTTTTTTAATAAGTCCTCCAATAAAAGTACCTATAAAAACAGCACATACATTTGTTAAAACGCCAACTGGCATAAAATCACCACCTTGGCTTCTATTATAACAAAATCATGCATAATATGCATTAAAAAACCGTCAACTTTCATTGACGGCTTTTTTATTATATTATTTTCCAAAATATCTATCTAATAAACCTTTTAAAGCTTTACCATGTCTAGCTTCATCTTTAGCCATTTCATGAACTGTATCATGAATTGCATCTAAGTTATTCTTTTTAGCACATGTAGCAAGTTCAACTTTACCAGCTGTTGCTCCAAATTCACAATCAACACGCCAAGCCAAGTTATCTTTAGTAGTTGCTTTCATATTTGGTTCTAAGTCTTCTCCTAACATTTCAGCAAATTTTGCAGCATGTTCTGCTTCTTCATAAGCAGCTTTTTCCCAATATAAACCAATTTCAGGATAACCTTCTCTATGAGCAATTCTTGCCATACATAAATACATACCAACTTCTGAACATTCACCTTCAAAGTTTGCTTTTAATTGATCAAAGATATATTTTTTATCTTCATCACTAATATCAGGATTATTTTTAACAGTTTTAGCGTAAATACCATATTCATGTTCAGCTGCTAATTTCATTTCACCTTTAACTTCTTCAAACATGTCAGCTCCTACATGACATACTGGACATTCAGCTGGTGCTGTTTCTCCTTCATAAACATATCCACATACTTTACATACAAATTTAGCCATATTTCTTTTCTCCTTTTTTAATTCCTTATTAGGAATGATTACTACTTAAGTATAACATATAATTTCCTATTGTCAATCTATTTAGAAGCATAATTTGTATCTTTCTATTATTATATCTCTTTTTTAAAAAGAAAAAAGCAATCTTTCAATTGCCTTAATCCATCGGTGGACGATAAAAGCCACCAAAAAAATTTTCAGTTTTTATAACATTAACAATAATATGAGAATCTACTGTTTTCATTAACTCTACAATATCTAAAACCTCATAACTAGAAACAACTGTATGTAATAAATACATCTTTTCATGACTATATCCTCCAATAGCTTCAACACATGATATTCCATGTCGATAATTTTTAATATATTTATCCATCACAGCTTGTGCTTTTTTTGTTGTTACTTGTAAAGTAACGCGTTCATAACGATGATAAAATGAATCTATTGTTCTAGTAGAAATAAATTGAAATAAAATAGAATATCCTGCATGGATCCAACCAAACATAAAACCAAAAATCAATAATATAATTGAATTAAAAATAAAAACATAGCTCCAAATTGATTTTCCTTTTTTATTAGAAATATATAACGCTACAAAATCTGTTCCTCCTGTTGAAGCATTCATTTTTAAAATACTTGCTGTCATTAATCCATAGAGAGTTCCACCAAAAATAACATTCAATAAAGTATCATTAAAAATAGGTGAAAAATGAATTATTTTTAAAAAGAAACTTGCTAGAAAAACTTCTAATAAAGAAAAGAATGTAAATCTTGGACTAATACTTTTGTAACATAAAATAGCTACAGGAACATTTAAGACAATCATTCCTAAAGAGGTAGAAAACGAAAAATGAAAATAGGTTGATGTAATCTTTTCAATTAATATTGCTACTCCTGTAAATCCACTAGATAATAAGTTAGCTGGTTGAATAAAGACTTTAATGACATATGCTTGTACAAAAGCACCTAAAATAACTGTTATTAATGTTAATAAATATTTTTTATTTAAATGAAACATAAAGCCACCACCGGTATTGTAATAATTGATAATAAAGTTGATAGAAAAACTGTTTTTGCTGCTAAAAATTCATTTTGTTGATATCTTTTTGCAAATAAGACTGCCCCATTTGCTACAGGCATTGCTAGAATGATCATTGTCATTGCTTGAATCATGGTATCTTTGATAAGAAAATGAACTAACGGTGAAAAAATCATTGGAATGATTAAATCAATGAATATTGTAAATAAGTAAATCTTTCTATCGAGTAATATTTTCTTGATAGGATATTTAGAAAGCGTTGCCCCAATAATAATCATTGCTAATGGTGTTGTCATATTACCTATCAATTGAATAGGCTGTAATAATGTTTCAGGTAATGATATTGAAAAAATATATAATAACACTGCAATCAATGAAGCAATAATTCCTGGCGTAATCAGTTTTTTTATTTGAAATGATTTATTATTTGACATAATCATCATTCCTAAAGTGAATAATGATAAATTAAAAGGCATATTGATTAAAGCTGTTAATAAAAGTGATTGTTTCCCAAATAATGATTGTAATAGAGGAAAGCCAATAAAACCTACATTAGGATAAATCATCATAAATAAATAGAGTGATTTATCTTTTAAAGAACTTCTTTTTAAACATATATATGCAAATAAAGGAAGTATAACGATTAAAATAAGCATTGATAAAAATAAATCTTGATAGGGAATACCATTTTTATTGGCACTTACAGATGAAATAATTAAACAAGGCATTGTAATATTTAAAACAAAGCGATTCATTTTATCAATAAAACTTTCATCAAAATCTTTCATTTTTCCTAAAATAAAACCTAAAACAATCATTATAAATAACTGTAAAATTTTATTAATTACTAAATAAACATTCATTTTAATCCCTAAAATATTCTAAAACAATATTCATCATGACTTTAAAACCTATCTTATAAGAATCTAAATCAATCCATTCATCATAAGTATGTGCTTTTTCTCCCATTAAAGTTCCAATTGTATTGGCGCATATTCCATAAGATAAAGGAATATTTGAATCTGTTCCATTAGCACATTTTTCTACATCATCTAAATAATATTCTTTAATCAATCTCACATTATGATCTGTAAATTTTTCAAATTTTTCTTGATTTAATAAACCATTTCCAGGTCTTACACCTAAAACTTCAATTTCTACATTAGAATAATGAGAAATAATTTCTTGGAATTGTTTTTCCATAATATCTAAACAACTTTGCATAGAAGAACGATATTCATAGAGCAATGTAGCTGATGAAGCAATTGCATTAATCGTTGTTCCCCCTGTTATTTTCCCAAAATTATATGTTGTTTTAGCTTCTGTAGGTATTTGTTGATGACTGAATTCATACATGATTTTACTTAAAGTTTCAATCGCATTTTCATTACCAAAATCAGCATAAGAATGCCCTCCTGAACAATGGACAGTCACACGATAACGTTTAGAACCTACAGCACTATTCGTACACTGATTCAAATATCCATCAAAAGAAATAAATGATTTAATACGTTTCTTATACTGTTCAATAATATAACGACACCCATTAGAATTTCCTAAACCTTCTTCACATGTATTTAAAACAAATAAAACACCTGTCTTTCCATGTAAATGATGAAGATGAATATAGTGAATCACTTGCATTAAATGAACAACATTAGCTGTATCATCTCCTACACCTGGTCCATATAAATAATGCCCTTTTTGTGTTATTTTTAACGGTTCCATATCAGCAAAAACAACATCAAGATGACCACAAAATACCGCAATATCTTGATTCTCATCAAACATTTTAATCACTACATTATTCATCTTATCAATTATTGCATCAATGCCTCTTTCTTCAAACCATTGTTTACAAAATTGTGCTCTTTTTTCTTCATGATAAGATGGTGCTGGAATAGCTGCTAACTGTTTTAAAAGTTCTACAGAATACTTAGCTTCTTGTTCAACATAATCTTCTTCATATTTATATAACATATTTTTCCCCCTATATTAAAGAAAAGGCAATTATGCCTTTTCAATAGATTCTTTCTTAACTTCTTGTTTATCTACCATTTTAAAGAATGGATAATAAATAGCCATTGAAATTAATAATAATACAATTTGTAATAGAGCTCCTCTAATACCACATAATAAGAAACCTGAAATAATTGGTGGTGTTGTCCAAGGAACTTCAACCCCAATACTTACTGGAACTAATCCAATATATGTAGAAGCATAAGTGACAATAGCCATTGTAATATTAGCAATCACAAATGGAATTGCCATAATTGGATTTAAGACAATTGGCATACCAAAGACTAATGGTTCATTAATATTAAATAATGAAGGAATCAATGATAATTTACCTAAAGCTTTATATCTAGATGATTTAGCAGTAAAGACAATAACAAGTGCTAATCCTAAAGTAGCTGCAGTTCCTCCTAATTTAACAAAGTTTGCTATAAATTGATAATTGACAATATGTGTAGCAGCTTTTCCAAGTCCAATTGCTGCTGCATTTTCAGCAGATAATGATCTCCAAATAGGATTCATTACTGAAGAAACAATACTTGATCCATGTAAACCAAAGATCCATAAAACTGATTCTATTAATAAAACTAAAATTGTAGCTGGTAATGTACTACCGATAGATTGTAATGGTTGTTGTAACATTGTAAAAATGAAATTTTGTGCACTTTTAAAACTTGTCATTTCAAAACCAATTCTTACAAAGTTGAAAATAATAAAGATAATTGCTACTGGAATTAATGCTTCAAATGGTTTAGCAACATTTTGAGGTACTGAATCCGGTAATTTAATTGTCCATCCTTTTTGAACAACAAATCTAAAAATTTCTACTGCTAGACATGTTGTAATAATCGCTAAAAATAAACCAGATGCACTAAAGTTATCAAGTGGTAATCCTTTTAGACCATCTTCTGTTACTAAAACTGGTGTCAACATGAAGATAGCAATAAATGATACAACAATTGATTCCCTTGAATCTACTTTATAAAAATGTGCAAGCGAACGAGCAATTCCTACAACCACATAAATAGACATGATTCCATAACTCATACGATAAGGAACCATAAAGAATTGACTCCAATCTTTTCCTAAAAGACCTGTCATGAATTCATCATAGCCATTAATAGGAATACTTGTAAAAAGTAAAAATAACGAACCTACAATAATGACTGGCATTACTCCAAAGAAACCTTCTTTAATCGCGTTTAAATAACGATTAGCACTTACTTTCGATGCAAATGGCATCAATTTTGCACCCATTTTATCAAAAAAACTATTCATCCTTTTCTCCTCCTATTCAAATTTTGTTTGTCCATTGGTTTCTATCACTTTTTTATACCAATAAAATGATTTCTTTTTATATCTTTTCAAACTTCCATTTCCTTGGTCATCTTTATCAACATAAATAAAACCATATCTTTTTTTCATTTCTCCTGTTCCAGCAGAAACTAAATCAATACATCCCCATGTTGTATAACCAATAACATCTACACGATCAATTTCTATAGCTTGTTTTAAAGCATCAATATGTTTCCTTAAAAAATCAATACGATATTGATCATCTACAGTTCCATCTTCATTAAGTTGATCAACAGCCCCTAATCCATTTTCAACAACAAATAATGGAAGTTGATAACGATCATATAGTTCATTAAGTGCAACTCTAAGTCCTAAAGGATCAATATGCCAACGCCAATCAGTAAGCTCTAAATAAGGATTACGCCCTTTAGCATTAATCGACCCATCTCTTTGATAAGAAACAATAGAAGAAAAATAATAACTAAAACCAATAAAATCAACTGTTCCTTTTCTTAAGATTTCTTCATCGCCTTCTTCAATTACAAGTTTACCACCCAATTGTTCTTGCTTTGTTAAACACGTATTTGTATAAAAACCTCTACACATTACATCTAAATAATAATGTGTAAACAACATATACTCTCTTTTAGCTATTTGATCTAAAGGTTGGCAAGTTGCAGGATAACTTTCTGGATATTGCACCATACAACCAATTTTAAAATCAGGATTGATTTGATGTCCTAAAATAACAGCTTTGGCACTTGCGACAAACATATGATGACTTGCTTGTAAAACAGTTGATGCTTTATCTTCCCCTTCTTGAAAAAGTATACCAGCTTGATGATAGGGATTCTTCTTATTCATCGTTTCATTAATTTCATTAAAGGTCATCCAATATTTTACTTTATCTTTATAACGTTTAAAAATCGTTTGACAATAATTCATAAAGAAATCAATCATTTTTCTATTTCTCCATGAACCATATTTTTGAACTAAATGTAATGGTGTTTCATAATGAGAAATAGTCACTACAGGTTCTATATGATATTTTAATAATTCATCAAAAACTTGATCATAAAATTTTAAGCCTGCCTCGTTTGGTTTTTCTTCATCCCCTGAAGGAAAAATACGTGTCCAGTTAATCGACATTCTAAAACACTTAAATCCCATTTCCGCAAACAAAGCAATATCTTCTTTATAATGATCATAAAAGCCTGTTCCTTCATGACTTGGATAATATGTATGAGGATGCACACTCTCATGGATTTCTCGAGGATGATCTATACTACCTCCCATTTCTACATCTGCAATACTTAATCCTTTTCCATCTGCAAGGTAACCACCTTCATATTGATTAGCAGCTGTTGCACCTCCCCATAGGAATTGATCTGATATTTTCATTTAAAAAGCCCTCCTTCTATGGTTATTAAAACATAGAAGAAAGGCTTTTATAATTGAATAACTTTCGTTTTTAACAATGTTTAAAAATTTGAGAGTTAAATATTTTTTATTATTTAACACTGTTTAGATTCATCCATTAATATTGGATTTGAAGAATGTCTTGTACTTTCTGATTTAGAAGTAAGTTGTAGTTTTTTATTAAAATTATTTTCATAGTCTAAAGAAAAATAAGAAGCATATAATAAATCCAATAAAAAATAAATAGATAAATTACTATTAAAATTAGCTATATTATGTGTTAAATTTTCTCTTGTAGAAATATACAATTTAGCATCACTCATTTGACTTAACGTATTTTCTCCAAAAGATGTTAGATTTAAAAAAGGAATGTTATTCTTTTGACATATTCTTGCCATATTAATAAGTGTTTTCGTTTCTCCTGAATAAGAAATAAAAATCACACAATCTCCTTTAGGAATACAATTTACTTCATAACGTTGATAATTTAAATTATTAGTAATATACACATTCTTTCCTATTTTCATCATTTTTTCTTTAAATGATTCTGCTATATTTAAAGCTGTTCCATAAGAATAAATATGAATATTGTTGTTATTATTTAATAATTGCACAGCTTTTTGAAATAAATCATGATGTAATAAAGATAATGTATCTTTAATTGTTTCTTCATATAAAGAACCCATTTTATTGGCTATTTTAAAAATAGTATCTCCTTGATCAAAGGGTAAATTAGGATCAACTGTTCCAAATTGTTGATTTAAATACTCTATTTCACCTAAATAAGCTTTCTTAAAGTTATCAAATCCTTCAATACCTATTTTCTTACATAAATTTAAAACAGTCGCTGGTGATGTATAAGTTTCTTTAGCAATACTTCTTGCTGAATAATTTTTTATCTTTTCCCCTAACTGAATAATAAAATCAGCAATTACAATTTCACTTTTAGAAAAATCAACTTTATTTGTTAGTTTATCAATTAATAACATACCATCACATCCTTTTTGATATCATAGCATATAATAAAAAAGAAAACAAAAGCACAGTTTTTTCTGTGCTAATGTTTATCTCTTGATTGAATTAATAAAATATTTCCACTATTTTCAATAATCGCATATTTACCTTTAACTTCATTCGATACACATAATGGATCATCTCTTTTAAGTAAATAATGATCTAATGTATATTCAGCTTGATTAATTGAAAGAATGCTTTCAGTTAATGCAAATAATGAAAAATAATAATATCCTTGATTATCTATATGATGAATTCCTGGTTTTAATAATTGAATACAGTTTTGTTGATCAATAACCTTTATAGAAACATCTTGATATTTTTCAAGTAAACACATAACTGCAAAGAAGTGATCTAAACGTCCTCCTGTAGCACCATATAATTCAATTTCATCATACCCTTTAGAAATAGCATATTCGATAGCTGCATGTGTATCTGTAACATCTTTTCTTTCAGGTAAAATTTGAATATTTAAATCTTCTAATGATTTTCTATTTTGTAAAGAATCAAAATCACCTATCGCAAATTTTGGTGTAATTCCTTGTTTTAATAACTCTTCTACCCCATGATCAACGCCAATATAGTCTCTATCTTGAGGTAATGTCATATTAAACAAATGTGTTGCACATAACGCTATTTTCATTTTAAAGAAGCGATCCTTTGTGCGTAATCATCACTATTAAATACATAACTTCCAGCAACTAAAACATCAACACCTGCATCTTTACATTGTTTTCCTGTTGTTTCGTTGATTCCACCATCTACTTCAATTAAATAATGTGCATTATTTTCTTTTCTTCTAGCATCTAAATCTTTAATTTTATCAAGAGCGATTTCTTTAAATGATTGTCCACCAAATCCTGGTTCAACTGACATTACTAAAACAACATCTAATAAAGATAAGTAATCTTGAAGTGCATCAACTGGTGTATTTGGTTTAATGCTTATTCCTACTTGAACATTATTTTCTTTAATATGATGAATAAGTGCTAAAGTATCTTCTTTATTTTCCATTGCTTCAATATGGAAAACAATAAGATTTGCTCCACTTTTAATAAATTCATCAACATATTTTTGAGGTTCACTAATCATTAAATGAACATCTAAAAATAAGCTTGTAACTTTAGAAACATCTTTTAAAATACTGTACCCAAATGAAATATTAGGTACAAAATGTCCATCCATAACATCATAATGAAGCCAATCAGCTTTTCCATTTTCAATTTTTTCAATATCATCTTTCAAACATGCAAAATCTGCTGAAAGAAGTGAAGGTGCAACTTTAACCATATCGTTTCTCCTTTTTTTCCTTTAATTCTTTTAACATTGTTAAATAGTGTTCATAACGTTCTTTAGAAATTTTCCCCTCATCAACTGCTTCTTTAACTGCACAATGAGGTTCACTATCATGCAAACATCCTCTAAACTTACAATGAGAAGCATACTCATCAAAATCATGATAAGCTCTCGCTGCTTCTGTAGGTTCCATTTCTAATTCAAGAGATGAAAAACCAGGTGTATCTGCCACATAACCATCATATAAATTCATCAATTCAACATGTCTGGTTGTATGTTTACCTCTTCCTAAAGCTTTTGATATTTGATTTGTCTCTAAATTTAAAGAAATATCTAAAGCATTTAAAAGCGTTGATTTCCCAACACCACTTTGACCAGTAATAACAGTAACTTGATCTTTAAAGATTTCCTTGATTTCATCTATTCCTTTATTTTGTTTAGAACTTGTTTCAATGACAGTATAACCAGCATTTCTATATTCTTGAATATATTGATAGATAGAATCATCACCTTCTATATCCATTTTAGAAATAACAATGATAGGTTTAATATGATAATATTCTATCAATAATAAAAACTTATCTAATAATACTGTTGAAAAATCAGGCTCTTTCCTTGAAAAAACAAGTAATGCTTGATCAATATTTGCAATTGGTGGTCTTTTTAAAACATTCTTTCTTTCTAATATTTTGAGAAGGTAACCATCATCATGGTTACCTTTTTGAAATTCTACAAAATCGCCAACAACTGGTTTTATATCTTGTTTTCTAAATTTTCCACGGGCACGACATTGATGAACTTCATGACCATCATCAATGTAATAAAAACCAGCTAGCGCTTTTACAATACGCCCTTTATCTACGTTAGTCTTCATAATAATAGATTGTAATTGTTGTTCCTTTTTTATCAACTTTTGTTCCAGCAGCTATACTTTGTTTATAAACTGCACCGATATAACGTTCATCCCCACCAGATTCAGGGAATTGTGTTCCTTCCATTGAAACTGTAAATCCCAAATTTTCAAGATTTGATTTAGCACTATCAGGTGTTAAACCAATAACTGAAGGAACTGTTTGACTATAGCCAGTAGAAACTGTCAAAGTAATATTTCTATTGGTATCTGTTGGATCTACTTTATAACCCTTAGCTAAATTTTGATCAATAACAGTACCTGCTGGTTGATCAGATGTTTGTTCACGTTTTGTAACATTAAAACCTAAACCACTTAATTTATTATAAGCATCATCATAACTCATACCTGTATAATCATCTAAAATAACATAAGATCCTTTAGAAACGGTAAGCGTAATTGTACGATCTTTATCTGTTGGATCTTGTTTATAACCTTTTTCCAAACTTTGTTCTAAAACTGTACCTGCTTTTTTATTAGAAACTTCACGATTTATATCAACTTTAAATCCAAGTTTTTCTAATTTCTTTTCAGCTTCTTCATAACTTAAACCAGTATAATCATCTAAAACAATATATTTTCCTTTAGAAACTGTAATTGTAATAACGTCTCCTTCTTTAATAGAAGAACCCTTTTCAGGATCTGTTTTTGTAATTAATCCCTTTTTATAATCATCAGATAGTTCCTTAAAAACCGTTTTATTAATTGTTACATCATAATCTTTTAATATTTTTTCTGCATCACTTTGTGTAAGTCCTACTAAATCTGGCATAACATTTGGTTGCTTATTTCCACCAAAAAGTAAGAAATAACAAATGATTCCAATAATAAGAACAACCCCTGCAACAACTCCTGCAAGAACTTTAGGATTTTTTAATTTTTCTAAAATCTTATTTTGTGTTGCTTTTTTCTTTTCAACAGATCTTTTTTCTTCAACTTCTTCTGTTTCTTCATCAAAGAATTGACGAGGATTAGCAACAATTGTTGGATCACTTGTTTCATCACTATGATCAAAAACAAGTTTTTCTTCGTCTGTTCTTGATAAACATGTTTGTAAATCTTCTAACATTTCATTAGCACTTTTATAACGATCATTTAAATTTTTAGCTGTTGCTTTAATAATAATATTTTCTACTGATTGAGGAATAGAAGGATTAAATTCTCTAAGAGATGGTAAATCTTCTTGCATATGCTTTAATGCTATATTTACAGGAGATTCTCCATTAAATGGTACTTGTCCTCTTAACAATTCATAAAAAACAATTCCTAAAGCATAAATATCACTTTGAACTGTTGCCTTTTCTCCACGAGCTAATTCTGGTGCTAAATAATGAAGAGAACCCATAATCACATCTGTTTGTGTAAATTGTGTAAGTGATTGAATAGAAGCAATTCCAAAATCAGCAATCTTAGCTGTTCCTGTATCTGTTACTAAAATATTTTGTGGTTTTAAATCACGGTGAATAATTCCCATTTGATGCGCTCTAGCAGTTCCTGAAAGCACTTGTTTCATAATATCAATAGCTTCCATAACATGTAAAGCACCACGTTTAGCAATTAATTCTTTTAATGTTCTTCCAGGAACATATTCCATAACAATATAATATTGATCATTATCTTCACCTACATCATAGATTTCCACAATATTTTTATGTGAAAGTGCAGCTGCAGCTGAAGCTTCTCTTTGAAATCTAGCAATGTAAATTGGATCTTTCGCTAAAGATGTACGTAATATCTTAATAGCAATTGTACGATTTAAAATCGTATCATTTGCTAGATAGACATCTGCCATTCCTCCTTGACCAATAATATCAATCAATTCATAACGTTCAGCAATGATTTTATTCATTTTTTAACGTCCTCCTTCTATTAACACAGCAGCAATATTATCATGTCCACCATGTTCATTTGCTTGTTCAATTAAAAGATGTACTTTATCTCTAACATTCATATTTTTTTTAACAATCTTTAAAATTTCTTCATCATCCAAAGAATTAAATAATCCATCACTACAAATTAAAACATTCTTTCCATTTAATTTATACTTTTGAATATCTGGTACAATATTCATTTCAACACCAATTGCTTGCATTAAAATATTCTTTTGGCGATGATGCTTTCCTTCTTCTTTCGTAATTGCTCCTCGATCAATTAATTCATTAACCAAGGTATGATCTTTTGTCATTTGAATAATTTCATGATCATCATAAACATAAATACGACTGTCACCTACATGGCAAAAAAAAGCATCGTCTCCATCAATTACAGAAATCGCAACAGTTGTTCCCATCCCTTTCGTATCTTCTTGCATACCAGCCATTCTTTTTACAATTTGATGTGCTTCTAAAACAGTATCCATTAACCAATTTGTCACTTCTTCATCATCCAAAAAAGGTGGATTGGCTTTAAAACATGTCAGTACATGTTCCTCTACGACATGAGATGCAATTTCTCCTGCCCTATGTCCTCCCATACCATCACAAACAACACCTAACACTTGATCTTTTAAATTAATTGCCGTTGCCGCTTGATCTTGATTTTTTTCTCTGATTTTTCCAATATCAGTCAATGCATAATATTCCATTATATCACCCCGCTACGCTTTGCTCTTAGCTGACCACACGCTCCATCTATATCTCTACCATGTTCTTTTCTAACCGTACAGTTAATATGTAATCTTAAAAGTTCATCTTTAAATTCTTCTACATGACTGCTTGGTTTAAAACCATGTTCATCAACACTATTATATGGAATTAAATTCACATATGCATTTAACCCTCGCATATAATGTGCAAGTTGTCTTGCATGTGCAAGCGAATCATTGACACCATCTAATAAAATATATTCAAATGTTACTCTTCGATTCGTTTTTTCGATATAATCTGCAACGCCTTTTCTTAAAGCATCCATATTAAATGCTTTATTAACAGGCATTAGTTGATCTCTAATTTCATCATTAGGGGCATGTAAAGAAATAGCAAGATTTGTTTGAATTCCTTCGTTACTATATCTTTCAATCATATTGACAAGTCCGCATGTAGAAATAGTAATATGTCTTGCTCCAATAGCTAATCCATGAGGATGATTGATGATTCTAACAAATTTCATTACTTCATCATAGTTATCAAAAGGTTCCCCTGTTCCCATAACAACAACATGTGAAACACGAATACCTGTATCTTTAGCAACTGCCATCACTTGATTGACCATTTCACCAGCTGTTAAATTACGTTGCTTTTTAAGCAAACCACTGGCACAGAATGCACATTGCATATTACATCCTACTTGGCTTGTTACACATAATGATTGACCATAGTCATGTCTCATTAAAACAGCTTCTATTAAGTTACCATCAATCATTTTAAATAAATATTTGATAGTTCCATCACTTGATACTTGTTTTTCTTGTATTTCAAAAGTATCAATGATGCATTGTTTTTCTAATTTTTCTCTTAAATCTTTTGATATATTAGACATTTCTTGAAAATCAAAAGCATTTTTTTGATATAACCATTGAAAAACTTGTTTTGCTCTAAAAGGTTTTTCATTGATTGATTTAAAATATTCAGTTAATTCTTCTAAAGAATAATTATATAAATGTTCCATCTTCTATCCCTTTTTCATTTTACACATATAAAATCCATCTGTGTGATATTCATAATTCAAAATTGTACGTTGTTCAATAACTTTCATATCAGGATGTTTTTGAATAAAACGTTCAATCATCATCCCATTTTCTTTTTTATTGATTGTACATGTACTATAAACCATTGTACCATCATTTTTCAATAAATTATACGCATTTTCTAATAAAAGTGCTTGCAATGGGATTAAACCATCCATCACACTTGAATCATGATATTTAATTTCTGGTTTACGTTTTAAAACCCCAAATCCTGAACATGGTGCATCTAATAAAATACGATCAAACGTTTCAGGTGGATAGTGTTCTATAAGTTTCGTAGAATCACCTGCTTGAACATGTACATTTTTAACACCTAAACGTTTTAAATTATGTTCAATTAATTTTACCTTATGTTCATATAGATCATAAGCTTCTATTTTCCCTTGGTTTTCCATTAACGCTGCAAGATGTGTCGTTTTACTTCCTGGGGCACTACACATATCTAAAACATAATCTGTTTTTTGAGGGTCTAGAAGTCTTGCTACTAATTGACTCGATTCATCTTGAATCGTTACTTTTCCTTCTTTGAAATAAGAAGTATAAGCTAAATTTCCTCTTTTATATAAAAGAGCATCTTGAGATAATGTCCCTTTTTCAAAACAACTTTCTTTTAATAATTCTTCTTTTGTTGTTTTTAAAGTATTAACTCTCCCACTTCTTGTAGGTGGTGTATTATCTTCTTCACAAATCATTCTTGTTTTTTCTAAACCATATTGTTTATTAAACATTTTAACCATCCATAAAGGATGTGATGTAGCAATAGATATTTTTTCTAATTCATCTAATCCTTCTAATGATCTTCTTTCATTTCTTGTAAAGTTTCTAAGTACTGCATTTACAAATTGACTTGTTTGATAACCTTCTTTTTTAGCTATTTTAACTGCTTCATTAATAATCGCATATTCAGGTATTTTATCTAAATACATTAATTGATATAAAGACATATAAAGTAGTGTTCTTATTTTTTTCTTCACTCTTTTTCCTTTAATATAAGGTTGAAGTTGATATTGAATATATAAAAGATTTTGAATTGTCCCATAAACAATAGTAGTACATAAATCCTTATCTTCTCTTTTTAAATTACTTTTCTTTAATTGTTCATTTAACGCAATATTTAAAAAACTCTCATCTTCAAAATATTGATTTAAAATTATATATGCATTTTCTCTTGCCATAACTATATCGTTGTGTATGGATTAAAATCACATATCACATTTACCTTTCTTCCTTTTTTATTATAATAATCACTCATTGCATGCAACACTTCATAAACATGTATCGTATTCGTTATTTTAAGCGTCATTCTCTTTCGATAAATATCATTCATCTTATAAATCGTACAATTAGCAGGTCCTAAAACAATTGCTTTAGGAAGTTGTTTTACTAAGTATTCCTTTATTTGTTGACTACAAAAATCTACATCATCTTCTTTTTTACCTTGCACTAAAATACTTATTAAATAACAATAAGGTGGATATTTTGCAAGTTTTCTCATTTCCATTTCTTTTTGATAAAAACTTTGATAATCATGATTTTTAACACATTGTAAAACAAAATGATCAGGGTTATACGTTTGAATCATCACTGTTCCTTGTTTCTTTCCTCGACCACTTCTTCCAGAAACTTGTTCTAACAATTGAAATGTTCTTTCATTCGCTCTAAAATCAGGAATATTTAAAGAAAGATCTGCATTAATAACGCCTACAAAAGTCACATTTTCAAAATCTAGCCCTTTAGCAATCATTTGTGTCCCAATTAAAATATTCGCTTCTTGATTTTCAAATTGTTTTAATAATTGATGATGTCCTTGTTTTTTTCTTGTAGAATCCACATCATAGCGAATCACTCTTGAATTTATAAAATTATTTTGTAAATACTCTTCTATCTTTTGGGTACCACTACCAATCAGTTTGATATTGGTACTTCCACAATGACTACATTTTTGTTGATAGGGAACCTGATAATCACAATAATGACAACGCATTGTATGAGTATCTTTATGATAAGTTAAAGATACATCACAATGAGGACATTTTAATACCTCATCACAGTCTAAGCAACGAACATAACTTGAATAACCTCTTTTATTAAGCAATAAAATTACTTGTTCATTTTTATCAATTGTCTCTTGTATCTTGGCTTTCATCTTTCTTGATAATACCTCATAATGATGAGCTTTCATTTCATCAACCATATCAATTAATTCTATTTGTGGTAAAGGTTTTTGATTAACTCTTTTAGAAAGCACACATAATTCATAGGCTCCTTTTAAAGCACGACTGTAGCTTTCAAGCGAAGGAGTTGCACTTCCTAAAACAACTGGACATTGATGATAAGCACCCCTTTTTCTAGCTACTTGAGATGTTAAATAACGTGGAGCACTTTCTTGTTTATAACTAGCATCATGTTCTTCATCCATAATAATTAAGCCTATGTTTTCAAGTGGCGCAAAGACAGCACTTCTTGCTCCAACAACAATTTTTACCTCATCATCAATGATACGACGATACTCGTCATATCTCTCTCCAGCTGAAAGTTTAGAATGTAAAATAGCGACACTTTTTCCAAAACGACTTTTAAAAGCGGTCACCATCATAGGTGTTAAGGCAATTTCTGGAACCAACATTAAAACTGTTTTTCCTTGTTCAATAACGAATCTAGAAAGTTGTAAGTAGACTTCTGTTTTCCCTGAACCGGTTACTCCATAAAGTAAAAAGGTTTTAAATTGATGAAAAGAAGCTAATATTTGATTAACGACTTTTTGTTGATCATTTGTTAAAGGATAATCTTCTTGTTGAAGTTGTTCGTTGTAAGGATTTCGATAGACCTCTACTTGTTTATAAACAATAGCTCCTTGTTTTTCTATATTATTTAAAAGAGCTGTTGAAAAAGGATAATTATTTACTGGTAATAAATCATGTTCTTTTATATAAGCTAATGCTTCTTGTTGTTTTGAGGTTTTAAGAGGTATGTCTTTAATAAAAGAAACTACTTTTTGATATTTAATACCCACACTTTTATTGGTACTAGGCTTTAATTGAGGTGGTAACATACATTGTAAACAACTGATTCTTGTAGAAAGTGTTTGTTTTGAAAGATAGTTTGCAAGTTCTTGTAATTCTTGATTAAGTAACGGTTTTTGATCAATGACATCTTGAATAAAAGCATATTTAAAACCATTTTGTTTTTCTAGTTCTTCTTTCGTAAAAGGTGTTTTGTCGCATTCAACAACATAACCTATGAGTTGTTGATAGCCAAAACGAATGTGTACACGACATCCTGCTAAAACTTGATATTCAGATAAATAGTCATAGGTCGTATCTAATTTATAAGTTGAATGTTCTACCAAAACTTTAACAATATACATATTTTCACCTCTTTTGTTTGTATTTTACCACATCTATTATAGCTTTATCAAAAAAACTGTTAGTTATAAAAACCAACAGTTACTTTTGATGTTCTTTAATAATTTTTGCTATTTTATCTTTTGCTAGATGAACATCATCATTTTCTACAACATATTTATATTCATCTTTTGTTTGAATTTCTTTACGTGCTTTATCTAAACGTTCTTTTACGATATCTTCACTTTCAGTACGTCTACCACGAATACGTCTTTCTAATTCTTCTAATGAAGGTGGTACCAAGAAAATAGTCAATGCATCAGGACATTTTTTCATGACTTGCAATGCTCCTTGAACTTCGATTTCTAAAACGACATTTTTACCCTCATCTAGTAATCGATCTACATTATCCTTAGGGGTACCATAATAATTACCTACAAATCTTGCCCATTCTAATAATCCACCTTGAGCAATTTTATCAACAAAGCTTTTTTCATCAACAAAAAAATAATCCACACCATCTGTTTCTGTAGGTCTAGGTTTTCTTGTTGTCATTGAAATAGAATAACTTAAATTTAAACTATCATCTTTGAACAATTCTTCTCTTACTGTTCCTTTTCCAACACCACTAGGCCCACTAAGAATGATTAACATTCCTTTTTTCAATTTTTCCACACCCCTTTTTTTATAAAAATAACTCTACAATAACAAAGAGATAATGTCAATTAAATTTCAAATATGTTATAGTATTTTGGGGTGATAAATATGGCATATGATGGCATTATGATGCATCAAGTAAAAAATTTATTGATAGAAACAATAAAAGGCGGTCGTATCAATAAAATTTATCAAATATCAAAATATGAACTTTTATTTCAAGTTCGTGCAGATAAAAAGAATTATCAGTTATTAATTTCAAGTCATCCAATGTATGCACGTGTTCAATTAACATCTTTATCTTATCCAACACCAGAATCTCCTAATCCACTTACGATGCTTTATCGTAAGCTTTTAGAAGGTGGATATATTAAAGATATTGAACAAATCGATTTGGATCGTATTTTTAAAATAACTTTTGCTTGTCACAATGAATTAGGTGATTATATTGAATATATTCTTTATATAGAAGTAATGGGTAAACATTCAAATATTATTTTAGTAGGTCAAAATGATAAGATCATTGATTGTATTAAACATATTTCACCAAGTATGAATAGTGAAAGATTTTTACAACCAGGAGCACTTTATCAATTACCACCAATGATGGAAAAACTTGATCCTTTTACAAGTGAATTTGTAGAAGACAATCAACTTACAAAGATCTATCAAGGAATGTCTCCTATTTTATCTAAAGAAATCTTGTATCGTATTGATCAAAATGAATCTTTTAAAGAAATTATGAATAAAATAGAAGGTTCTCAAGATCTTTATATTACTAAAGTTAATGATAAAGAATACTTTCATGTAATTGAACTAACCCATTTACAAGGAGAAACTTCAAAATACTCTTTATTTGATGGTTTAGATGTTCATTTTAATGAAATAGATCAAAAAGAAAGAATCAAACAACAAACAAGTAATCTTTTAAAATTCATTCAAAATGAATATCAAAAAAACACTACTAAATTAAAGAAATTACAAGCAACTTTAGAAGATTCACACAATAGTGATGATTACCGTATTAAAGGAGATTTATTGTATGCTTCTTTACATTTAATCAAAAAAGGAATGACACATGTTGTCGTTGATAATTATTATGATAATACAAAATTAGATATTGCTTTAGATCCTAAATTAGATCCCAAAGCAAATGCTCAAAAATATTATCAAAAATATCAAAAAGCTAAAAACTCAATCAACGTTCTTTTAGAACAAATTGATTTAACAGAAAAAGAAATTGAATATTTCGATTCTTTAATAACTGCTATGTCGCAAGCAACTTATTATGATGCTTTAGAAATCAAAGAAGAATTAGAAAATGAAGGATATTTAAAAAAGAAAAAACAAAAGAATACGATTCGTAAGAAAAAACGTCCTCAATTTCAACAATATCTTACAAAAGATGGCATTGAAATTGACATTGGAAAAAATAACTTACAAAACGATTATTTAACATTTAAATATGCTCATCGCTATGATATGTGGTTCCATGCAAAAGATATGCCCGGAAGTCATGTCATCGTTAAAGCACAAAATTTAGATGAATATACCATTCGTTTAGCTGCTAAAATTGCTGCTTATTACTCAAAAGGTAAAAACTCAAGTAGTGTTCCTGTAAACTATACACTCGTTAAAACACTCAAAAAACCAGCCGGTAGTAAGCCAGGAAAAGTTATTTTAGATAATTATAAAACAATCTATATTGATCCAGATGATGAATTTTTAAAAGAACTTACAAAAAAATAGATGCTAAGCATCTATTTTTAATAACGATTCGTTTGTGTATAACATGTTTGTTCATATCGAGGATAATAACGTGGAACATAAACAATATTATTAACACGACGACATTCAATTGGACAAATAATAGGTTGTTCTACATATTGATTTTGAAATGTTGTACATACTTTTTTAGGAGCGATAATTGGTTGTGGAGTAAAACCGTTTCCAATATTTGAATTAAAATAATTTGCATAACCGTTATTATCAAAGTTTCCATATTGTCCATTACAACATGTATTTTGTTGACAATTACAACTCATAATAACACCTCCTAATATAAAGTATGGTTAGATATTAAAAAGAATTGGACTTTTGTAAAGGAGAAACAAATGAAATTAATAAAATGGAATTTACATGAAGATGTAGAAGCATATACAACAACAAGAGAATTAGGTGATATTTCCTTAAATAATCCTGATTATTTAAAAGTATTAGAAAATAGACAAGAACTTGCTTCTTTATTAAATACAGATTTAGAACATATGGTAGCCCCTAGACAAACACATTCTACCAATTTAAAACAAGTCTTTTTAATGAAAGATGGCGGTACCAATATGTTAAAACAAACAGATGATCTCTATGAGGTGGATGCAACTTATACTAAAGATAAAAATTTATTCTTACTTTCATTTCATGCTGATTGCACACCTATTTTAGTTTATTGCAAAGATCAAGAAATTGTTTGTGCTATTCATTCTGGATGGCTTGGTACAGTTAGACAAATTGTTGACCATACAATTCGTTATCTTATCGAAAAAGAAAATTGTAATCCAAAAGAAATGTATTGTTTAATTGGTCCTTGTCTTTCTAAAAAACATTTAGAAGTACAAGATGATGTCATTGACCAAGTAAAGAAAATGAACTTTGATACTTCACATTTTTATCAAAAAACAGATGAAACTCATTATTTATTAGATAATAAAGGATTAAATAAACAACAACTATTAAATTTAGGTGTTTTAGAAGAAAATATACAAGTTTCTTCTTATTGTACAAATGAAAATAATGATTTATTCTTCTCTCATCGTGTTAATCATGATGGACAAAGAAATGTAACAATCATTAAAAGAAAATAGGCGATATGAATTTCATATCGCCTATTATCTTATGATTTAAAATATTCTTCAACGTCTTTTCTTTCTTCAGCGGTCAATTTTAAAATATCCATAGCTCTATATAATGAACATTGCAAACTTTCCATCATATTTTTTATCAAGTTAATTCTTTCCATTTTTTGTCCTTGTACCATTCCTTGTTCAAGCCCCATAGAATGTCCTTTTTCTATATTTTCTCTAGCTATCATTTCTCCTAAATTACACAT
>CAVESC010000041.1:0-22959 GCA_963618275.1 Bacteroidaceae bacterium
CGGGAAGAAAATTCTATATATATCAATAAGTTAGAGTTTTCGAACCGCCTGACATATTATTAAGGGGGAAAAATTAAAATGAATCTCATTATTCCAGAAAAATATGAGCCAGTGTTATCTTTAAGACAAACACAAGAAGCAATTAAATACATAAGAGATACATTTCAAAAAGAATTTGGAAGAGCTTTAATGTTAGAAAGAATTTCAGCACCTCTTTTTGTACAAAAAAGCAGTGGTTTAAATGATAACTTAAATGGTGTTGAAAAACCTGTTTCTTTCCAAATTGATTGTTTTGAAAATGATGATATTGAAGTTGTTCATTCTCTTGCTAAATGGAAAAGAATGGCACTTAAAAAATATGGTTTTGGTGTTCGTGAAGGACTTTATACAAATATGAATGCTATTAGAAAAGATGAAGAAGTTGATAACTTACATTCTTACTATGTTGATCAATGGGATTGGGAACGTGTTATTGAAAAAGAAGATCGTAATATTACAACATTAAAAAATCATGTTAAAAAGATTTTTAAAGTGATTAAACATATGGAACATGAAGTTTGGTATAAATACCCTCATGTTGTTAATCGTTTACCAGATCGTGTACATTTCATTACTGCACAAGAATTAGAAAATCAATATCCTGATTTATCATCTAAAGAAAGAGAAAATAAGATTTGTAAAGAATTTGGTTGTGTCTTTGTTATGCAAATTGGTGATATCTTACAAAGTGGTCAAAAACATGATGGGCGTGCTCCAGATTATGATGATTGGAAATTAAACGGCGATTTATTATTCTGGTACGAACCATTACAATGTGCTTTAGAAATTTCATCAATGGGTATCCGCGTAGATGAAGATTCTTTAGTAGAACAATTAAAGAAAGAAAACTGTGAAGATCGTTTAAATCTTCCATATCATCAAGCTATCGTCAATAAAGAATTACCTTATACTATTGGTGGTGGTATTGGTCAATCAAGACTTTGTATGTTACTTTTAAATCGTGCTCATATTGGTGAAGTACAAGCAAGTATTTGGCCTCAAAAAATGATCGATGAATGTGAAAAAAATAATATTCATTTATTATAGAAATTATAAAATTATATTTTAAAAGAGTTATCTTTAATGGATAACTCTTTTTATATCATAAATTCCTTGGATACGTTCAAGATTCGCAATTGCACGATTTAGATGTTCAGCATCATCAACGCCTATCTTTAATTTAATTAAAGCTCTACCATCATCCGAAGCATCCGCATGAATATTTAAAATATTGATTTTCATTTGTCCTAACACCGTAATAATATCATTTAATAAATTTGTACGATCTAAACCATCAATTTGTAAGTCAGCATCAAATTTCAAATTAGAAAGTGAGGCAAAATCCCAATAAACATCAATTAAACGATTTTGAATTTCCTTTTGTTTAATATTTGGACAATCTACACGATGAACTTTAATTCCTTGTCCTTGAGAAACATAACCGGTAATTTGATCCCCAGGAATTGGATTACAACATTTAGATAATTGGATTTTTAATCCTGAAACACCTTTAACAACGACTCCGTTGTTAGATGTTGTTTTTTCTAATTTCTCTCTTTGTTCATTATTTCTTTGTAAAATCTTTGATAAGTTATCAAAGAATCCTGTTTTCTTTGGATTTACTTTTTCTAAAAGTGTTGCTACTGAAAGATTTTTCTTTCCAATGAAATAAAAAATATCATCCAAATTTCTTGCTCCAAAAGAACCTAAATATGTTTTATAAGTTTCTGGATCTAAGAATTTCTTTTCATCAAGTCCTCGTTTTTTGATTTCATCTTTTAAGATCTTCTTACCATCTTCAATCGTATCTTTCTTTGTTTCAGCTTCTTTTTTAGCGAGGAAAGTACGTATTTTATTACGGGCCCCTGCTGTTCTTACAAATTTTAACCAATCTTCGCTTGGACCAGCGGATTGTTTGTTTGTTTTAATTTCACAAACATCCCCTGTATTTAATTTTGTATCAATAGGTACCATGACATTATTAACAATAGCCCCAACAGTATGATGCCCTACTTCTGTATGAATACGGTAAGCAAAATCAACTGGTGTTGATCCATTAGGAAGTTCAACAATCTTTCCTTGTGGTGTTAAAACATAAACATTCGCTTCAAAAATATCACGAGAAATTGAGTCATAATATTCTTTGGCATCGCCATCTTTGATATCATCTGACAAAGAAATAAATTCTCGTAACCATTGAAGTTTTTCTCCAATTTCTTTTTGTTCCGCTTTGGCAGAATAACCTTTGCCTTCTTTATAACGCCAATGAGCAGCAACCCCAAGTTCAGCAAGTTCATCCATTTCTTCTGTACGAATTTGGATTTCAAAAGTATTTCCATCTTCTCCAATAACTGAAGTATGAAGAGATTGATACATGTTTGGTTTAGGCATAGCAATATAGTCTTTAAAACGTCCGGGAATTGGACGATAATGATCATGAATCAAACCTAAAACACTATAACAATCAAGTTTATTTTGTAAAATAATACGGAGTGCATAAAGATCATAAAGTTCATCAAAACGTTTATGTTTTTTAAACATTTTTTTATAAATGCTATAAATAGATTTCGCACGACCTAAAATACGATATTGATAATGATTTTCTTTTAATAAGTTTTCAACTTCTTCCATCATCTTCGCCACAGATTCTTTACGTTCATCTTGTTTTGTTTGAAGAAGTCGCGCAATATCATGATAAGCAATTGGATCTAAATAAGATAACGAAAGATCTTCCAATTCTGTTTTAATATCACTTAATCCTAAACGATGTGCAATTGGCGTATAGACTTCTAAAGTTTCACGAGAAATACGTTTTTGTTTTTCTGGGGGCATGAATTGTAATGTACGCATATTATGCAAACGATCGGCAAATTTAATTAAGATAACACGTATATCTTTAGCCATCGCAATATAGATTTTGCGATGATTTTCCGCATAAACATCTGCTTCATCTTTAAATGGCATCTTAGAAATTTTAGTAACTCCTTCAACAAGAGTTGTCACTTCTTCACCAAATTCTTTGACCATTTCTTCACGTGATACATCGCAATCTTCCATAACATCATGTAAAAGACCTGCTGTAATTGTAAGTGGTCCTGTTTGTAAAGTTGATAAAATATAAGCAACCCAAATCAAATGAATAGTATATGGTTCTCCACTTTTACGTTTTTGTCCTTCATGTTTAACCATGATATAATCGTAAGCTTTTTTAATAAGCTTCATATCATCTTCATTGGTAATATAGCGTCTACATGATTCATAGACATCTTCAATTGTGACTTTATCTCCAGCTTTTTTAAACTCTTTCATATTATAACCCCCTCATATGATAAAAGAGAGTTTCCTCTCTTTTACTTAATAAGTTAATACTGAATAGACATTATAGTCTTTTAATTTTTCTCTACCTTTTAAAACTTCAAGTTCAATTAAAAAGGCAATTCCTACAACTTTACCACCAAGTTGTTCAACAAGTTGAATTGTTGCTTCAACTGTTCCACCAGTAGCAAGTAAATCATCAATAATAACAACATTTTCACCAGGTTTGATACTATCTGCATGAATATGAACTTCATTTTTTCCATATTCTAAATCATAACTTGCTGAAACTGTTTCTCTTGGTAATTTTCCTGGTTTTCTAACAGGTACAAATCCTGCATTTACTTTGTAAGCCACAGGGCAGCCAAATAAGAATCCTCTTGCTTCAGGACCTGCAACAACATCTACTTGAACACCAAGTCCATCGATCCATTTAGCAAAAGCATCAATTGATTCTTTATAAGCTTCTTTATCTTTTAATAAAGGTGTTACATCTCTAAAGATAATTCCTTCTTCAGGGAAATCTTTAATATCTGCAATATATTTTTTAAAGTCCATCTTATGTACTCCTCCTATCCCTATTATAACAAACTTTTATTATCAAGGAAACTATTTCATATCCTCTATAATCATATTTATTGATTCTGTATTTAAATATTTATTAATTTTTAATGTTCCAATTAAAGAAATTGTCTTTTTTTGTTGTAATTGTTCAATTTCTTTTGAACAATTAAAATAAAGTGCCTGTAAATTTCCTTTATTTAAAGGAATATCAAAGCGTAAATGTTTACCATCAGATAAAACACGACTCGTAAAATTCGTAATATCTTTTAAAACAAATTTCATTTCTTCATTACATTGACCATACGGTTCTAATAGTTCTAATTCTTTTACTGCTGGTAAAGTCAATTCATTTAAATCAATTTCAATTCCTTCTAAATATTTTTCATCAGAAAAAGTATGCGTTGTTAAATAAATATGTAATGCTTCTTTTAAAGTTAATACTTCATCCTTGGCTACTTGAAAACCACCCGCTAAAGCATGTCCACCATATTGTACAAAATAATCTTTTAAATCATCAAAGATTTGATTCAAAGGAATACTTTCAATACTTCTGGCACTTCCTCGATACACTTCATTTTTTTCATCATATTTCATCACAAAACTTGGCTTTTGAAATTCATGAGTATACTTACCAGCAATTAAACCTACGATTCCTTCATGAACTTCTTGATCATAGCTATATAAAAATTCATCTTTTTGACTATTTTCTAAAATATTTTTATATTGTTCATTTGTAAGAGATTGTCTTTTACTGTTGATTTTTTTAGCGTATTGCGCTATTTGAATCGCAAATTTTTGATCAACATCCTTTAAAAAATAACGTACTAAATGATTAGGATTAACAAGCTCTGGTAGTCTTCCAAAGGAATTGATTTTAGGTGCAATATTAAACCCTAAAGTTGTTGTATTATATTTTTGATTTTCACCAATTAAAAGTTCTAATTGAAGATACTTTTCTTCATTCATAAATTGCAGACCACGCGAAACAAGAGATTTATTTTCATCAACTAAAGGCATCATATCTGAAATCGTCGTAATGGCTGCTAAAGAAAATAAATATTTATCGTGTTTACCAAGTAAACTACTCGCTAATTTATACGCTAAAAAACCTCCACATATTTCTTTAAATGGATAATCAGGTGACATTTTTGTATGAATGATTGCACAAGCATCCGGAAGTTCATCAAAGTCGTGATGATCAATAACAATAACATCAATGCCAAGTTCATTAGCTAAATCAATGGCTTCATATGCTTTAATTCCATTATCCACTGTAATTAATAAGGTATAACCTTTTTCATACATTTGTTGAACTCTTTCTTTATTAAGCCCATAACCATCTTCAAAACGATTTGGAATATGATAACCTACTTTTTTACCTAATTCTAAAAAAGCTTGAACAAGTATCGTTGTCGATAAAATACCATCACAATCATAATCTCCATAAATACATATTTTTTCATCATTTTCTAAAGCTTCTTGAATACGATCTAAAACTAAATCCGCATCTAAAAACAATGAAAAATCATGATAAATCAATCTTTTTGAAGTATGTCCTTGAACATCTTGTTCATTATATCCTCTTTGGGCAAAAATCTTTGCGAGTAAAGAATGTATTGAATACTTTTGCATATATTCATTATAGTTATGTATTTCTTTTATATCCCAGTTCATAAAATCTCCTTAAATAAAAAATAGTTGTTACCAACTATTTTGAAATGAATTCTTGAAATGCTGCTAAATCGAGTGTACTTGCTTCTTTAACTGCTTGTATACTTAAATAATCAAAAATTTCCGAAAATTGTAAATTCATTACATCATCAATAATATCACACATTGGTAGACTCTTTTGAGATTTCCATTTAATATTAAATAAATAATCTCTTATTTCTTTTTCGGATATATTATCTATCTTTTGCTTACGAAACTCATGAGCTTTTAATT
Organism: Bacteroidaceae bacterium; assembly: GCA_963618275.1. Classification (GTDB taxonomy): domain Bacteria; phylum Bacillota_I; class Bacilli_A; order Erysipelotrichales; family Coprobacillaceae; genus Faecalibacillus. The sequence continues at coordinate 5,863 of CAVESC010000041.1, forward strand.
TGATTAGAAAATCTAAATCATATTTACCAAATTTATAATCCAGTTTTTCATTCATGATAAACCAACTCCCACTTCGTCTATTATAGATGAAAATTCGACATAAAGGAAGTCTTTTATGAAAAGAAAACTTATCAATTCATTCATAATTCTATCTGCTAGTTCAGCTATTTCTAAAATCTTTAGCATTTTAAATAGAATGTTGCTTTCTCGTCTTTTACCCTTAGAAGCAATGTCTCTCTATCTTGTTATTATGCCAACTCTTTCATTATGTTTAACACTAGGTCAAGTTGGTATTCCCTCAGCAGTTTTCCGTCTTGTTTCACATCCCCAATACAAAAATTATAAAGTCATTATCACAGCTATTCTTTTATCATTTTTTTCAGTCATTGTTATTTGTGGAACACTTTTTATTTTAAGTCCTTTCATCGCTCATTCCTTATTAAAAAACGATTATACTCTATACCCTATTTTATCTTTTTTAATTTTTATTCCTTTAATTGCCATCAGTGGTATTATTAAAAACTATTATTTAGCCAAAGGGCATGTTTATGTCATTGCTAAAAGTCAAATTGTTGAAGAAACATCACGACTTTTATTTACCTATTTATTTTTAAAAAATCCTTTGAGTTCATCCTTACCTTTTTTAGTAACAATAGCTTATTTATCTATGAGCTTTGGTGAATTGATGTCAATTCTTTACTTACTCATTTTAAGTCGTAAAAAATATTCATTTACCTCTTTAAAAAATATCAACAAACAAAATTTGATTATGAAAGACCTTTTAAACATTTCTTTGCCTTTAACAGGTTCTCGTCTTTATCATTGCTTTATGAACTTTTTAGAACCGATTCTTTTAATCCATGTCCTTACTCGTCTTGGTTTAAGCCAAAACTACATTCAAAATCAGTATGCTATTCTTTCTGGCTATGTCGTCTCTATGCTTGTTACACCAACCTTTTTTTGTACGATTATTTATCGTCTTTATTTACCTATTGCTACAGATGATCTTTATTATCATAAAAGCACTACTTTTTTGCATTTACTCTATGCTTTACTTATTTGTTTTCTTATTGGCCTTCCTTTTACTTTGATTTTCTATTTTTTCCCAAAACAATCCCTTAATATTCTTTACAATACAACAAGTGGTTATCAACAATTAAAATACATGGCTTTTCCTTTTTTACTCTTTTATTTACAAACGCCTCTTTCAACTATTCTACAAGCTAAAAATAAAAACAAAGTGATGTTTATCATTTCCATAATTGAATGCACTTTAGAAATTATCTTAACCTATACTTTATCTCATTATCTTTATGTTAATGCAATTTTAATTAGTTTATTTACGGGTTTGATTACCACTCTAACTTTAAGTGCAATTTATTGTTTTAAAATTATAATAAAAGACACTTCGTTATCTTGAAGTGTCTAATTTTTTTAACCAATTTGAAAATACTTCTAAACCTTCTTTGACAAGTTGTGGATCATTTGCGAGTCCAAAACGTAAATGATTTTCCACGTCAAAACAACATCCCGGTACAAAGAAGACCCCTGTTTCTTCTTGTAATGTTTCACAGAAAGTATTTGAGTCTATTTGATAATCGTATTTTAAAAAACAAACCGTTCCATATTCTGGTATAACACAAGAAAGATGTGGATGATCTTTTAACCATTTTTTTAAATAGCTTTTATTTTCTTCTAAAATTTTACGATTTCTAGATAAAATTTCTTTACTGTATTTTAAAGTAAGTGCTCCTAAATAATCATTAATAGGTCCACTACTAATAATTGAATAATCACGTCTTTCATTGATTAAACGAATCAGTTCTTTGTCTTTTGTTTTGATCCAGCCAATACGAAGTCCTGCCGTTGATAAAACTTTAGAAAGTCCTGAAGTGACAATTCCTTTTTCATAAAGATCACTAATAGATTCTTCTTGATAAAGTCCTCGATAGATTTCATCAACAAGAACATAGAGATCATGTTTTTTACATATTTGAATAAGTTGTTGCATTTCTTCATGATTTAAAGTTGTTCCAGTAGGATTGTTTGGTAAATTCAAACAAATCATTTTTGTATTTTCTTTAATATTTTTTTCTAATTCTTCAAAATCGATTTTCCAATCATTTTCTTCTTTTAAATGAATAAAATCAACTTCTACTCCTAATGATTCAGGAAAACTATAGAGTTGTTGGTATGTTGGTAAAAAAGATATAATATGATCATTTGTAGAAAGTAATGTCATTAAAACAAGTTCATTTGCATTGACACCACCATGACAGATAGCAATTTCTTCATCATCGCCACTTTGATATAAATCTAAAATACCCTTTTTTAAAGCATGAGAACCTTCAATTGCACCATAATCTAAAGAAAGATTCATTAAATCTTCTAATGAATCTTTTTTATCATACGCTAATAATTCCTTTAAAGTTAGAGGTTTAGAGCATGTATCCGCCAAATTATAACGACAGTTATTTTCATGTAAAGTCATATAAGACTCTACTTCAAAACGTTGTAGTTTCATTAGTGCATAACCTTCTTTAAGAAATCTTGAGCACGTTCAGTTTTAGGATTTTCATAGAAAGCTTTAGCATCGTTTTCTTCGACGATTTTTCCGTTTTCTAAGAAAATAACGCGATCAGCAACAGTTTTTGCAAAGCCCATTTCATGAGTAACAACAATCATTGTCATTCCTTCTTTAGCAAGTTGTTGCATAACTTCTAATACTTCAATAACCATTTCTGGATCTAAGGCACTTGTTGGTTCGTCAAAAAGCATGATTTCAGGATTTGTACATAGACTTCTCGCAATGGCTACCCTTTGTTTTTGTCCACCTGAAAGTTTATTTGGATATTCATCTTTTTTATCTAATAAGCCAACTCTTGTAAGATAATTACAAGCAATTTCATTTGCTTTTTCTTCATCCATATGACGTACTTTTGTAAGCGAAAGTGTTAAGTTTTCTAAAACTGTCATATGTGGAAATAAATTGAAGTGTTGGAAAACAAACCCCATTTTATTTCTTAATTCTTGATAATTAGCATTTTTAGGATCTAAAACTTCTCCATTGAGGTATACATGTCCTGTTTCTGGTACTTCTAAGCCATGAATACATCTTAAAACTGTACTCTTACCCGAACCAGAAGGTCCAATTAAACAAACGATTTCCCCTTTTTTAACTTCAAGAGAAACATCGTCAACTGCTTTAACTTTTTTAAATTGTTTTGATATATGTTCAACTTTAATCACTTTCAGCTAACCTCTTTTCTACATATCTACCTAAATAAGAAATACTAATTGTCATAATTAAATAATAAACAGCAACAATACAATAAGGTGACATAACATCATAATATTGTGCTCCAACAACTTGAGCTGATTTTAATAATTCAACCGCTCCAATACAACTGATTAATGAAGAATCTTTAATTAATGTAATAAATTCACTAATCATTGGTGGTACAATTCTTTTAAATGCTTGTGGTAAAATAACAAGTCTCATTGTTTGTTTATAAGATAGTCCTAAAGTTTCACAAGCTTCCCATTGTCCTTTATCAACACCATTGATTCCACTACGAATAAGTTCTGTAGAATAAGCTCCACTATTAATAGACATCGCAATAGCACCAATTAAAAAGACATTGATTCTTAATACATTTCCTGTAAATGCTGTATAAATAGATGGAATAACTGAGAATAAAATCAAGATTTGAAGTAACATTGGTGTTCCACGAATGACTTCAACATACACATTCCCAATAATTCTAAAAACTTTATATTTTGATCTTTTTGCGGAAGATCCTAAAATCCCAAAAACAATACCAAATAAAAGGGATACAGCAGCTAGTAAAAGTGATACTACTGCACCCTTAGCAAAGTAAAGTAAGTTTTCAGGAGTAAACACTTTTGAAAAAGCTACAAACATTTCTATACCCCTTTTCTATAATTTTTTATTTTTCTAATGGTGATAAATCATATTTTTTACATAATTTATCGTAATCTTTTGAAGCTAAGAATTTTTTGATACATTTGTTGATTAATTTAATAGTTTTTGTATTACCTTTTTTAGCAATAACATAGTTCTTTTCATCCATTAATGAACCATCTAATTGTGTAAAGTTTCCACTAGATACATATTGTTTAGCAACACCTAAGTCAACAATTGCTGCATCATATTGATTACTTGCTAAACCGTTGAAAATATCTTGAACATTTTTCATTGAAACAACATCAGCATCTTTAACTTCTTTAGCAGCTTGTTCACCAGTAGCACCAGTTTGAGCAGCTAATTTTTTACCAACTAATTGATCATTTGAAGTAATTGATGAACCATTTGGTACAACAGCAACTTGTTGAGTTCCTAAATATGGATCAGACCATTCAACAACTCTATCTTCACTATAAGTAAAACCAGAAATACCTAAATCAATTTGATCACCTTGAATTTGAGTAACAATGTTATCAAAATCCATTTGTTTGAATTCTAATGAATAAGTTTTACCTTCCATATCAGATAAATAACCTTCAAATAATTTTGCCATATCTACGTCAAAACCAACGATTTCACCTTTTTTATTTAAAGATTCATAAGGTGCATAATCAGGTGATGTTCCAATTGTAATTGTCACATCAGCATCATTTTTACTGCTTGATGAACATCCAGCAATAGCACAAGTCATCACAAGTGCTAACATTAATTTTAATACTTTTTTCATAATCTTTTCCCCTTTTCCACTCAATAAAAAACGTCTCCTAGCAATTGCTAAGAGACGAAAGATTCCGCGGTACCACTCTTGTTGATATGATAAACATATCCACCTCACCGTTAAAGCCGGTTAGCTTGTTATCCTATGTATTCAGATAACCCTCTCCAAAGTGCGCTTCATTTTATTTTCAATACCTAATTTCCACCAACATAGGCTCTCTAACATATCCAATAAAACTACTCTCTTTTTCATTGAGTTTATTTATATACCTGTATTATAGATAATATTTAAGCTTTGTCAACATTCATCGATTATTTTTTTGATAAAACTTTATCATTGAAAGAACGTACAGCTTTCATTGCTTTTTCTAAAGGCGCATTCATTTCTTGTAATTGTTCTAAAACATCATCAAGTTGTTGATTGGCTTCTTGAATACTGTCTCTTGTATCTTGAATTGTTTGTCTTGTTTTCTTTTTGGCATCGCCACTATGAAGTAAAAAGAAAATACCTAAGGACATACATACAAAAATACCAATGATGATAAAAAAATCTTTAATTAGTTCCATAATCTCACCCATCAATAGTATAGCTTATTTTGTTTAATCAATCCAGCCAAAATGACGGCAAGCATATTCAATACCATCCTCATCATTTCTTTTAGTTACAAAGTCAGCAACTTCTTTTACTTCATCAATTGCATTGCCCATAGCAATACCTAAAGGTGCTTTTTGAATCATTGAAATATCGTTTAAACCATCTCCAAAAACCACAATATCTTTTTCATCACCTTTTAATAAATGGACCATTTCTAAAATACCTTGATATTTCTCTGCCGGTTCCACAATGACTTGTCCTTTAAAATAGCGCATATAATCTAAAGTTCCTAAATCAAGTAATTTCTCTTCTTCCTCACTACAAGAAATAAAAATTTTAAAAATTTCTTTAACTTGATGAAAATCAATACTTTCATCCTCAATAAGTTTTGTAGGTAACATTTGTTTACTTTGACCTTTTTGATTTGTATAAAGAATGGCTTCATTTCCTAGAGCAACCGCAAAAGGATAATGATATTCAATACATTGATCAATAACACGATTAGCTTGAATAAAATCAATCGGTTTAATGTATTGAAGTTTATTATGTAAAGTAATACCATTTCCACCATCTGTTACTAAACAATCAATATGTGCTTCCTTGGCTGCATCCATCGCCATATATTGTGCTCTTCCTGTAGCAATAGCGACAAAATGCCCATTGGCTTTTAATTCATCAAGTGTACGATAGGTACTTTCTAAAATTTTTCCTCCCGGATTGGCATCTGTAAGTGTACCATCAATATCAAAAAATATATATTTTCTTTCCATGTTATTCTCCTTTAAATTGCATACTATATAATCTTGCATAATTTCCTTTTAATTTCATTAACTCTTCATGAGTTCCTTGTTCTTCTATCCCATTTTCCGTTAAAACACAAATATGCTTTGCATTTTTAATCGTTGATAAACGATGGGCAATAACAAAAGTTGTTCGATCTTTAGCAAGTTTTTCCAAAGATTCTTGCACAATTCTTTCGCTTTCATTATCTAAAGCACTTGTTGCTTCATCAAAAATAAGAATCGGTGGATTTTTCAAAAAGACACGTGCAATCGAGATACGTTGTTTTTGTCCTCCAGATAATTTAACGCCACGTTGTCCACAATCAGTATCATACCCTTCTTCTAATTCCATAATAAAATCATGAGCATTGGCTTTTTTAGCGGCTTCAATGACTTCTTCATCACTTGCCTGTAAATTTCCATAACGAATATTATCCATAATGGTTCCCGTAAATAAATAAACATCTTGTTGAACAATACCAATATTTTCTCTTAAAGATTGTTGTTTGATCTCTTTAACATTAATTCCATCAATCAAGACATTCCCTTTGGTTGCCTCATAAAATCGAGGAATCAAAGAACAAATCGTTGTTTTACCAACTCCCGATGAACCAACAAAAGCAATGTACTCTCCTGGTTTTACATCTAAATTGATATTATTTAAAACATATGGTGTTTGTTCATTATAACGGAATGAAACATGATCAAACGTAACATTTCCTTCAATATGTTGTAACTCAAGTGCATTTTTAGCATCTTGAATATCGGGTTCAATTTCTAATATTTCCATAAAACGTTCAAAGCCTGTGACACCTTCTTGAAATTGTTCCGTAAAGTTTAAAAGCTTTTTAACAGGATCTATCAAGTTCGTGACATAAAGTAAAAAAGCAATCAAATCTGCCACATCAATACTTCCATAAGAAATAAATAAAGTTCCAAAAAAGATAACAGAAACAGTAATTAAACTTGTAAAAGAAGTAAGCCCTGCATTATATCTTCCCATGTAATAATAACTATTTTTCTTAGCACTTACATAATGTCCATTTTGTGCGTCAAAACGTTCTAACTCTTGATCTTCATTGGCAAAGCTTTTAACAACACGGATTCCCGATAAATTATCTTCAATGCGTTCATTGATATCTCCAATTCTTTCTTTATTTCTTTTAAACGCTTTTTTCATCTTTTTATTATAGTACCAAGCAAATAAAAACATAAATGGTAAGATTGCAAATAAAATCAAAGTCAATTTGACATTAATATATGAAAGTAAAATAAAAGCACCAATAAACTTAATAATAGAAATGACGATATCTTCTGGTCCATGATGATAAAGTTCGGTCAAAGAAAATAAATCATTTGTTAAACGTGACATCAATTGTCCTGTATTTTGTTCATCATAAAAACGAAAAGAAAGTTTTTGATAATGACTAAATAATTCATTACGTAAATCTCTTTCCATATAGACACCCATGACATGTCCTAAATAACCAATAAAATAATTACAAAAATATTCAACAACAATCAAACAAAGCATAAAAATTCCAAGTAGATAAATCTTAGAATAATCTATCTTTGATTGATTTAAAATTGTTCCAGTAATATAACGTGTCAACATAGGATAAACAAGCGTAATAGCTGCTGAAACCATCGCACAAAACATATCTTTAAAAAACAAAACTTTATAGTTTGTATAATAAGATAAAAATTTTTTCCATCTTCCCTTCATATAAAAACACCTCCTTCATATATTTTTACAAAGAAACATCATTTTTTCTAGTTAAAAATGATTATTTTTAAATTATGAAAAAGGAGGCTTTTTCTTGGCAAATGTTTCTTGGACTTCTATTTTAATCGGTCTAGCACTTTTTTTATTTGGAATTGACTATTTATCCCTTTCTTTACAAGAACTTTCTCCTACCCGTTTAAAAAATCTTCTTTTTAAATGTACCTCTTCTACTTTTAAGGCTATTTTAATCGGTTGTTTTATTACTTGTATCATTCAATCAAGTTCTGCCACAACAGCCTTAACCGTCAGTTTAATCAATGCAAATTTGATGACTTTTTCTCAAAGTATTGGTATTATTATGGGTGCTAATATCGGTACAACGATTACAGCTTTTATTGTAGGCTTTGATCTTTTTCAATATGCTTCTTTCTTTTTGATTATTGGTGCTTTTTGTTTATTATTTTCTAATCATCCTAAAATAAAAGGTCTCGCGCAAATTCTTTTTGGTCTTGGCTGTTTATTTTATGGACTAGAATTGATGTCTATGCATCTTGAAGCCATTACCAAACTTCCTGCATTTATTAAATTGGTTACCCTTTTTACGAACCATCCAATTCTAGCCATGTTTGGTGGAGCTATTACAACGGCACTTATTCAATCTTCTAGTGCCATGATTGCGATTGTCCAACAAATGTATCATTTAAAAGCTATCACGCTTTATGTTTCTATTCCTTATATCTTTGGTTGTAATATCGGTACAACCATTACCGCTTTTCTTTCTGCTCTTAAAGCCAATTCTTCTGCCAAAAAAGCTGCCTTCTTTCATTTTCTCTTCAATGTAATCGGAACTACTTTTTTTATGATTTTTCTAACCCCTTTTTATCATCTTTTCTTAACATTTCGTTTTTATGTTCCTGTATCACCTCGCCTGCAACTTGCTTTTATTCATGGCTTCTTCAATATCATCACTACCTTGCTTATATGTCCTTTTTATAAATATATAATCCTATTTATTGAAAGGTGTTTTAAAAAGAATTGTTAAGGTTTTGTAAAGAAACTTAACATAATCTTTACACAAATTTAACATTCCTTTAAAATAGAAAGTATAGGAGTGTGATTTTATGACATTAGCAGATATCAACTGGCCTTTAATTCTAGCAGGGCTAGGTTTATTTTTGTTTGGTATCGATTATATGGGTGATGGTTTAAAAAGTTATGCTGGAGATAAACTAAAGGATATTATTGATAAGTACACCTCAAGTCCTGTAAAAGGAATTTTAATTGGGGCTTTAGTTACATGTTTAATTCAATCCAGTTCAGGAACAACAGCCCTTACGATTGGATTGATTCGTTCTGGTTTAATGAATTTAAATCAAGCAGTAGGAATTATCATGGGTGCCAACATTGGAACAGTTATTACTTCTGTTTTAGTTGGCTTAAAGATTTCTAAATATGCAGTTTATTTCATTATTATTGGTGCTTTTGTTTCCATGTTTTCTAAAAATAAAAAAACAAAATATTTATCACAAATCATCTTTGGATTTGGTTGTTTATTCTATGGACTTGATTTAATGGGAAACAATTTATCAATGATTTCCGAAGTTCCAGAATTTACACAAATTACAGAATTTTTAATGAAAAGCCCTTGGCTTGGTTTACTTGGTGGAACAGTACTTACATGTGCTATTCAATCATCAGCTGCTACGATTGCAATTGTTCAACAAATGTATGGTGCAGGTGCTATTGGTTTAAATATTGCTTTACCATTTTTATTTGGATCAAATATTGGGACAACAATTACAGCAGTTCTAGCTTCTATTGGTGGATCTATTCCAGCTAAAAGAGCAGCGTTCTTCCACGTTTTATTTAACGTCATTGGTTCTATTTTATTTATGATTGTTTTATCACCATTTACAATGTTGATTCAATATATTAATTCAGTAAGTACAATATCTCCTGAATTACAACTTGCAGTAGCTCATGGTATCTTTAACGTTGTTACGACGATCTTGTTCTTTCCATTTATTAATAAGATTGTTGTTATTATTAAAAAAATCATTCCAAATCATTCAAAAGAATTACAAATGGATTTATCAGAATTAGATCCTCATGTAGTTCAATTGTTCCCTTCTCATGCTTTAGCAATCGCTAAAAATAAGATTTTAGAAATGGGAGCTATTACTGTTGAAGCTTGTGAAAATGTTAGAGAATATTTTATTTCTAAAAGTTCTAGTGCTAAAGAAGCTGTCGAAGAATTAGAAAATGCAATCAACTTATTAGATAAAAAGATTGCAGAATATTTATTACTTATTTCTCATGAGCAATTAAATGATCATGATTCTAAAGAATACTTTGCTGATATGAAATCGATTAAAGATCTAGAACGTGTTGGTGATTTATGTATCAACTTAACTCAATTCTTTGAGGCTGTTTATGATGAAAAAGATGATTTCTCATCAGAAGCGAAAGATGATATTATTGCGATGATCAATATGGATATTGAAATGTTGAATCATGCTATGGTTGCTTTTGATAAACATGATTTAGATGATATTATTTATGTTGATGATCGTGAAAGTAACTTAGATTACTATAATAAAAAAGCAAAACAAAGACATATTCAACGTGTTACAAATAAAACTGAAAAATCAGTTATTGTTAATTCTACATACGTTGATATCTTATCTAACCTTGAACGTATTGGTGATCATTGTCAAAACATTGCTGAATCTTATATGTTAGAAGAGGAAAACTTCAAACCAGATTATGAAGTTGATTCTGCATTTAATCAATAGTCATGGAAATCCATGACTATTTTTGTTATGATGTAACAGTCAAAGGAGTCACATATGTATAAATTATTAGATTATGATATAACTGAATATAAACAATTAGAAAACACTTTAAATGAGTTATCGAAACAAGGCTATAACCCTACTTCCTTAGGTAAAATCAGTCGTTTTGAAAAAAATGAAAAACATTATTATTATCATGTTGATTTATTTATTAAAAAAGCAACAACCCCTAAAAGAAAAGCTTTACATGATTTTATTAATGATTATGAAAGAAATATGTTTGATTATTATGGAAAACTGGGAAAGTTTATTATTTTTACAACTGAAAATAAACGTGCTTTGCCAAAAGAAAGACAAAAAGCTATTGATGAGTATTTAAATACACGCAAAATCTCTGCAACAACATATCTTGTTTTATGGCTTTTCTTTGCCTTTTTTGTCACACAGCTTGTTTTACAAAAAAATCAAATACAAGAATTCCTTACAAATGGAAGTATTATGATTCATTATCTACCAATTATCTTATTTGCTACAATTCTTGTTCGTTGTCTTTATAAAATCTCTCTTGCATGTCAAAAGAATTTTAATAAGCTCATTAAAAAACTTTTCTATGTTATGAGTATTATTACTTGTGTAGTAGCTATACTAGGATGCGTTTTAGATATTACCGAAAGAAAAGATATGACATTGAATAAAAATATTCTTACTCTAGAAGTTTTTGATAAAGAAGCAAATAAAAAGGAATACCCTCAATATAAACAAACAAAGAGTATTCTCGTGGAAGCATCTTCTTATTTTGAAAAAAATAAACAAGGTGATCTTATGTATAGTAAAGATTATCATTTTAAATCAAATGAAAAAACAAATACATTTTTCAAGCGTTATTTAGATACATACGATGATGTGCCTGTTATCAAAATTGATAAGAATACCTATCTGTTTAAACTTGATACATCTTATGATACTTTACTTTATAAAAAAGGAAATCATTTCTATTTTGTATCCGCAAACTTTAGCTTAAAAAATCATTATCAAAATATTATTCAATTTTATAAATAAATGATTCAATTTAACTATAATAATAATTTTAAAGAGAAGATTTTCATTAAATTATCTTCTCTTTTTTATATTCATTAATTATTTTTCAATCATACTAAAATCATGATTAATTATCTCTACGAGAGTAAAAACATTTTGTTCATACTCATATTTCATAATACAACAATTACCTATTCTTTCTTTTTGATAAACATGATGAAATTGATTCCAATAATTCATAAATAATCGACAAGCCCCACCATGTGATACTGCTAAAATAGTTTTGCTGTCATCTTCATTCATAACATTTGTTAAAGTAGATACCATTCTTTCTGTGACTTCACTTTCTTTTTCACCACCATAATCAAAAAAGAAATCTCCATAAGTTGGATTAGGAATAGGATTTAAATCTTCACTTTCACCCTCATAAACACCAAAATTCCATTCTTTTAAACCTTTTAATTGAGTATAAGGTATTTTTTTATCGGTTATAATTTCTAATGTATCAACTGCACGTTCTTGAGTTGAACAATAGGCACTATCAAACTGAATTCCCTGATTTATAAAATAATCGCGTGCAACCTGTGCTTGCTTGATTCCTATTTGTGTTAAAGGAGAATCACACCATCCCTGAATTTTGTGTCTGGCATTAAATAATGTTTGACCATGTCTTACTAAATATAAAGTTTTCATCATATCACTCCTCCATCTTTATTTTTATTTAATATTTTAAACTATAATGTAGCGTATTCAATATAAAATCATCATAAATCGTCTATAAACTTAATAAAACGACTTTTTTATATAATTGGCTTACTACCAAGAATACAAATCCATAGAATTTGCAATAATTCATGGATAAAGTATCAGATAATAGAAAAATGTCCATAGAACTTACAAGATTTATGGACATATAATAAGTTATAAAAAGATAGTTGAAAATTTATTTTCCTGTAATAATTAAATAAATAAGAAGTAAAGCAATAATAATCATTGTTGAGATAAGTACACGTCTTTCAAACTCATTATAATCGTCATGACAAAGATAATGGGCTAAATAGTTAAGAACTAATGCGATAAGCAAAAAGACTCTTCCAATCATAAAATAAGACGTATTCATAACTATGGGTTCAATAAGCAATAAAATATCAACAAGATTGATTTTATATTTGTGGTGTGGTTTACAAATTTTATACAGTAATTTCTTCATTAATAAAATGTACTCACTTCTTCTATTGTTTTTCTTTTTGGCATACTTGGTTCAATGTCTGGATAACCAACACCAATCACAGAAACAATTGTTTCTTGTGCAGGTATTTCTAAAAGCTCACGGATTGCTCTTTCATCTCTAATTCCCATAACAAGTGTTCCTAAACCAAGTTCTGTTGCTTTAAGAATCAAATTTTGATTAGCTAATCCACAATCATAAATTCCCCAACCATTTTGTAATTCATTATCAGGACTTCCATTTCTTTGAAAACCTGCACGGTCTTTAACAAATGTTGTCACAATTAAAACAGGTGCATCAGCCACATTTTTATGATTAAATTCAGGTAAACATTTTTCCTTAAATTGTTCCAACATTTCTTTCGATTGAATAACATGGTATCGTGGTGTTTGACTATTTTTCCAACTTTCAGTAAAAATAGCTGCTTGTATCATTTCTTCAAGTTTTTCTTTTTCTACAGGTTGTTGTTTATACTTTCGAATACTTCTTCTTTGTTGTAAAACATTTTGTAATTCCATAACTTTCACTCTCCTACTTCTTATTATAAAAGAAAAGACTATCGAATGATAGCCTTACTTATTTAATTCAATCATTAGTTCACAGATTTTATTTGAGAAAGCCACTGGATCTTCAATAGATAAACCTTCAATCAATAATGCTTGATCAAATAATAATGAAGCATAATCATTGATCTTATCTGCGTTATTTTGATAAACATTTTGAATTGCTTTGAAGATATCATGATTTGGATTAATTTCAAGAATTCTACCTGCTTTAACATCTTGACCATCAGGCATTGCATTTAATACTTTTTCCATTTCAAAAGAAACACCTTGATCAGATACTAAACATACTGGATGAGATTTTAATCTATTTGATACTTTAACATCCACGACTTTATCTTTTAATGCTTCTTTTAATGATTCTAATAACGATTTATTATCTTCATTGATCTTTTCTAATTCTTTCTTTTCTTCTTCACTATCTAAGTTTAAATCACCTTGAGCAACATTTTTGAAAGCTTTAGAATCATAATCTCTCATCATTTGAATCATAAATTCATCAACATTATCCATCATGTATAAAACATCAAAATCACGATCTCTAACAGCTTCTACTTGAGGTAAATGAGAAATCTTTTCTTTTGTTTCACCACTAGCAAAATAGATTTCTGTTTGTCCTTCTTTCATGTTTTCAACATATTCTTTTAAAGTAATCATTTTTTCTTCTTTACCAGAGTAGAATAAAAGTAAATCTTGTAATTTATCTTTTAACATTCCATAACTTTGATAAATACCAAATTTTAATTGTAAACCAAAGTTTTTAAAGAATTTTTCATATGTTTCACGATCTTTTTTCAACATATTTGTAAGTTCACTTTGGATTTTCTTTTCAATACGATCTGCAATAACTTTTAATTGACGATCGTGTTGTAACATTTCTCTTGAAATATTTAATGATAAATCTTGTGAATCAACTAATCCTTTAACAAATCTAAAATGTTCTGGAATTAAATCACTTGCTTTATCCATGATAAAGACACCACGACTATAAAGTTGTAAACCTTTTTCATAATCATTTGAATAGAAATTCATTGGTGGTTGACTTGGAATAAATAACAATGCATCATAAGAAACATTTCCTTCTACTGATGTATGAATAACTTTCATTGGATCAGAGAAATCATTGAATTTATCTTTATAGAATTCATTATATTCTTCATCTTTAATATCTTTTTTATTTCTTTTCCATAAAGGAACCATTGAATTTAATGTTTTATTTTCAACAACATCTTCATATTCATCACTATCTTCTTTTTTCTTAGATGTAGTAACATCCATTTTAATTGGATAATGTACATAATCAGAATATTTTTTAACAAGAGATTCAATATGATATTGATCTAAATATTCATCATAATTTTCTTCTTCTGTATTATCTTTTAAATAAAGTTTGATTGTTGTTCCTGTTGGTAAGTTATCTGTTTCAAAGATTTCATAACCATCACTTGCTTCAGATACCCAAGTATATCCTTGATCACTACCATAAGCTCTTGATGAAACTTCAACTTTTTTAGCTACCATAAATGCTGAATAGAAACCAACACCAAATTGACCGATGATATCAATATCATCACTTTCAGTTTCATTTTTGAATTTGAAAGAACCACTATTAGCGATTGTACCTAAATGTTCTTCTAATTCTTCTTTATTCATCCCAATACCATGATCAGTAACTGTAAGTGTTCTACTTTCTTTATCAAAAGCTAAATCAATTGTAAGATCACTTTTATTGATTTCTGAAATATTTTCAGTTAATGCTTTATAATAAAGTTTATCTGTTGCATCACTTGCATTAGAAATTAACTCTCTTAAAAAGATTTCCTTATGTGTATATATAGAATTAATCATTAAGTCTAATAATCTTTTAGATTCTGCTTTAAATTGTTTTTTTTCTGCCATAATATATCCTCCTTTAGCACTCCTGCTGTTCAAATGCTAAAGATAGTATATTACTTTACTTTAGCATAGTCAAGTGGAGAGTGCTAAATTTTTAAGAAAATAAAATGATTGACTTGCAATCATTTATTTCGGCTACATTTTTGTGCATCTATCGCAAGAACAATCATTAAAACATAGAAAGCATCTTCTTCATGTTCAATTGTTAAAGAGTATGTATCACTCATATGAAAAATTTCTTTATTAATTGAACCAATTATATTTCCTGAATAGTCAACAATTTGATAATCCCATTCCCAAAAATTACCATCTATTTGCCAATCTTTATAATCCAAAATAAATTTGGGTTTAAAGAAAGAAAATTCTTTGGTAATCTTACCTATATATTCATCATTTTCATATAAAGCAAAACGTGGTAAAAACGTTAAAATTTCTTCTTTGATTGTACCAATATGCTCATCATATTTATTATAAATAAATAATTTATGTCCAAAACTGAGTTGTCCTTTGACTGTATAAACAGTTTTTCCATTTTCATCATAAATATCATAACTATCTAACCATGAAAAAATGCGCTGTTTAAATAATAGTTTCATAAGATTCCCTCCAATTATTTTAATAATGTCTATTTCTTCTTGCCTTTTCTATATCTATTACAGTTGTTAAAATGACAACATCTAAACTATCTTCCTTTGAATCAACTGAAATATCATACGTATCTAAAATATTCCATGATCTTTTTTCAATTCTTCCAACAAGATAATCATTTTCATCTTTTACTTCATAATTATATTCAACATATTCTCCACTGATGTTCCATTTTCGATAATCTACTAAAAAATAAGGAATAAAATAAGAAAATTCTTTTTCTATAGCACCGATATATTTCTCATTTTTATAAACAAAAAAAGCAGCTGATCGTGGATCTTCTTCAATCCTAGCAACAATATTTTCATGAGCATCATATATATAAAGTTGATACATAATTGCCATTTTTCTTTTTATAATATATAACAATTCATTATTTTGATTTGTTACATAAAAGCGAAAGATAAAAGATGGTTGTTGTTTAAATAACAGCTTCATATAGCTCACCTCTTATCATTATTGTAACAAAAAAATAACAAAACAAGCAAAGCTTATTTTGTTATAAGATTTATAAATATTTAACTGTTTCTTCAAGTTCTTTTTTTAGATGATGATTTGGAAGTGGTTCTTTTTGTTTTCCATATCCTAAGTCTAACATCATAACAACTTCTTCATTTTTCGGTAAATCTAAAGCTTTTTTCATTTCTTGAGGATCAAAGAAATTAATCCAACAACTATCGATTCCTGCATTATAAGCAGCCAACATTAAATGAGTTGCTACAATTGTAGCATCTTCTGTCCCTGAATTTCTTTCATTACCAGGGTAATCAAAAACATTATTTTTATCATAAGCTACAACTAAAACAGTTGGTGCATGATAACGACAAGGCGTACATGTATCTATTTTATCTAAATATTCTTTAGATTGAATAACATAAACTTTTTGTTCTTGTAAATTTTTAGCCGTTGGAGCTACTCTACCTGCTTCTAATATTTCCATTAATTTTTCTTTTTCTATTTGTTGTGTAGAAAAATCTTTACACGAGTATCTGTTTTGAATAACATCTTTAAATTCCATAAAACTTCCTCCTTAATCATGTTAAATAATCTATTTTATTACTTATAATTATTGTACTAAAACGCTTTGCGTTAGTCCAATTCTTACATGATTTTTCTTACTA
>CAVESC010000042.1:0-22731 GCA_963618275.1 Bacteroidaceae bacterium
AATTATTACAACCTAGATGTTATTATTTCTGTTGGTTATAGAGTCAAATCTAAACAAGGTGTTCTTTTTAGAAAATGGGCTAATGGTATATTAAAGAAATATCTAATAAAAGGATATGTTGTTAATGATTGTTATTTTCAAGATACTGATTTTTTAAAGGCTTATCAAAGAGGATTTAAGATTCTTGATGATTATGATCATCATCGATTAGAAGTTCCTCTTGGTCAAAAAGATACCTATGTACTTCACTATGATGAATGTATAAAGCTTATACATAATACAATGTTTGAAAATAAAGGGGATTTATTTTCTATTGAAAGAGATGATTCTTTTAGAAGTAGTATTTCAACAATTTATCAAAGTTTTGGAGATGTTGATTTATATCCGACTTTAGAAGATAAAGCCAGTGCCTTACTTTATTTCATTGTTAAAAATCATAGTTTTATTGATGGTAATAAAAGAATTGGAGCAACCATCTTTTTATATTTTTTAAACATGCATAATGCTCTTTATAAAAATGGCATGGAAAGAATTAATAATGATGCTCTTGCAACACTTACTATCCTAGTAGCGAGTTCAAGGCCTGAAGATAAAGAAATTATGATACAATTGATTAAAACAATTCTTAAGTAAATAGATACATATCCTTTCATTTATGGATATGTTATAATGTGGATATAAACCAAAAAAAGGAGAACTTCAATGATTATTCCATATTTTATAACAGTCGTTTCTATCGTAGTAGGATGTTTTACATTTTATGCTAATTGGATTTTTGGAATGATTATTATTCTATTAGCACTTATTTATTTTCAACTAGCAAAATTAGATGATACCATTCAAAATAAAAATGAACAACTATTGAAAAAATAACCTCTGTCATATATAGGCAGAGGTTATTTTATAATTAGAATATTAGTCTAAATCTTCTCCTTGAGAAGCAATGACTTTTTTATACCAATAGAATGAATCTTTTTTACTTCTTGCCATTGTTCCAGTTCCATCATCATGTTTATCAACATAAATGAAACCATAACGTTTTCTCATTTCTCCAGTACCTGCAGAAACTAAATCGATACATCCCCAAGTTGTATAACCAATAAGGTCTACACCATTTTCAATAGCTTTAGCCATTTCTTCAATATGTGCACGATAGTATTCAATACGATAATTATCATGAATACTTCCATCTTCTTCTACAGTATCATAAGCACCTAAACCATTTTCTACAACCATTAATGGTTTTTCATAACGATCATAAATCATTTCAAGATAATATCTTAATCCTTTAGGATCAAGTGCCCATCCCCAATCAGAATATTCTAAGTATGGATTACGTACACCAAATGACATATTACCACTTACTGTATCATCATTTTTATGAGTAGTAACAGCTTGAGACATGTAATAAGAGAAAGTATACATATCTACTGTACCTTTTTTAAGTTCTTCTAAATCTTGTTCAGTAATGTCTAATTGTACATTATGTTCTTTCCATAAACGTTTTGTAAATGTTGGATATTTACCTTTACATTGAACATCTCCACAATAGAAGATTCCTTTTTCCCATTTAGAACGATTAAATAAAATATCTTCTGGATCAGATGTTAATGGATAATAAGTAATACCACAAATCATACATCCAATTTTATTTTCAGGATCAATTTCATGTCCAATTTGTACTGCTCTTGCACTTGCGACAAATTGATAATGTAAATGTTGATAAGCTTCTTGATAAGCTTCATCACTTGCATCATCTGGTAAGAAATTGATTGTATTATTGATTTCATTGAATGTTAACCAGTATTTAACAAGTCCTTTGTATTCATTAAAGATTGTTGTTACATATTTTTCATAGAATGCAATATATTTACGATCTAACCAATCACCATATTTTTCTTCTAAAGCAAGTGGTGTATCAAAATGCCAAATAGAAACAAGTGGTTCAATACCAGCATTTCTAAGTTCTGTAAATACATTACGATAGAAATCTAAACCTGCTTGATTTGGTTTATCTTCTTCACCTGTTGGATAAATTCTTGACCAAGAGATTGATAATCTAAACATCTTGAATCCCATTTCTTTAAGTAAAGCAATATCTTCTTTATAATGATGATAGAAATCAATACCATCATGGTTTGGATAAAGTTCATCATCAAATACAGCAAAATGAGCTCCTTCAGGTAATTTGAATCCATGGTTAGGTAATTTTTGTTTATTACCATCTTTATCAATAAAAGTAACCATACGTGGTGTATTTACTGTTCCACCTGTTGTTACATCTGTACGTGCCATTCCACGTCCATCTACGTTCCAAGCACCTTCACATTGGTTAGCAGCTACTGCGCCACCCCAATAAAAATCTTTACTAAATTTCATTGATCTTCCTCCTTAAATTATTTCTATTATAAAATATTTTTATGACTTATGTATTAAATTTTCATTCTATGCAATAAAATATAACTATATTAAAAATGCAGCAAAGATATTTTTAATACCATTCACTGCATTCTTTAATTTAATACATAATAACATCCTTAAGCCATTCTACAAATTCATCCATGCCTTCACCACTTTTAGCACTGACACAAATAATTCTTGCATTTGGATTTAAGTTTTTTATATTTTCTTTTGCTTTTTCAATATCAAAATCAAAATAATCTAATGTATCCATTTTAGAAATCAAAACAAGATCACAAACACTAAACATTAAAGGATACTTTAATGGTTTATCATCTCCTTCAGGAACTGATAAAATCATGAGGTTTTTATGTGCTCCTGTATCAAATTCTGCTGGACATACAAGATTTCCAATATTTTCTAAAAAAAGCAAATCAAAATCATCGACCCCAAATTCATCAATTGCTTTGGTTGTCATTTCTGCATCAATATGACATAAACCCCCATTATGAATTTGAATAGAAGGAACACCTGTTTTATCCGCAACCTTTTGAGCATCTAACGATGTTTCAATGTCAACATCCATAACACCTATTTTATATTGATCTTTAATTCTATTGATGACATCTGAAAGAAGGGTTGTTTTTCCTGATCCTGGTGATGACATCACATTAAGCATGGTTACTTTTTTCTTTGATAATCTTTCACGAAGTTCATCTGCTGCAAGATTATTAGCGTTAAAGACATTTTCATGAACTTCTATAACTCTTACTTTAGCCATCTACTAATCCTCCCATTCTTTCATTTTTTCTTTTAAATAATCGATCCAAGGTTCAAATCCTTCATCTTTTTTAGCGGAGATATAAAAGATTTGTGCTTTTGGATTTAAAGTATGAATTCTTTTTTCAACTAATTCCTTATCAAAATCAAAAACAGCTAAAGCATCTACTTTATTAATTAAAACAACATCAGATACTGTATAAACAAGAGGATATTTCGCAGGTTTATCATCCCCTTCAGGAATGGATAAAATAGTTATATTGATTCCTGCACCCGTATCAAATTCTGCTGGACATACAAGATTTCCAACGTTTTCAATGAAAACAAGATCAACATCTTCAATTCCCATTTCATTTAAACCTTGTTGTGTCATAGCTGCATCCATATGACACATTCCACCAGTATGAAGTTGAATGGCTTTAGCTCCACCTTCTTCAATGGTTTGAGCATCAACACTCGCATCAATATCACATTCCATGACACCCACACGACAAGTATCTTTTAATCTTTCAATGGTACGAAGTAATGTGGTTGTTTTCCCTGATCCTGGTGATGACATCACATTGATCATTAATTTTCCTTGTTTTTTAAATTCATCACGTATTTTATCTGCTGTGACTTCATTTTCTTTAAAAATATTTTGTTTAAGTTCCACTATCTTCATAGATACCTATCTCCTTAATATTAAACTCATTTCCTTTTAGTAAATAAGTATGTTCACTATGACAATACGGACATGTTTTACCATAATCTATGGTTCTATATTGTCCATGACAATCTTCACAATAAGTAATGGCTTCTAATGTTTCAATATAGATTTTAGCATGTTCTGTCACTGCTTCTTTTTTTCTTGCCCAATTCCAACAATCAACTAATTGATCATGAATGACACCAGAGACTTCTCCAATCTCTAGTGTCACATAATCTATTTTTTTAACATTGTTTTCTTCAGCAACTTTTTTTACATCTCTTACAACATAAAAGGTTACTCCTAATTCATGCATCTTAATGTTCTACCTTTTTCTTTAAAATAATATTTTTTACACGTTTTAATTGATAAGGAATGATTGCTTTAAATTTATCTTCAGCTACTGTCATTGTTGAACATTCAGGATGATCTCGATGTAATTTAATAGCATCAAAATCACATTTTGTTGTACAAATACCACAACCAATACATTTATTAGCATCAACAATTGTTGCACCACAACCTAAACATCTTGATGTTTCTTTTTTGATTTGTTCCTCTGTAAGTGCTAAAACATTATCTTTAAATTTATCAGTTACTTTTTCATTAACACCTTCTACTTGTTTAGGTCCACGATCATAACTTTCAACTAAAATATCATCTGTATCAAGTGGTTTAAATTCCCAACGATTACGTCCTGTTTCCATATGTCCATGATGAACATAACGATGGAGTGATTCGGCAGCAATCTTACCTTGAGCAATTGCATCGATAGCAAATTTAGGCCCTGTATAAACATCTCCACCAGCGAAGATATCTTCAACACTTGATTGGAAAGTAACTCTATTTAATTCAATGGCTGGTCCATTAAATTTCACATCTTCACCTTTTAATAAATCTCCCCAAACACTACGTTGACCGATGGCAAAAATCACACGATCACAAGCAACTGTAACTGTTGTATTTTCATCATAAACTGGCGCAAATTTACCTTCATCGTTAAATACAGAAACACATTTTTTGAAAACAATCGCACTTACTTTACCATTCGTTTCAATGATTTCTTGAGGACCCCATCCACAATGAATCGTTACACCATCTTCTCTTGCTTCACTTATTTCTTCATTAGAAGCTGGCATATCTACTTCTTGTTCAAGACAGAATTGATGTACATCTACAGCACCATTTCTTGCTGAAACACGAGAAGCATCGATGGCTACATTTCCACCACCAACGACAACAACTTTACCATTAAATGGTGCATCTCCACAGTTAGATTCATGTAAATAATCAATAGCTGTCATAACACCATTTGCATCAATATTTTTAATATCAGGCAAGCTACCTGCACTGCAACCAATAGCAATATAGAAAGCTTGATACCCTTGTTCTCTTAATTGTTGAATTGTTACATCTTTACCTACTTCAATACCTGTTTTGATTTCTACACCCATTTCTTTTGCGACATCTATTTCAGCATCTAAAACATCTTTTTCTAATTTATAAGATGGGATACCATAACGTAACATTCCTCCTGGATGTTCATTCTTTTCAAAAACAGTTGGACGATATCCAGTTTGAGCAAGATAGAAAGCTGCTGTTAAACCAGCAGGCCCACCACCAATGATTGCAATCTTTTCATCAAAATGATCCATATGAATACTTGCGGGAATAACTACTGGTGGAATATATCTTGTATCCGCATTTAAATCTTGTTTGGCAATAAATCTTTTAATGGCATCAATTGATAAAGCTTCATCAATTTTACCACGTGTACAAGCATCTTCACATCTTCTATTACATACCGCTCCACACACTGCTGGAAATGGATTTTGTTTTTTAATTAAAGCAAGTGCATCTTTATATCTTCCTTGAGAAGCCATTTTAATATAACCTTGAACAGCAATATGGGCTGGACAAGCACTTTTACAAGGAGCAGTTCCTGTTTCATGGGTATTAATTCTATTATTATCACGATAATTGAAATCGTATTTTTCTGGTCCCCATTTAACAGCATCTGGTAATTCTTGTTTTGGATATTGTACTTCTGTACCATCTTTTTTACATAATTTTTGTCCTAAACGTACAGCCCCTGCTGGACAATATTCCACACATCTACCACAAGCCACACATTTATCTTTTTCTACATGAGCAACGTAAGCAGAACGTGACATATTTGGGGTATTAAATAATTGTGATGTTCTTAAAGCATTACAAATTTCAACATTACAGTTACAAATACCAAATATTTTATTTTCTCCATCAATGTTCGTAATTTGATGAACAAAACCGTTATCTTCCGCACGTTTTAAAATAGCTAAGGCTTCTTCTTTAGTAATATCATGTCCTTTTCCAGTTTCTCTACAATAATCCGCAAAGTCACCAACACCGATACACCAACCAAAATCATCATCAGCACATCCATCATCAATAGCTTTTCTTGAAGCACGACAAGAACATCTTCCTACACCAATTTTACCTTCATATTTTTCTAACCAGTAAGAAAGTTTTTCAATATCAATAGCTTCATTTTCCATTGAAATTGCTTTTTCAACTGGAATAACATGCATTCCTACGCCTGCTCCTCCAGGTGGAACCATTTGTGTAATTCCAGCAAGAGGGATATAAGTCATACGTTCAAAGAATGCTGCAACATCTGGATGATCTTCTAAACGTGGATTTGAACGATCTGGTAATTCTTCCATATTAAATAATTCAGCACTACCAGGAACAAACATTGGTAGAATATATCTTCTTTCACTTTGTGGCGCTGTACGTCCATGATGGTCATAATGATAACCATAATCATATTCTAATAATCCTAAATAACTCATTTCATCAAGTGTCTTTTGGAAAGCTTCTTCTTGATCCTTTGTAACTTTACATAGATTACATAATTCTTTAAATGTATATGGGGTACGTTTTTTCATTGCTAGAGCAATATCAGCCATTTCATCACTGACAATTTCAGCTAGTCCCCAATACTCAGGATCTTCAACTTTAACACCGCCAAAAATATGACCAGCGACATCTGTAATCTTTCTTCCTAATTTAACGATTTTCTCTCTTGGAGGGTTGTCATGCTTATGGTTTGCATTCCACTCCTCATATTTTTTCATACTCATTTATATTTCCTTCTCCTTCTACTCTTTTTAGCCAAAAGTACATTATAGATTAATTATACATTAATAAATTTATTAATGTATTGTTTAAGAAACATTTGTTGAAAAAAGAATGATTTTTTCATATAAATTTAGACATTTTGCTTCTTTTGCCTAAAAATAAAAGGAGACTTTTAATCTCCTAGCTATTATCTTTTCTTGCTTTTCTATCAGCAATGATATCTGAAATATCAAATGGTACTTCATCATCTTCTTGTTCATAAACATTTAAAAATGGAACATCTTCTACACTTCTAAGTGGAAATTCTGATTTTGCAGTTACATCTTTTAAATCACATTCAATAACACCAATATACATTCCTGGAATAACTTTTCTTTCACTCAATGGTTTGATAGCACGATTATTGCATGTATAAAGCAAATTATAACCCTTTTCCCATGTTTCAGGATTATCTTTATAATCTAACATTTTCATTTTTCCTTTAGCAATCACACTACGATAATCATGATAATGTCCTTTATATTTCTTATCAGGGAAATCATTAAAGATACTAAATTCCACACATACTCTTGGATCTTTCTTTAATAATTCAACTTTCTTTCCTGCTTTCATAAAATGTGTATACACATTTAAATGAGTATCTGTCATTTCAAAACCAAAACTCATTGGTACAACATAAGGAAAACCATCTTCATCATTCATTCCCACATTAACAATATTCATTTCTTGAAGCATTGCTTCTATTAATTTATAATCAACTACTTCTCTTTCAAATCTACGCATTTCATTCACCTCAATTACACTATACTTTGTTTTATTTTATTTTCAAATATCTTTCATAAAGTGAAAAATATCTTATAATATTTTTGAGGTGTCTTATGAATACATTAAAAATACAAATCAAACCCTATTATCAAAATAACTCCTTCAATCTCAATGATGATCAAATACATTGTTTATCTACTAATAAAAACGAAGAAGAAATCCAATTACTTCTTAAACAAATGAATCTTACTAACTATACTGTATTCATTCAATTAGATATGGAAAACTATACTTATGGTTATGTTCATACATCATCAAATGAAGAATATGAATTACTTTATTACAATGATTTTGATGATTATGAAGATGAAATTGAATTCGGTAGTAACACTTGGATTAAAATGATTACTAAAAAATAAAACGGGCATATTGCCCGTTAATAATCTATATCATTTTCTAAATCTTTTCCTTGTGATTCAATTACTTTCTTATACCAATAAAATGACTTTTTAGGATAACGTTTCAATTCTTTTAAATCTTCAAAATCACGATCAACATATACAAAACCATATCTCTTTCTAATTTCTTTATGGCTACTTAAAAAATCAATTGGACTCCATGCAAGATATCCCATTAAATCTACACCATCATGCTCTATAGCTGTATTAATTGCTTGAATATGTTTTTGATAATAAGAGATACGTTCATCATCATAAACCTTTCCATCTTTCATTGTTTCATCAATTCCTATACCATTTTCTACAATAAAGAGCGGTTTATGATAACGATGGTAAAAATCAACAAGTGAATATCTTAATCCATCTGCATCAATTTGCCATCCCCATTCGTTGGCATCATAATAAGGATTTTTTAAATTTCTTTGATCAAAAATAAGAGCATCTTCTAACTCATTTTGATCTTTAATGTCTTCAAAAGAAGAAATAACATTACTACGATAATACGAAAAAGCAAGATAATCTAATTTTTTAGAAGCTTCTTTAATTACATCTTTTTCTTCCTGTGACATATTCAATTTAATATTTCTATTTTTAGCGTATTGCATAAAATATTGAGGAAGTTCACCATTACACATTGTGTCATAAACAAAATAATTATGCATTTTGTTTTTAAAATCTGCTGCTAAAATATCATCTGCTTTACATGTAAGTGGATAGAATGGGGCATGACCAATCATTCCCCCAACTTGTGCTTGTGGATCAACACGTTTGATGACTTCAACAGCTCTTGCATGAGCCACTTGTACATTTACATTTAAATGTACAAACATTTCTTGTTTACTCATACCCTCTGGTAATCTTGCACCAGAAACTAAGTCTGGCATATGCGTTGCTAGATTGATTTCATTATAAGTAATATAATATTTAACTTTTCCTTTAAATCTTTCTACAATACTTTCTACATGTCTTGCATAAAATTCAATGACTTCTTTATTCATAAATCCATTATAATGATTTAATAAATAATCTGGCATATCAAAATGAACTAATGATACAACTGGTTCAATTCCTTTTTCTAATAAATAATCAACCATTTTATCATAAAAAGCGAGACCTTTTTCATTTGGTTTTTCTTCATTCCCTAACGGATGGATTCTTGACCAAACAACAGAAAAACGATAAGCCTTAAATCCCATTCCTGCCATATAATCAATATCTTCTTTCCAATGATGATAATGATCTGTTGCTACATCTGTTGTACAAAACATTGGTTTAATTCCTGGTTCTGGAGTTACCACTAAAGTATCATAGACATTCAAGCCTTTGCCATCTTCTAAATAACCACCTTCAGCTTGAACATTACTTAAAGCGCCTCCCCATAAAAAATCTTTTTTCATACGATCCTCCTTACTTTGTTGTCATCATAATCATCATTTGACCATCAAGCTCAATTGATGTATTTGTAGGAATTAAGAAATTATCTCCTACTTTTATATCATATTCATCTACTTTTCCATTACCTTTTACAACTGTAGCAAGTTGATAGTTATCAGATTTATATTGACATTTACCAATAACTAACAATTGAGAAACTGTAAATGAATCATTTGAAATAAATGTTGTTTCTTTCATATTTTCATGAACTTTAACAACTGGATGAACATCATTTTTATCAATATCCTTGTCAAAAGATAAACAATCTATTGCTTGTTTCAAATGTAATTCTCTTTCATTTCCATCTTTATCTTTTCTATGATAATCATAAAAACGATAAGTCACATCCGTAGATTGTTGGATTTCATAAACAACATTACCTTTACCCATGGCATGTAGACATCCCGCTGGCAAATAGACAAAATCTCCATCAGCTACAGGATATTTTTTATAAATATCGTCCCATTTATCTTGATTGATCATTTCTTGAAGCTCTTCTTTATTTTTTGTCTTTTGTCCATAAACAATAGAAGCACCCGGATTTGATTCAATAAAAAACCATGCTTCATTCTTTCCACGTTTATAACCAATTTTTTGAGCATGTTCATCATCAGGATGTACTTGAATACTTAAATCATCTTCTGGTCCGACTAAAGAAATAATTACTGGGAAATCTTCACCTGGATGTCCAAATAGTTCTTGATGTTTTTCCCATAATTCTTTTAAAGTCATTCCTTTAAATTCACCATTCATACAAACAGTAGATAAACCTTCTCCATCTTGTGCACTAAAAGACCAAGATTGACCTATTCCTTCAGGAAAATCATCATAGCCAAAGAAATCTCTAACTTTGGTATGCCCCCAAATAGCTGGTCTAGGAATTGCTTTAAAAAATAAAACACCCATTTTTCTTCACTCCTTTAAAAAAGGCATATTTCGCCTAATAAGTAAACAAAGCGAACATGCCCATGATAGTTACAAATACAGATAAAACATTAACCATTGATACAACATTTGATTTAATCCTAAATCCATATTTACTAAATATTAAATTATTCACTTGTTTCGCTTTTGTTACATGATAATCAGCTAATAAAGCAAATACAACAATAGCTATTCTCATAGGTAAACTTGTTCCAATACCACTTCCTATTACATTCCATGGAAACATCGCTAGAACAAAAGCTACAACAGTTGCAAACAATGACGCTGCAATATAAGGATTCTTTTCATCCTTATGTTTCCTCATACGTTCTTGCTCTTTATTAGATTGTGCTTCTGTATTACTTTTCTTTTTATTTTCATTGTATTTTTCAGCATAACTTACTTGTTTTACTTTAACAACTTCACATCCACAATTATCACAAAACTTTGATGTTTCTTTTATTTCTGCACCACATTTTCTACAATACATAATCTGATTCTCCTATTTTAAAATAATTTGTGAAATATTGACTAACGCAACAAAAATACTTAAAAAGATTGAAATAAAAGCATAATTCTTATTTCCTGTTGGTTCATAGCCTTTCTTTTTGTCATTTCTATCAATTTTTAATGACATCACGCCACAAACCAAAGCTCCTGCATAAAGCAATGAACTTATAATATATGGAAATTTAACATTTCCACCAACAGCATTAACAACTGTTCCTCCAATAAAATCTAAACCTATTAAAGCTATAAAAAAGAGGAGGATCCCTAGTTTTGCAAAAGAATTTTCTCTTGGATTTTTCTTTAATTTTTTAGATTCTTTAATCTCTTTCTTATCTCCGTTAAGTTCTTTTCCACAATGATAACAAAAGATAGAATCTTGTGGTATTTCTTTATGACAATATGGACATTCCATAACTAGCTCCTCCTTTTATTAAAAAGAAGGCTTGAGGCCAATTTGGCACTTAGCCTTCTTTAAATTATTCAATTATTTAATTAAGCAGCTTCACCATTCATTTTAGCAACTTCAGCTTTTTCATATGATTTCCAGAATGGATAGAAAATAACCATACCAATTGCGAAGTTAATAAATACAATGACAATTCCACCGATTGAACCACCTGCAGCTAAGTATCCTAATACAGGAGATGGTGTAGCCCAAGGTAAGTTCATATACATTTTACCAACAAAGCCAATACTTGTTAACCAATAAGTTAAAGCTCCTGTAACTGTATGAGTTAAGATAAATGGAACTAATAAGAAACCATTCATAACTACTGGTAAACCAAACATGATTGGTTCAATGATACAGAATACTGCTGGTGGTAAACAGATTGTAGCTAAAGGTTTTAAATGAGGTAATTTCTTGCTTGACATAAACATGTAAACTAGAATTGGCCAACAAGATGATACCCATTGAGATAATCTACATAAGTTTGGTGTCCAAACATATGGTAAATCTTTAACTGCTGTACCTGCCATGAAAGCAGTGTTGTTATCAGCAATCCATTGGTTTGTAAATACGTTAGTAACAGCACCAGTGATATTGTCACCATGTAAACCACAAATCCATAATAATGCTGATAAGAATTGTTGTAATGTATAGATAAAGATATTATCAGCTGCACCTAATACAGGTAATAACATTTGTCCAACTAATTCTGGGATATTTAAACCAGCTAATGTTCTAATTCCCCAACATACTAATGTAATGAAGAAATAAGGAATAATAGCTGAGAAACTATCAGAGATTGCTGGTGGTACAGAATCTGGTAATTTAATAACGATATGTTTTTTATAACAAATATCAATAATATTAATTGCGATAGCACCTGCGATCATTGCTGTGATTAAACCAGATCCACCCCAATATGTAGATTCAAAAGCACTTGCTCCTGCTGATAAAGTACCATCTTTAGCAGTAACAACTAATTGTCCAACTGAGTTGTAGTTTAATAACATGAATGCGAAGAACGCACCAACTGCACCAGTTGTTTTACTGAATCCTTTGATTTCTGCATATTCAGCACCAAATGCAATAATAATGTAAACAGCCATAATACCCATTGATAAGCTGTTAACTAAAGCTAAATCTCCAGCCCAAGGTTTTAAAAATGGAATTAAAGCTTTTGTAGTTAATCCACCATCAGAACAGAATAAATAAACAACTAAGAATAATGAACCAACCATTGTGACTGGTAATGCTGCAACCATCCCATTAACAATACCACGAACAAATGGAATTTGTCCGAATCTTGTCATTGGTCCAGCAATTACGTCAACTTTTTCTAGAATTTTGTCCATCATGGACTTCTTTTCTGTAGACATATTTTTCTTCCCCTTTCTTAAGAAAACCTCCTAAATGTAAACGTTTTCCCTTTGCCTACTTATATACTATACTGAATTATTTTCTTTTTCGATATAAACGATTGTCATAATATATGACACTTTTTTTACAAAATCTTTTAAATCCTATATATCATCACAATTTTAAGAAATTAAATTATAAAAAAACGCCTTGTGAAAACGTTTACATTTGTATATAATTTATTCAGGTGGTGATAAAATGCAACTAAAAAAGAACGAAATGAAGATTATTCGGCTATTGTTAGCCTCAGATAACTATATTTCGAGTTATGAAATTGCCAATTCAACAGGAATCTCTAGAAGACGTGTTAGAGATGAAATGAAAAATGTTAAGAATATACTTACATCACTTCATTTAAATTTATTATCTAAGCCTTCTCAAGGATATTATATTGAAGGAAAATCTTCACAAGATTTAACCGAACTACAAAGTATTATTAATAAAAATGAACGTGATGATGATTCTTTAATTCCATCTTTACCTGCTGATAGAAACAATTACATTTTAAGTCGTCTCATTAACAGTAAAGAATATATTAAATTGGAAACTCTAGCCGATGAACTTCTTGTATCTAGAGCTACGATTGCGAATGATTTAGTTTCAATAAAAAAAGAATTTAAAAAATATGGTTTAAGGTTTAATCAAAAACCTAATTATGGAATCTATATCAGCGGACCTGAAGCAGGTAAAAGAAAATGCTTAGTAGATAGCGTTTTTAGAAACTTGAGTGTTTCTGATATGTATTTTGATTTTTTAGACACTTATTTTCATTCTTCTGACTATGAAATCATTAAAATTCTAAGAGAATATGCTATTTCTATGAGTGATATTAGTTTGGTTGACTTTTTAATTAGCTTCTCCACAAGCGCTGCACGTGTTACATCTGGATATGTAATAAATCAAGAAACTGAAGGCTTCGAAAAATATCAAAATAGAACGGAATACTTTGTCGCAAAAAAACTCGCTTTATATGCAAGGGGACATTTTGATGTAGAATTTAATAAATATGAAATTCAAAACATTACAATTCAACTTATTAGTAAAAGATCTACTCGAGGACTTACATTTATATACAACGAAAAAATCGTTAATTTACAAAATGAAATTCTAGATAAAATAAAAGAAAAAACACTTATTACTTTTAATGATGATCTTTTTAAAAGATCATTTCCACTTTATTTAGAATATACTTTAATAAGACAAAAATATAGTGAAAAAATACGTACACCACTCTATGAAGATATTCAATATGATTATCCGCTTGCTTATTACCTTGCGCAAATTGTATCTGATGTTATTAAAGAACACACACATATCCCACTTTCAAGAAGTGAAATGACTAACTTTACTATTCTTTTTAATAACACAATCAACAAGAAAAAAAGAAATCAAAAAAAAACGCTCCTTATTAACTGTATGAGCGGTTCTATTAAGATATTTATAGAAGACTATATAGAAAAAGAACTTTATGATCAAATTCAAATTACAAACTGTACTCATTATTATGAAATAGAAGAACAAAATTTAGATCAATATGATTTAATTATATCAACTGCACCTATTCATCGTCAGTTACCAATTCCAGTAATCAGCATAAATTACATTATGACACAAGATGATATTATTCGTATTAAGAGTTATTTATCATATTTATTCAATGATGAACAATTGTTGTACTATTTTCATCCAAATTTTTATCAAACACATGTACAAGTGAAAACACTTAAAGGACTTGCAACAAGCTTTTATCAATCACTTAAAACAGTATATCGTCTTAATAATTCTAAAAAGAATGATATTATGAATAAAAACATTTGTTCAATACATACCTTTGAAAATCAAATTGGTTTACTAAGACTTTCTCGTCCTTTAAATTCTAATAACATTATTTCTATTATTGTTTTAGAAGAACCTATGACAATTGAAAATCAAACATTTAAAATAGCTATCTTATTTTCTTGTGCTGATAATCAAAATGTAATGTATACTACTTTATTTTCAACTTTAAAGAATATTTCTGAAAACAAAGAAGATTTAGATAAACTAGAATCTCATATTTCTTATACAGAATTTTTATCAATTCTTTTAAAAAATAAATAAAATAAAAAAGAAAAAATGAATTTTTTTGCAGATATATATATTGAAAGGAGATTCAACATATGTACTGTAAGAAAATAATATTAGGAGGACTTCTATGAAATGTCCTCTATTCAAAAACAACTTTCTTTATTATTTGATAAAAGAAAACAAAGTTTAATCGTTGATTATTTAACTTATCAAAGAATAAGAACTCAAGTCTTTAACTATCCAAAAAAATATCAAAATGGATATACTTATTATGTTGATTTAGATAATGATTTATATGAAATTTACGTTGAAAATCATGAGCCTATCATCCATAATAAAATCAATAATTATGAATTAATATTAGATGCTTTAGACATAAAGTTAGGAGGCTATTAAAAATGAATTTTTTCAATCAAGTAGAAAATAAAATAATAGATATTCTTAATGAACAAAATATAGATCGTATAAGCATGGCTGGTATTATTGGAACATTAAGACAAGAAAATCTAAATGAAAGTACTTTTTTAAGTTTTATTGAAAGCAAAAGTTCTCTTACCATTGAAGATTGCACAGACCAAATTTGGCGTATGAGAGGATGTTAAAAACAAGCTCGATGTGAGCTTGTTTTTGTTAATCTAGATCTTTTCCATCAGATTTTATTGCTTTTTGATACCAATAGAATGAATCCTTTTTACTTCTATGTAAATCTCCTTTACCTTCATCATCCATATCTACATAAATAAATCCATAACGTTTATCCATTTGTCCTGTAGTAAATGAAACTAAATCAATTGGAGCCCAAGAAGTATAACCAAAGATATTAACGCCTTCTTCTCTTGCTTTCATTAAGCTTTTAATATGACTTCTATGATAATTAATACGATAATCATCATGAATAGAACCGTCTTCTTCAACTTTATCATGAGCGCCCAGACCATTTTCAACATCAAAAATAGGTACTTGATAACGATCATTTAAAACATGTAAGAAGTATTCATATCCAGTTGGATCAATTTGCCATCCCCAATCAGAAGCCTTTAAATATGGATTCTTTAAGTTTGCTGAAGTACCTGCTCCACCTAATGATTCTCCTTCATCTTTATGTGTTGTTACAACATTGGACATATAATATGAATAGGCTAGGAAGTCAGATTTACCTTCCATTAAATCTTTTTTATCTTCTTCACTAATATCTAAAGTAACACTATTTTGTTTCCAAATACGTTTGGCATAAGATGGATAATATCCTCTAACCATTGTATCTGCACAATAAGCAAATTTTTCTTGGAATTGTTTGTAATTTGCAAGAACATCTTCAGGATCACAAGTATATGGATAAGTGCATAATCCTGCAATCATACATCCTACTGAAATATTTTCATCAATTTCATGTGCTACCTTTACCGCTCTTGCTGCTGCTACCATTTGATTATGTAGTTCTTCAAAGGCAACTTGTTTTCCTTCTTTAACATCAAAATGTAATAAAATGTTAATTTCATTAAATGTTAACCATTTATCTACTAAATCTTTATATTCTCTAAAACATACTCTTGCAAATTCAACAAATTGATGAATCATTTCTCTATTTGTCCAATCACCATATGTTTCTTCTAAATAAACAGGTTCGTCATATTTATATAATGTAATAACAGGATCAATGCCATATTTACGACATTCTTTAAAAACATTACGATAGAATTCTACACCTTCTTGATTGACTCCACCTTCTACTCCATGAGGATAAATTCTCGCCCATGAAATAGTTGTATTGAAAGTTGTAAAACCAAGTTCTGCAAATAATGCAATATCTTCTTTATAACGATGATAAAAATCAATACCAATATGGTTTGTATAACGAATATCATCAAATAATTGATATTTAGCCCCTTTAGGTAAATGATCAAATTGTCTCATTTTACCTCTTGTTCCATCTGCATTTAAATAATGAATCCAACGTCTATCTGTTGTTGAACCAGGATCTCCAAAATCTACTTGAACAGGACTTTTTCCACCTTCGTCCCATCCTCCTTCACATTGAGCAGCACTAATTGAACCACCCCATAAAAACTTATCAGGTATTGCCATTTTCTTTCCTCCTTATAAATGTTTAATATGAATCATTTTACCTTTTAAACCAGGATAATCTCCTGCTTGTACTTTTTCTACATTATCTTTATGTGCAATAAACCACTTATTCTTTTTCTTTAAGATTCCTCTTCTTTGACAACTATCACCTGTTTTTCTTAACAATAAACAGATTGTTTTAAAAGAATCTTTTACTGTTATTGGTGTATAATGTAAAGTTGTTGCATAAAGTTCTACGACTGTTCCTTTTGGTACATAGAAAAGTTCACACTTTTCTATGTCATAGTCATTTTCTACCATATCTTGTCTTTTTCCAATAGCAAGAATGTAGTCTGTTACAGCAATGATTGTTTCACTGCATTGATGATATTCTAAGCCATTTAATACTTCATTTTTACCAGTAACTACACCTGCCATAACATCTAAATAACCATAGACATTATTAATTAGATCTTGCATACAAGGCATTTCTTCCAATGCTTGTACGCTTGTATCATAGGCATTTATATTTTGATAAGTTGTAGCATAATCAATAGCTTCTTGCATATCTTGTTTGATGATGCGTCCATATTCTTTAAACGAATCATCAAGTTCATGAATTTGGTAATCTGGATTTAATGTTCTTATCTTTTCTAACATTAGTCTAAATCTTCTCCATTTGAAGTAAATACTTTTTTACAATATTCAAAAGAATCTTTTTTATAACGTTTATATGTTCCATTACCAAAATCATCAACATCTACATAAATAAATCCATAACGTTTTCTAATTTCACCAGTACTTGCTGAAACAAGATCAATACATCCCCACCAAGTGTATCCCATTAAGTCTACACCTTCATCAATACCTTCACTCATGGCTTTAACATGTTCTCTCATATAATCAATACGATATTGATCATGAACTGTTCCATCTTCTTCTAATGTATCAATAGCTCCTAAACCATTTTCACAATTCATGATTGGAATTTGATATCTGTCATAGATTTCATGCATAAAGAATTTTAATCCTTTTGGATCAATAGCCCATCCCCAATCAGATTGTTTTAAATATGGGTTTTTCTTTGACAAGAAATTTAAATTTCCTTTTGCATCTTCACCATCTGTATGTGTTGTTACACAGTTTGAGAAATAATAAGAGAATTCAAAGAAATCTACAGTACCTTCTTTTAAAGCTTTTGTATCTTCTTCTGTAATATCTAATGTGATATTTAATTCTTTCCATAAGTGTTTTGCATAGCTTGGATAATATCCTCTAACAAAGACATCTCCTGCATACCAGAAGTTTGTTTGCATTTCTTTTTGATTAGCAAGTTCATCTTCTGGATCACATGTTAATGCATGTGTGAAAATACCTGCTTGCATACATCCAATTTTTTTATCTGGATAATTATCATGTAAGTATTTAACTACTTTTGCACTGGCTACTAATTGGTTATGAAGTACTTGATATTGTCTTTGTACTTCTTCTTGATTATTTGCATCTAAGATAGAAAATTGAGCAGCATTGATTTCATTGAATGTAGACCAATAAGTAACTTCTTGGAATTCATCAATAGATGCTTTCCCAAATTCAACGAATTCATCAATTAAAACTCTATTTTTCCATCCACCTAATTCTTCAATATAGAAAGCAGGCATATCATATTTATATAAATGAACCAAGGGTTCAATTCCATATTTCAAACATTCTTTAAATACATTATGATAGAATTCTATCCCTTCTGGATTAATTCCTGCTTTAATTCCTTTTGGGAAAATTCTTGCCCATGATAATGTCATATTAAATGCTTTAAATCCTAATTCTGCAAACATCGCAATATCTTCTTTATAATGATGATAAAAGTCTGTTGCTTTATGATTAGGATAAAATTCATCAGGATTGATTGCCAATTTAGCACCTTCTGGTAAATTACAATTTTCAATCATCGCTGGTGTTTTACCATAAGTTCCATCTGGCATAATATAAGTTGCCATACGTGGTTCATTCACATTTCCTCCTGTATGATAATCTGTCATATTTGGAGATTTTCCACCTTCGTCCCAACCACCTTCACATTGGTTAGCACTGATATCTCCACCCCATAAAAATCCTTTTGGAAAACTCATTTTTTTATTCCTCCTTTATTTTCTAATATATCTTCTAAGCTGTTTGTCTTTTTATTTAAAACGTAGATAATATCTATAATGTAAACGTTTTCCCAACTTCTGATTATATACTATAATGATTTGTCTTTTTTTTCTACATAAACACTTGTCACAATATGTGCCGTTTTTTTATTGATTTCTAATAATCAATGTAAAAACAAGCTCAAATGAGCTTGTTAATCAAGGTCTTCCCCATTAGAAGCGATAACCTTTTTATACCAATAGAATGAATCTTTTCTTGAACGATGTAAATCACCATTTCCTTGATCATCCATATCTACATAAATAAATCCATATTTTTTATCCATTTGTCCTGTTCCTGCAGAAACAAGATCAATACATCCCCATGTTGTATAACCAAATAGATTAACACCTTCTTCAATGGCTTTTTTCATTTCTTTAATATGTTCACGATGATATTCAATACGTGCAGGATCATGACAAATACCATCTTCACCTTCAGTTTCAATTAAACCAATACCATTTTCCACATCAAACATTGGTGCATTATAACGGTCATTTATTAAATGCATTAAATGTCTAAACCCAACAGGATCAATTTGCCATCCCCATGCATTTGCTTTTAAATAAGGATTTTTAACTGTTCCTAAAACATTTCCTGCAGTATGATCATTTTCTTCAACTTTATGTGTTGTGACAACACCTGAAGCATAATATGAAAAACCAATGAAGTCAGACTTACCATTCATTAAATCTTCTTTATCTTGTTCTGTGATTTCTGGTTTAATTCCATATTTTTCCCAAATTCTTTTCGCAAATAATGGATAATATCCTCTCATTTGTGTATCAGCACTATAACAGAAGAAATCTTGGAAGTTTTCATAACGGGCAATAGCATCTAATGGATCTGGTGTTAAAGGATAAGACATATTTCCACAAATCATACACCCTACTTTAAGATTGGCATCAATTTCATGTGCAACAATTGTAGCTCTTGCCGCAGCTACTAATTGATTGTGTAAATAAATTAAATTTCTTTGATTTTTTTCTGTTTTTTGACCGTCTCTTGGCATAATGATATTAATTTCATTAAATGTCATCCATTTATTGACATAATCTTTATATTCTGTAAAGCATACTCTCGCAAATTCAACAAATTCATCAATCATTGCACGATTACGCCATCCACCATGTTGTTCTAAAAGCGAAACAGGTTCGTCATATTTATATAAAGTAATAACTGGATCCATTCCATATTCTTTCGCTGTCTTAAAAACATCTCGATAGAATTCAACACCTTCTTGATTGATGCCACCTTTAATTCCATGTGGATAAATTCTAGCCCATGAAATAGAAGTATTAAATGTTGTATATCCCATTTCTTTAAATAACGCTAAATCTTCTTTATAACGATGATAAAAATCACTTGCCACATGATTTGTATAATGTAAATCATCAAAGAAGGCAAACTTACATCCTTCTTCTAATTCATCAACAGCTTCCCAATTACGATGAACTCTTTTACCATCTTTATCTAAATACCAAATTTGTCTTCTTTCTTTTGTTGATCCTGCTGTACAATAATCAACTAATACAGGTGATTTTCCTCCTTCATTCCATCCACCTTCAATTTGAGCAGCACTAATTGAACCACCCCATAAAAATCCTTTTGGAAATCCCATTTTCTAATCCTCCTTTAATATTTCTATTGCTTCTTTTACTGATGAAACAACATACGATGTTTTTTGTTGAATATCTTTTGGTGATGTTTTAAATGTAAATGAATGATCAACAACTTTAAACATTTCTAAATCATTATAACTATCACCTATTCCTGCTGTTTCATCATTGATTAATTCTTCTAATTTTAAAATTCCTTGCCCTTTACTACATCCTTTTTTAACAATATCAATTGCATTTACATTTTG
Organism: Bacteroidaceae bacterium; assembly: GCA_963618275.1. GTDB lineage: Bacteria > Bacillota_I > Bacilli_A > Erysipelotrichales > Coprobacillaceae > Faecalibacillus. The sequence goes on from CAVESC010000042.1 coordinate 21,135, forward strand.
AAAAGCATGTAATAAAGGATAATCTTTATTAATTTCTGCGGTTATTTCTTTAGCTCTTATAGATTCAATTAATGAAAAACTATAAATTTTACGATCTTTAAATTCATCAATTGAATCAAATTGCTTAATATAACTTGGTGCATCACTTGGAACATGTGCAAAATATAAATAATCTTTATCTAAACAATGTGGACCAGCAATCGTTTCATTTTCATATTTTTGACAAACTTCTTTCACTAAATCAAAAGGAATCTCTTGTCCATAAACAACTTGATAATCCTTATCTAAAACAAGTCCCCCTGTACATAGAACATAATAATCTGGTTTGATTTTGCCTTCCATTAAAGCAAGTACACCACCAAGTGGTCTTCCTGTACATAAAGCAAACTTATTGCCTGCTTCTTGAAAAGTTCGGATAGCTTCTATATCTTCTTGATGGAATCCTTCTTTAAAAAAGAGGGTTCCATCAAAATCACTAAATAATATTTTACTCATAGGCTTCGTCCGCTTTAAAATGAACACCCGCACTCATTCTTGCTTTTGTCGCAATATCCATCGCTATCAAGCTTTTTTCCATCATTTCATTTGCCTTATCAAAATCCTTATTTTCAATCATCTTAACGAATTCTTTAAATTCATAAATCATTCGATGCGTATCACCTTGTAAATCAAATTCTTCTTCTCTTTGATCATTATATAAAACCTTAAAACCTTTTAAAACATTAGCAGGTGTTTGAATACTAATACATCCTTGATCTCCTTGAATACTTGTCGCAATTGGTGCTTTACAATCCTTTGCGCCAATACATACAGCTTTAAAACTTCCATAATCTAAAGTAATGATTCCTGAAGTATCAATATTCTTTTCAATATTTGCCATATAATTTACTTTTAATGGTTTACCAAATAAAGTAACCATCAAATGAATATTATAAATATTTAAATCCATTAAAGCTCCACCTGATTTTGTATAATCAAAGGCAGGTTGGATAATTCCTTCTTTAAAAGCATTATATCTAGATGAATATTGTGAATAATTCGCTGTTACGATTTTGATATTCCCTAATTCAGATAATTTTTCTTTAATTTTTAAAACATTAGGTAAATATTGTGTAGAAATAGCTTCTAATAAAAACAAGTTCTTTTCTTTTGCGATTTGATTTAATTCTTCTAATTCTTCAACTCTTGAAGTAAAAGGTTTTTCACAAATAACATGTTTTCCTCTTTCTAATGCTTGTTTACACATTTGATAATGAAGATGATTAGGTGTTGCGATATACATAACATCAACATCTTCATCATTTAATAACTCATCATAATTTAAATAAGCCTTTTTTACATGATTTTCTTTCGCCATTTGTCTTACTTTATCAATCGATTTTTCCGTAGAAGCAATGGCTTCTAACTCAATCCCTTCTACTTCATGAATAAAAGTGAACAAACCACGAACGATCATTCCAGCTCCCGCGATACCTAAACGCATGTTATTTAGCCTCCTTTGCAACTTCTGTTGCTTGTTCTAGTATTCTTAATACTTCCAATACTTCTTCATCTGCCACTACCTTTTCTCCATGATTAAAGATTACTTCATAGAGAT
>CAVESC010000043.1:0-22303 GCA_963618275.1 Bacteroidaceae bacterium
ATTTTATAAAATATAGGAATTCTTTTAAAAACGTCTTAACTTAATGACATTGTGTGCCTGACACCTCTTTTGATTATCCTCTAAGTACTGCTCCAAAATCTTTTTCTACTGCTTTTAAGATTTTTTCCATTGCTGCATTAATTTCTTTTTCTTCTAATGTTTTCTTTTCATCTTGGAAAGTTAAATTAATAGCAACTGATTTTTTACCAGCTTCTACATGTTCACCTACATAAACATCAAAGATATTTGCTGCTTTAACAAGTTTGTTACTTGATTTAATGATTTTTTGACAAACATCATTAGCTGGAATAGATTCATCCATGACTAAAGCAATATCTCTTGAAACTGATGGATATTGTGGAATTGGTTGATATTTTACTTTACCAGTTTTGATATTTAATAATGCTGATAAGTTTAATTCAACAACATAAACATCTTTAACATCATATTTCTTTTCCATTAATGGATGAACTTGTCCAACAACACCAACCACTTCGTTTTGTACTTTAATATAAGCACTACGACCAGGATGGAATGATTGGTTATCACTTTCTACACGTTCTAAACGATAACGTGATTCATTGATTCCTAATCTTTCAAAGATTGTTTCTACAAATCCTTTAACTAAATAGTAATCTGCTTTATATGAGATTTGTTTAAATGATAAACCATGGTATTCACCAGTACAAGCAATCGCAAGATTTTGTAATTCAACACCTTTTGAATAAGTTGTTGATAATTCATATAAATGAACATCTTTCATATTTCTTGATTGGTTATAGTTAATAACTTGTAATAATGAACCAATGATTGATTGTCTTGTAACAGATCTTTCTTCACCTAATGGCATTGCAAGTTTTACTGGTTCTTGATCATGGAAAATATTGAAATCATGAACAAGTGATGGTGATGTTAATGAATATGTTAATGTTTCATGTAAACCTAAATCTTTTAATAAGACTTTCATCATATGTTTCTTTTCTTGGATTTCTGTTCTTTTTCCAATTGTCATAGACATTTCTGGTAATGTTGATGGAATGTTATCAAAACCATACATACGAACAACTTCTTCAATTAAGTCAGCTGCCATTGTAATATCATTACGATATGTTGGAATTTTTACATTAAATGTATCTTCTTTTAATTCATATTTGAATTTTAATGAATCAAAGATTTCAGCAATTTCATTTGTTTGAATATTTGTTCCAAGTAATCCATTAACTTGTTGAGTTGAAACTGAAACATGTTTATCTTCAATATATAAAGTTGTTGAAACAGTTTCATAAACTTCTTTAGCATCAGCAAGTTCTTCTAATAAATTAGCACATCTTTCTAAAATATTTAAAGAATTAGCCGTATTTAAAGCTCCTTTAATATAATGTTGAGAAGCATCTGTCAATAAATTTAAACGTCTTGCTGTTTCTCTTAAACTTGGTCCATCAAAAGTAGCCACTTCGATGACGATGTTTTGAGTATTTTCATCAATTTTAGTACTATCTGCCCCCATAACACCAGCAACACAACCAACACCATTGTCTGTTGAAACGATGATATCATTAGGTTCTAGTTTATATTCTTCACCATCTAATAAAACAGCTTTTTCATCAAATCCAGTTTTAACTACAAATTCTTTTTTAGTTAATTTGTCATAATCATACATATGGATTGGTTGACCTGTTTCTAACATCACATAGTTAGAAATATCAACAATGTTATTAATTGGTTTGATACCTGAAGCAAGTAAAGCTGTTTTTAACCAAGCAGGTGATTCTTTTGTAGTCACACCTTTAACAAGCTTAGCTCCAAAGAATGGACATAATTCAGTTTCTACTTTTACTTCAATATCACTTCCAGCAATTCCTTTTTCTTTAATTTCTGGTAAGTTAACATCTCTTTTTAAAACTGCAGCCACTTCATAAGCAAGTGAAGTTAACGCCATACAATCTGCTCTATTTGGTGTTAAACCAATATCTAAAATTGTATCTTTCAATCCTAAATATTCTAAAGGATCTGCTCCTACAGGAGCATTTTCATCTAAAACATGAATTCCATCTTTATCTTCAGGAGATAATAAACGTTGATCTAAACCAAGTTCAGCAATTGAACAAATCATTCCATTTGATTCTTGACCACGAATTGTGCTTTGTTTAATAACAAAACCTTCTCCTAAATCACATCCTGGATTAGCCACAATAACTTTTTGACCAGCAGCCACATTTGGTGCTCCACAAACAATTTGAGTCACTTCTCCAGGTCTCACTTCTACTTGACATACATGTAAATGATCACTATCAGGATGATCAACACATTCTTTAACATAACCAATTGTCATGTTTGTTCCATTAGCTAATGCATGCATTCCTTCTACTTCTAAACCAATTGAAGTAATTTTATCAGCAAGTTCTTTTGGATCTTGATCATCTATTTTAACATATTTATTTAATAAATTTAAACTGACTTCCATTTTCTTACTCCTCTCTTTGGAATTGGTTTAAGAATCTTAAATCATCATTATAGAAATCACGAATATTATCAATACCGTATTTCAACATAGCCACACGTTCAATTCCAATTCCAAATGCAAAACCTTGGTAAACTTTACTATCAAAACCACACATATCTAAAACTTTAGGGTTAACCATTCCAGCTCCTAAAATTTCAATCCATCCAGTTCCTTTACACATTGCACATCCTTTACCACCACAATGATGACAAGAGATATCTACTTCTACTGATGGTTCAGTAAATGGGAAATATGATGGACGTAATCTAATTTCACGTTTTTCACCAAAGAATTTTCTTGCGAATACTTCTAATGTTCCTTTTAAATCAGCTAAAGTAATATTTTTATCAACCACTAAACCTTCACATTGCATAAATTGATGTGAGTGAGTGGCATCATCATCATCTCTACGATATGTTTTACCAGGACAAATAACTTTAATAGGTCCTTTCCCTTTAGCAGCAAGCAATGTATGTGCTTGTACTGGAGAAGTATGTGTTCTCATTAAAGTATTTTCATCAATATAGAAAGTATCTTGCATATCTCTTGCAGGATGTCCTTTTGGTAAGTTCATTAATTCAAAGTTGAAATAATCACTTTCTACTTCAGGTCCTTCAGCAATTTGATATCCCATTCCTAAGAATAATTCTTCTAATTGAGAAACAATAATTGATAAAGGATGCATTGTTCCTTGATTCAATTTATAACTTGGTAAAGATAAATCAATTGTTTCACTATTGATTTTATCAATAATTGCTTGTTGTTCTAAAACTGCCTTTTTATCTTCAACAGCTTTTGATAATTCTTGTTTTACTTTATTACTTGTTTGACCAAAAGTTTTTCTTTGATCTGGGTCCATGTTTTTCATTGATTTCATAGCTTCTTGAATAGGACCTTTTTTTCCTAAATAAAGAACACGAATATCATTTAATTCTTTTAAAGACGTACAAGCTTCAATTTTTTCTAAAGCTTCATCTTTAATTTTTAATAATTCATTTTCCACTTTATTTCCTCCTTAAACATAAAAAAACTCATTCCTCTAGGAACGAGTTGATCGCGGTACCATCCTAATTCATGTTTAAAACATGCTCTTAATTAAACATTAACGCAGTCTCACGTCACTGATTAGGTGCTCTCCATGGTGAATTCAATAAATTATCTGTAGGAGTTTCCAGCTTCTCTCCCTCTCTAAAACAGCATCCTTTATTTACTAATCCATATCAACGATTTATATACCCCATTATTATATCAAAATTTATGATGAAAACAACCCCAACTTAAAACAAAATCATAGTAACAAATCTCATTGACACCCCTTAAACAAAAGAAGATAATTAAATTAAAGATAGTTTTCATTCTAATTGATCTTAATAAGATTACTTTAGATTGAGTATTTTAAAAAGAAGGGAGATATTTATGAAAAAGAAAAAATTATTTTTAGCGTCCTTGTTGTCATTTTCATTGACAGCCTCAATGTTTTTTACAACAAATATTCATGCATTAGAAGAAGTACAAAATGAAAATCAAATTGAAGAAAGTAATGAGACTTTAACAGAAACACCATCATTAACATTGGTATCATCTACATGGGATGGAGAAAATGATATTGTTTTTAATGTTCAAGCAAAAGATACAACAGTTGAACTATTAGAAATGTATATTTATAGCAATGGAGCTTCTATAGGATCTATTTATGTTGAACCTGAAAAGACACATGATGATAATGGAAATGAAGTTATCACTATTAGTAATAACAAATTAAAAAGTGTAAAAACACTACTTGGTGCTGAAGATGACGAAACATTTAATTGGTCTCAAATCGATCAAATTGAAATGGTTTTTAGTTTTTCTAAAGGAGAAGAATCTTCATTTAAATCAGTTTATGTACCTGTTCATATTTTAGAAGCACCAACTCCAGTAAATCCTGATAATATAGATAAAACAGATAAAACTGAAACGGTTAAAAATGATACAAATAAAAACTCTACTATAAAACAAACATCATCAACAGCTGTAAAAACAGGAGATAATACAAATATTACACTTTATGTTTCACTCCTTGTTGTTAGTATCGTTATTATTGTAGGGATTGTTATTTATAAGAAAAAATCATCAAAAAAATAATTGTTAATTTTTATTAAAAAAGAGGCTGTTACGAAATTAATTATTTAATTTCGTCCAGCTTTTTCTTTTGTAAAATAAATATTATAGTTAGATTTCATATCAAAAAAGATGCTACGACATTTCGTAACATCTCTTTTTATTCCCCTTAATTTTTAAATCATTTAATTATTCTTTTTACTTTTTCTTGCTACAAGGATAAAAGCTAAAGCAGATAAACATGCAAAGATAACTAATGGCATTACTTGTGTTGTATCACCTGTTTTAACGTTTGTAGTTGTAGAAGTTACTGTATCGTTTTTAGCTGGTGTTTTTGTTGGTTCATTAGAATCTGATGGTTTTTGATCAGGATTTGTTGGTGTTTCTGGTGTTTGTTTATCTAAACGAATTGTTTCACCAGTATCAACATCACGAGCATATTTACTCATGAATTCCCACATCAATTTAGCATCAGGAGTATAGTTCCAATGTCCCCATCCATAAATACGAGCCATACTAATTTCTACACCTTTAGCATTTTCCATTGCTCCTACATCAATTTTAGCAATATTTTCAGCTGTAGGTTCAATTGTATAACGTTTTGTCCAAGGTACTCCATATAAATAAGTATCTGATTCTAAAACATCTTCAAGTTGTGTAACTTCCATATCATTTAATTCTTGATAAAGTTGAGCAACTTGTAATCCACCATTTGATTCAGTTGTATCAAATGCACCTTTACAATATTCATCACCATCACCTGTAAAGTAGATAATAGGCATGTCATATTTATCTTTATTTTCAGCAACTGCTTTTTTATTTAATTCACTTGCTCCAAATGGTCCAGAATGTCCTGCTGCTGCAGCAAAATATTTTGAATCAGATAAACCAGCATTTGTTGTATTCATACTTCCTGCTGATAATCCTGAAATATAAACTCTTGATTGATCAATTTGAGGATATTTTTCTTCAATAAGTTTTAACATTGTAATAACATCTGAATCAGCAGTAGCATTTAAATCATCTGTCATTGGATCATATGTATATCCTTGATAAGTATGTCCTTGCCATTCTGGACAAATAAGAATGACACCTTCTTCACTGGCAATTTGTGCCCAACCAGATGTATCATATTGTGTTCTTGGATCGTTTGTATTTCCATGGAATAAGACAACAACTGGAACACTTCCATCTTTAGCATTTTTAGCTTGTTCAGGAATATATTCATACCATAATGAATCAATACCATCATTATCTAAATCTTGAGTATTAACATAACGATCAATATTATCAATAGCATCTACAGAATCAAAATATTGATATTTTCTAGCTTGATCAGCTGTTTTATTTCCTGAAATTAAAGGACGTGAATACCAAGTTGCAGTTTCTTTATAAACATCGCTATAATTTCCAATTCTACCGAATTTTTTAAGAACTTTTTCCCAAGCATCTTTTGTTGCAGAAACAGCATCTAAACTTGTATCTTTATTAACAGCAACAACTTCATAATGACTTTCTGGATTTACATAATAACCATCTTCTGTTTTAGTTGCACTGTTTGCTTTTACATAAGTATTTACAACTTCATCATTATCTGACACTAAATAAGTTGGTACAGAAACATTAACTTCCATACCTTTTTCTGGATTAACTAATGCAAGTCCAGAAACAAAGTTCATATAAGAAGCTAAATTTTGATTAATAAATGTAGCCCCATTACCAATTCCAATTAATTTAAAGTTACTAGATACACCTATTTTACCAACAATTGTTTCAAATCCTTGAACATCATCACTTGTAAAGTTAACACCATTAGCTGGTCTTGCTACATAAACTTTACTAGCTGAACGATTAACGATTTCTTTAATACCTGATGCTTCAATATATTTTTCTGCATCTGCATCAGACATATTTCCATCAGGATAAACAACAAATGTAGGTGCTGCAGCTGCATTTACTGATTCAATACTTAATTGATCGCTACCACTATAAACATAAGCTTCTTGCATTTGGTTAACTGATTTTTTATAAGCTTCGATATATTTAGGTAATGTATCAATTTTTGCTTTTGCACCATTACTTGAAAGTTCAACTGCATCTGGTGCCCAAGATGCTGCTGTATAACTATTTGAAATAGTTGTACCATCTAATAAACCACTAATAACTTGAGCCATATCATTGAAATATTGAATTGACATTTCATTTGGTCTTTGAGCATTATCTTCCCAGAATTGTTGCCAACGATGACCTGCTAAAATAGATAGAGATGGATTATTATTTAAAATCTTTCTAGCAAGAGAACATCCTTTATCTAATGCTGCAAGTGGATTTCCACCATTTGTTTCAAAAAGTGCCCAAATAAATCCACTACCGAAAGTATCACCTGTAAATAATGCTTCATGTGTTTCATCAGTAATCATTAATGAACCTTCAGTATGTGCATTTACAACATTAAATTCATAAGGTGCACCATAAATATCAAGAGTTTCACCACTATGAACCTTTGTGATTTTTCCATCAAATTGAGAAATAGCTTCAAATGCAACATCATAATCTGCATCACTTACATAAACCTTATCAACATTAACATCACTAAAAACTTCTTTTGATCTACCAAAACCAGTATGATCACTATGACTATGTGTAATGATAATTGATAAATGTTTATCACCTGTCATCGATTCAACAATTGTTTTAGCATTTTGAATATCTTCTTCATTTTGAGAACCATTTCCTAAGTCAACTAATACAACACCATCTTCTGATAATACAAAATACATCGAAGATGGATTATTCATTGCCCCATTTTCATCAGTTGCTCCACCAGGAAGTTTTTTAGTTCCTTCATCCCAATGATAGATATTATCTTTGATCTTTTCAACTTTATACCTTCCTAATTCAGCATATCCATCTTTCATTAACGTCTTTAAGAATTCATTATTATTTTCATCAAGCGTTAATAATTCAGAAATATCTGAATTTGTTTTTTGTTCTCCAGTATTTTGAGCTTGTACAACTGTGATCCCACTTAGTGCAAACATGATACTTAAAGAACTAATAAATACCTTTTTTGTAAACATTCATATTCCCTCCTTTTCTACTATTATATCAAAATAAAGCGCTTACATATAAGTCAAAAACACGCATAAAATCGGTCTTTTTCTATCCAAATGTATTTTTTTACAAAAAAAGTCAAAGATTTTTCAATCCTTGACTCTTAAATATTATTCATATTCTTTATTACGTGCAATTAGTAAATAAGCACCACTTGCAATAGCTAATAATGACATGTAAGCAAATATTGGACTATCATCACCTGTTTTTACAGCTGTCTTTTCTGTAGTTTCTTGCGAATTATCAACTTTATCTGCTACATTTACATCTTCATTTTTTACTTGTTTACTTTGTTTTGATAACCATGAAAATAATTCTAATGATGTATTGTCTTCAACAGCTTCTCCATTGAATACATAGATCCATGACCAATGTGTTGAATATTGATATGGATTTCCATCTTCACCTTTATAAAGCCCTGAAGTATCATGAACATCATCAGGTGAAAAAACATGAAGGTTTGTAGCGTTAGCTGCTTTTAATTTTTCAATAAGTGGTCTTGAAAATTGATTTGGATCTAAAGTATCATCATTTTCACAATAAGTAATAAATAATGGAAAATCTTTAAGTTTTTGAGCATCTTTTTCACTTAAATCACTTGCATCAAAACCTGTACAAATTGGAAAAGCTGCTGCAAAATAATCAGTATATGATAAAACCATTTGCATTGTCATATACCCACCATTAGAACATCCTCCAATATAAATACGATTTGTATCAATATCATCATTACTATCAACATAAGCTTTAATACATTCCATTAAACTCTTTACATATGTTGATGGTGTATGTCTTGGCGTAAATTTTAATCCTGATTCAGTAAATTCAAAATCACCATAACCATCCATCCAAAGTGTTGGACATTGTGGAACAAAAACATAAGCATTACCAAGTTTTTCTTGAATTTCTGGACTAATCAAACCTGTTACTTTATTTCCTAATACTGCAATTTGAGGATTTGTACCACCTTCTCCTCCTCCATTTAACCATACTACTAAAGCATTTTTATGATCATCTTTAGCTGGCGAATATGTTGCAAAACTATAATTTGTTCCATCTGTTGCTTGATACTTACCTGAATAATCGAATTGATCTCCAGCTGATAAAGAACGAGATGTATAATTTGTATCAATATTTAAGGTGTCATATTCATTTTGTCCATCAATGATTTCTTTATTATCTTTTAATGAAATTGTTAAGTAATAAGGATTTGCCCATTCATTAAAACTTTTATAAATGAAAGGACTTCCTTCAGTTGGACTTACTTTTAAATCAATTGTAAAATATTTTGAAGCACCTTCTACCTTTTGACCATCTTGATTAGAAACATAAGCATCTACAATTGTTCTTTCAAAATCTTCAGCATTTTCTTTCGTTTCTACAACCTTTAAAACATCTTTATCGATTGATGTTATTGCTTGATCAACATTTACAATAACTCTTGGTGTTGCTACTCCCCAATCGTATTCATCAACAATTAAAGAATAGGTTCCATTAAGTACATGATTACTATTTACTGCATAGACAGGAGCTATAGCTAGTGAAAATAGCATCACAAAACAAAGTAAAAATCTTTTTATATTCTTCATTAGAATTTCCTCCCTAAAGAAAGTATATCACTTATTATTCTTTATAATAGGTCTTTATTTGAACAAAGAAGCTCTATTTTAATAACTTTCGATATTCATGTGGTGTCATTTTATAAATTCTTTTAAAAATTCTATTAAACGACTTAGGATTTGCAAAACCATTATTATAAGCAATATCTGTCATTGATAGATTAGTATGTAAAATATCATTGATTGCTTTTTCTAATCTAACACTATCAATATATTCCTTAATTGTTGTTCCAAAATTTTGTTTAAAATATCTTGATAAATAAGATTGTGAAACATAAAAATGATCAGCTAATACTTGTATACTTAAATTTTCTTGATAATGTTGATCAATATAATTAACAATCTTTACTATTTTATTATTATTTATTTCATTTTCTTGAAGTACATATTTTTTTCTTACAAGTAATTTTTTTAAAAGTAGATACATTAATATATCTGTTAGACCTTTAATCGCAATATGACCATATTCTTTATCATTATCATAAATATCGACTATTCTATAGATTGTTCGTACTATTTCCCGGGAAACTTCTCCATCTGGTTGTACAAATTCATAATGATCAATCAAAGGAAATATGCTTTTAATATAATCATAATTAATTTGAATGCCATATCCTTTATAAACTTCATATCCACTTATAAAAGAAATACTATGAATATTTTTACTATTAATAATATAAACATCAACATTTTGACTTCTAATCATATGTCCATTATCCCATATTTCTACCTTACCTAATATAGGAACCAATATTTCTATACTATTATGCCAATGTTTTTCAACATTTTCTTCACTACTTTCATAATACAAATCTAATATTTTAATAGGTAAATGTTCATCTAATTTTATTTTTTCGTACACATACATTCATGAAGCACCCCCTCGTGATACAATGCTTTGATTATTCCCTCTTGATCAAAATCATCAGTCACATAAGTTGCTTTTTCTTTTAATACATCTACTGCATTACCCATTGCAATAGCATGTCCTACTTCTCTAAACATTGCTTGATCATTATAACCATCACCAAAGGCATAGGCATTTTCTTTATCAATATGAAAATAATTTAATAAATAAGCAATGGCATGTCCTTTGTCAAATTCAATTGTTGAACAATCACAAGAACCAATTCCCCCATGATCATTAATAATCAAATCATCTTTAAAAAGATCAACCATTGTTTGAAAATGATTTTGATCTTGATAAAACATATCAAAAGTATAAAACTCACCATCTAGCGTATCCACAAGATGATCAATTCCATATTCTTTTTCTAAATCAATTTCTTGTTTTTTATCTAAGTGATATTTTAATGCTTTATCATCACTGACAAACATTGCTCCTAATTTTCCTTGTTCAAGTTTATGTACATAATAATCTAATTGTTCTTTGGTAAAAGCTCTACTATAAAGTTTTTTCCCTTCATATAAAATATAACGTCCATTACAACTTACAATACCACTAACTAAATTTCCAAATAAACGACTTGCATAAAACGGTGCTCTTCCTGTACAAATAAAAGTTTTATAGCCTTTTTCCTTTAATAAATGAAGAGCTTTTAAATTAGATTCCGTAATGACACCATGCTTTCCTAGTGTTCCATCAATATCAAAAAATAAAATCTTATCCATTTTTATTCTCCTTGAAAATGATACATCATAATACTTCCAGCTACTGCCACATTTAAAGATTCAATTGTTGTAATTGGAATATAAGCAATCTGATTACATATCTCGATAATTTCTTTTTCCATTCCATTACCTTCATTTCCTAAAACATAGGCCATTTTTTCATGTTTTTCAATTTGTTGAATAGGCTTTCCATTTTCTAAAGCACTTCCTACTACCCATACCCCTTTTTCCTTTAAAACAGGAATAATTTCTTTTAAATCTCCATAAAAACATGAAAGATGAAAATGTGCTCCTTGCATTGACCTTAATAATTTATCATTATATAAATCAACACATTCATTTGATAAAATCACTTGATCAATTCCAAAGGCAAGTGCTGTACGAATAAGAGTTCCTATATTACCTGGATCTTGAAGATAATCTAAAATCAAATATCTTTTCCCATCAATTAATTCTTTATTTTTTTGAATAAAACATCTTGCCATAATTGGTTGAGGAGTTTTAGTAAAAGCTAACTTTTCCATAATTTCTTTAGAAACAACTAAATTTTCCACTCCTAAATCAATTGGCTCTGTTGAAATAATCAAATCTGTCTGCTTTGCTTTAATAGCTTCTTCAACTAAATGTCTAGTTTCTACTAAATAATAATCTTTACGATATTTTTTTTGTTTTAATTTTAATAGTTCTTTAACTGTCTTATTTTGCATTGACGTAATCATATTCCCACATCCTTTAATAATCTTTCTCTTTCTTTATAATCTGGCATTCTTTTTTCTATTTCTTGATAAAATTCTTTTGAATGATTGGCTTCAATAAAATGACATAATTCATGAACAATTACATAATCAATCAAAGCTTTATCAATATGTGCTAAAACAAGATTAAAACACACTCTATTTTTTTGATAAAAACAAGCACCCCATCTTCTTTTCATTTTTTTTATTTGAATTTCTGGAAAAGCATGATGAAAGCTCGTGCTTAAATAAAAGCGTATTCTTTCTTTTAAATACTGCATTAATTCTTGTTTTAAAAAAAGTTCTATAACTGCTTGTATATTTTTAGAATAAACATAGATTTGTTGACCATGGATAGCACATTTTTTGATATTCATATCTTTTAAAACAATTTGATATTGTTGATTAAATAAATAAACATAACCACCATTTTGATAGTTATATTTTGGCACATAACCTTTTATCTGTTCAAGTATTTCTTCTTGATGATTTTTAATTAATTTTTCTATTTCACTTTGAGGAAATAAAGGAGAACAGCTAATCACCACTTCTCCTTTTTCTACCCTTAAATAACAATTTTTAATCTTTTTATAATGAATTTTATAAGTAATCTCTTGTTGATTTAAAATAATTGTTTTGGTTTCTACCATGTATAATTTTCTCCTTTTTGGTCCACTCTTTTTAGGGAGTGATAAAATGGATATTCGACAAGCTATATTTCAAAGATTACATGATTGTTCAAGTAGTGAACTTAAAGAAATTATTGAAAGTGGTATTGCTTCTAAAGAAGAAACCGTTCTTCCTGGCTTAGGTGTTTTATTTGAAACCTATTATAATTCTTTAAGTTCAAAAGATGAATTACTTAACAAGCTTAGTCAATTATTAAAGTAGACTCTTTTATTAGAGTCTTTTTTTATATATTTGTTTAAGTGAACGTAAAACCATAAATCCAAACATTAAATAAGCATCATAATGAAATAGATTTGGTAATGGTATTACTTGAATAATAATTAATAAAATAATCATTAATACATACATCATCCATGAAATAGAATAATTATGTTCATGATACATAAACTTAAATGTTTGATGATGCGTTTCATCATACCAATCACTAATGATTTTAAATAATTCAAATAATAAATAATTAAAAATCCATACTAAACAAAAATACATAAAAGTAAAAATATTATTAACAAATAAATAAGGAATTGTATCTGTTAATGATATTTGATAATAATTTGATAAATCAATGCCAAAAGCACAAAGTGTAATGAAAAAAGTCATAATACCATTTCTAGCAAGATATAAAACAATAAAATCTTTTTTTAATTTTAGATATCTTTCTTTATTCATTAAAACCACCATTTTCCTTTGAAAAATTCAATTTAAAAACATAACTTTTTTCACTTTGATCTTTTGATAAAATAATAACCACACTCAATTTCTTCTTTTTTAAAGAACCTTGATTTATATCATGATCATATGTTTGATAATTTTTTTGATTAACAATTTCTTTTGTTTTACCTGTAATCTTTTTAAATACAACATAGTTTTTATCATTTTTTTCATTTAATTTATTATTTTTCAAATAACGATATTCTAAAGAAATATGTGGATATTTCTTTAATAATGCTTGATCTGTAGAAGTTAAATAACCAAGTCTCATAAAATCATCACTGACACAAGCATTTTCTACTTTAAATGTTTTTGATGAACATG
Organism: Bacteroidaceae bacterium; assembly: GCA_963618275.1. Lineage (GTDB taxonomy): Bacteria > Bacillota_I > Bacilli_A > Erysipelotrichales > Coprobacillaceae > Faecalibacillus. The sequence goes on from CAVESC010000043.1 coordinate 13,425, forward strand.
AAAGTTTTTGTACTTGTTTTAATTTTAAAGCATGTTGATAAACTGTCTTTTGATTTTCATCTTTAATCAACAAACGAACTTGATTAATATCCTTTAATTGTTTTAAATCTTCTTTATTTTCTAAAGCATAACTTCCACCATTTAAATATTTTAAAGGATAACTTATTTGATATTTTCTATTTTTTGATTTTACTTGTAAAATCACTTCAATATCTTGTCCATCGACAAGCGAACCAATCTTTCCTAAAACAAGTGTTCCATCTCCACAATGATAATTAGACTGATCCTTATACAATTCATAATCTTGTAATGTATTGCCTTGATGATCTAATGATAAAAAATAATCATAATATGTTTTTGTTCCATAAGTATGAAAAGAATAATTATCATACATTGTAATCAAAGAAACAAAAACGATTACCAGGCATAAACATGTAATAATTAAATTTGATTTATGTTTTTGATCCATATTTTCTCACCACAACTATTATACACAATAGTTTTGTTTTTACCAAATATGACATAATATGATATGATTAGAAAAAGGAGTGACTCTCATGGAAAAAGAAAAATTATTAAAAGAAATAGAAAATACAAATCATTTAGATGATCTTTATCAATTATGGAATGAATTTAAAGGTTATCTTGAAAATCAACCAAGTTTATTAGAACTTGGTCAACTCTTTGGCTTTAATTATCATCTTCAAGAAAAATTCAATCAATTAAGTCAACTATTTATCCAAGAAAAGAAATATCCTGAAAGTATAGAATTTCATCAAGACTTTATCAGTTTCTTTAAAGATGATAAATATCTTTGTCCTTTTTATAAAAATCTTGCTTTATCTTATTATCATCAAGATAGTGCTAAAGGCATTTCTTATTTTCAAGAATTACTTAAAAAATATCCTTATGATTATGAAATCATGGATGCTTATTTTGCTTGTCTTTACAAACAAAATAAACCTCAAGAATTAAAAGAAATGATTCAAAAACATTTACCTTTATCAATTGAATATAATGTTGAAACAGAAAATATTATTCATCATGTTGTAGATATTTTAAAAGCCATAAATGAAGAAGATTTAGCTTTAAAATACGCACAAATTGAAAAACAACAAAATGATTTTGGTAAAAGAAAACCAACGAAAGTTATCAAAGTAGGCCGTAATGACCCTTGTCCTTGTGGAAGTGGTAAAAAATATAAGAAATGTTGTGGTAAATAATGAAGAAAATCATTCTTATACTTATTCCTATTATTTCAATCACTTATCTTCTTTATCAAAATAATTTTATACCGCATTTAAAATATACAAATAAAGATTTTAATATTGAAACTTATAAAAGTAAAAATGATCAAGATCATGATGGGATTGATGATCAAAGTGATATTTTACAAAATGTTAGAAAATATATTGAAACAAAACCTCAATATAAAAGTAAATATTATCAAGGTGGTTATCCAACAGATCATTATGGTGTATGTAGTGATGTTGTCGCTTTTGGTTTGTTGAATGCTGGTTATGATCTACAAACTCTTGTCGATCAAGATATAAAAGAGAGTCCTGAAAGTTATCAAGTAGAAAAACCTGATAAAAATATTGATTTTCGTCGTGTAAGAAATTTAAATGTTTATTTTAAAAGACATGCTAAATCTTTGACTCTTGACATCTATGATTTAGATAAGTGGCAAGGTGGCGATATTATTGTTTTTAAAAAACATATTGGTATCATATCTAATTATCGAAATAAAAAGGGTATCACTTTTGTAATTCACCATGCTTATCCTCATCAACGCTATTATGAAGAAGATATTTTAGAAAAAAGAAATGATATTATTGGTCATTATCGTATGTCCTAATACCACCATTGGTGGTATTTTTTCTTTATTAACTAATCATTTTCAAGTTTCTTAATAACATTTAATAATTCTTCATCACTATAAACCACATAATCTATAAAAGAAGTATCTTTTTTTAAATGTTGATGGTTATACCAAATTGCTTTAAGCCCTGCTTGGTGTGCACCTATCATATCTATTTCATAACCATCTCCTACATAGTAAGTCTCTTTATCCTTAATTAAATCAAAGATTTCTTTTTGTGGTTTTTGATAACCTACTTTTTCAGAAATAATAATAGGAAAATCTACGCTTTCAAATAAAGAGTTGATTTTACTCATTTGTGCTTGTTCCTTCCCATTTGTAAGAATGCCATAAGTTATCTTTTTTTCTTTTAAATAAGTAAATATCTCTTTCATTATAAAAGATAATGAAAGATGTGCTTGTTGGTATTCATAAACTTTTTGAAAGTTTAAAGCTTGTTGATTGGAAATATCTATATTAAAATCTTTAAACGCTCTTTTTAATCTATAAATTGCAAGTTCATCTTTGTTTATTTGTTTATTTAAATATTGGGGATAAATTTCATTATTATAGATTCTACTTCTTTTCCATAACTGATAAATATCTATATCCTGTAAAAATACTTCTTGATAAGCTTTATAAAACGGATTATATAAACGATAAATCGTATCATCTAAATCAAAATAAATCTTCATGTTTCCTCCTAAAATAAAAAACAGGTTTCCCTGCTTTTTATTGGTTGGTTATTGTTCTTTTATATTATGACAAATGAAAAGTAAGTTTATATTAAGTAGCCAACCTCTACTATTTTCCTCATCTATATTTTAACTCATTCAATCAAAAAAATCTAGTTTTAATCAATATTTTTACAATTCTGTTTTTATTAATTCAATAAATTCAAATTGACCATCTTCATAAGTAAAATGAAGAATACTACAATTCTTAAAACCACCATTACTAAACGCAAATTGTGGGTCAACAACGGTTGATAAAAAAGCCATACAAGCTCCTGCATGAGAAACAGCTAAAACTGTATGATGATCTTCTTTTTCCATCACTTCTGTAAGTGTTTCTCTTAATCTCTTTTGAACATCTACAGTATATTCTCCTCCATAGTGTGGAAATAAATCATTATAATGAAAATCATCAAAATGTGGATTTAAATCTTCACTTTCTCCTTCAAACATCCCAAAGTTTCTTTCTTTTAAACCTTTAAGTCTTTTATAATATTGATCACCAATAATAAGTTCAATCGTATCACAACATCTTTCTGAAGTACTACTATAATAATGATCAAAAGGAATACCTTTTAGATTTTCCTTAGCTTTTAAAGCTTGTTGCTTACCAAGTTCAGTAAGTGGTGAGTCACACCACCCTTGAATTTTTCTTCTAACATTAAATAAAGTTTGTCCATGTCTCATCAAATATAAATCTTTTTTCATATTCATACCTCTATCCAAAGATTTCTTTAATAACTTCCAATAAATCCTTTTGTTCTTCATTCATAGGAATACAAGTATTAATTTCTTGATAATATTTTTTTAATAAATCATTATTTCCTATTTGTTGTAAAGAAGTCATCACTTTATAATAAAGCATAAATCTAAATTGTGGATATTCTTTACAAATATCTTTTATTTCTTCATCTAAATTTTCTTGTGTATATTTAACTAATGTACTTAAAACATCCATACGAATTTCTACATATCTTAAAGAAAGTGCATATTCTTTTTGAAGTTGTTTTAAAAGTGAATAAATTTTTGTTAGAAAAGGAACTTGATGTTCAACATAATCAATTTCTTGGAAAACACGTGTAAAGAATTGTTCTAAATCAATTCCATAAGGACTAAAAGTATTTTGCAAGTCTTGATTTTTTTCATGCTTCATTTTAATAAGACGTTTCATGATATTTTCTGTTTTTTCAAGCAAATCTTGATAATCATGATCTTTTTGAATAAGTTCTAATAAATCACTAGCAATATAGTTTTTATCAGGAATTTGATGAATATCTACAAAATGTTCAATAACTTTCACAATATAAAAAACAAGGGCATCATCATCAAACATTTCTTCTTTTTCACCAAGTTTATCTAATTGTTGATCGTATTTTTCATCAAAGAAAGCTATTGTTTCATCAATGTCTTCACATTGTTTATAATAGTCCATAACAGCCGTATGTTGAATATCGATATCATTATGATTTAACTCTTTTTCAATCATATGATATGTTAAATTTTGAAAAAGTTTTTGTTTTTCATTTAAATAAGTTTGATTATCTTTATATTCTTTTTTTAAAGTATGTATTGTTGTCTTCATAAAAAACCTCCAACGCTATTTTATCATATAAAGCAAAAATAAAAAGAAGATATTTCTATCTTCTTCATCATTATTATTCAGCTGAAATAGCTTCTACTGGACAAGTTCCAACACATGCTTGACATCCAATGCATGTATCTTTGTCACATTCCATTTTTCCTTCGTCATCAAATGCTAAAGCTTCTACAGGACAAACACCAGCACATGCTCCGCATCCGATACAAGTATCTTTATCTACGTTCATATTTAACTCTCCTTTTCCTTTTTTCCTATAATTAGTATAACACTTTCCTCTTTTCAGTCAATATAAACTCATTATTTTTCATAGCATTGAATACAACAATTTTCAGGTAACCAAGTCATTAATTCATCATTTGTCATATTATGAAAATAACTATGAATAACACGAACAATTCCTCCATGACAAACAACTAAAATATTTTTATCAGGATATTTATTTTCAAGTTCTTCTAAAAAACTATACACACGAAAAACTACTTGAAATAAAGATTCTCCACCAGGATAATGTAATCCATGATTTTGTTTATAGTATTGAAATTCATCATTATTAATAACACCTTCAAATTTACCAAAATTAATTTCTTGTATTCTAGGGTCTATTTGAATCTCTAATTGACGATCTTTATTTATAATTTTAGCAGTTTCATAAGCTCTTTGAAGTGGCGAAGAAAAAATATAGTCTATTTTAAAAAATTGTAAATCTTCTTGTGCTTTTTTTGCTTGTTGTTTTCCTAACGGAGTGAGTTCAACATCGGAAATACCACAAACTTTATTGTCAATGTTATAACTTGTTTGACCATGTCTTACTACATATAATCTCATTTTTTTACATCCTTTATCTTCATTTTGTTTTATGTTATCATATTTTTGGCATTTAGAGAACAAATGAAAAAGGAGAAAATTACATATGGGCGGTATGTTTGGCGTTGTCAGTCGTAAAGACTGTGTTACTGATTTGTTTTTTGGTATTGATTATCATTCTCATTTAGGAACAAAAAAAGGTGGGATTGCTGTTTATGGAGAAAACGGTTTTAATCGTGCAATTCATAACATTTCGAATTCACCATTTAGAACTAAATTTGAAAATGATATTAAAGAAATGTCTGGAAATATGGGGATTGGTTGTATTTCAGACAATGAGCCTCAACCTCTTTTAATCAATTGTCGTTTAGGAAGTTATGCAATTGTTTCTGTAGGTAGAGTTGCCAACATGGATGAATTAATTCAAGATGCTTTTGATAATGGGCATACTCATTTTCTAGAGATGTCAGGGGGAGAAGTCAATCAAACTGAATTGATTGCTGCCATGATTAATCAAAAGGATACTTATGTTGATGGAATTATCAATGTTTTAAGAAAAGTAAAAGGATCTATTTCTTTTATGTTGATGACAAAAGATGGTTTATATTTAGTGCGTGATAAATTAGGAAGAACTCCATTAAATATTGGTAAGGGTGAAAATGGTTTTTGTGCTTCTTTTGAAAGTCATGCTTATATTAACCTCGGTTATTCTTTATATAAAGAATTAGGACCTGGTGAAGTTTGCTTTATGACAAGTGAAGGAGTCAAAACACTTGTAGAAGCGAATGATAAAATGAAAATTTGTTCATTTTTATGGGTATATTATGGTTATCCAACAAGTTGTTATGAAGGACGTAATGTTGAAGAAATGCGTTATGAATGTGGTCGTTTAATGGCGCAAAGAGATGATATTAAAGATATTGATCTTGTAGCTGGTGTTCCTGATAGTGGAATTGCCCATGCGATTGGTTATTCAAATGAATCACATATTCAATATGGAAGACCTTTTATTAAGTATACACCTACGTGGCCACGTTCATTTATGCCACAAATTCAAGCGGATCGTAATTTAATTGCAAAAATGAAATTGATTCCAATTGCTAGTTTGATTAAAGGTAAATCATTATTATTAATTGATGATTCTATTGTTCGTGGAACTCAACTTAGAGATACAACTGAATATTTATATAACTCTGGAGCTAGAGCAGTCCATATTAGACCTGCTTGTCCTCCAATTATGTATGGATGTCCTTACTTAAACTTCTCAAGAAGTACAAGTGATATGGATTTAATTACACGTCGTGTTATTAGAAAACGTGAAGGAGAAAATGATGTCAATATGTTAGAAACATATAGTGATCCAGATACTCCTGAATATAATGCAATGGTTGAAGAAATCCGTAAAGAACTTAATTTTACCTCTTTACGTTTTAATCGTTTAGATGATATGCTTCAAGCCATTGGACTTGATAGTGATAAAATCTGTACTTATTGTTTTAATGGTAAAAAATAATACGGAAAGAAATTTCCGTATTTTTTTAAAATATATTTAACACCCTTATAAGGAGTGTTATAATATTGAAGGAAAAAAAGGAGACTATTATGAAATATTTAATTGACCCAATGGATTTAAGTGTAGAAGAAATCGATGAATTGATTGATATCGCTAATGATATTATTAAAGATCGTACGCGTTATCAAGATGTTTGTCGCCATAAAATTTTAGCTACACTCTTTTTTGAACCAAGTACACGTACAAGACTTTCTTTTGAATCAGCCATGTTATCACTTGGTGGAAGTGTTTTAGGTTTTTCAAGTGCAAACAATACAAGTGCTTCTAAAGGTGAAAGTGTTAGTGATACTATTAGTGTTGTTTCAAGCTATTGCGATATCATTGCAATGCGTCATCCAAAAGAAGGTGCTCCTCTTGTAGCGACAAGAAAAAGTACAGTACCTTTAATTAATGCTGGAGATGGTGGACATAACCACCCAACTCAAACATTAACTGATTTACTTACAATTTATAGAGAAAAAGGAAGGTTAGATAACCTAACAATTGGTTTTTGTGGGGATTTAAAATTTGGACGTACTGTTCATTCACTTACAAAAGCAATGTCACGTTATAAAAATATTAAATTCGTGTTTATTGCTCCACCTGAACTAAAAATTCCTGAATATTTAAAACATGACTTATTAGATGCTAAAAACTTAGACTACAAAGAAGTAGAAACAATTGAAGAAGTTATTGAAGATTTAGATATTCTTTATATGACACGTGTTCAAAAAGAAAGATTCTTCAATGAACAAGACTATATTCGTTTAAAAGATACATATATTTTAGATTTAAAGAAATTAGAAAAATCAAAATCTGATTTAATCGTTATGCACCCATTACCTCGTGTTAATGAAATAGCTATTGAGGTTGATGATGATCCAAGAGCTAAATATTTTGATCAAGTTCAAAATGGACGTTTTATGCGTATGGCACTTATTTTAAAAATGTTAGGATTAGAAAATGAGGTAGAAAGATAATGAAGATAGATAGTATTAAAAACGGTATTGTTTTAGATCATATTACTGCTGGTAAATCTTTAGAAGTTTATAAAGCATTAGGATTAGATAAATTAGATTCTAGCGTTGCTATTATTAAAAACGTTAAATCTAATAAAATGGGTAAAAAAGATATTTTAAAAATAGATGAAGAATTTGCATTAGATTTTGATGTTTTAGGATATTTAGATCCTAATATTACTGTTTGTATTATTAAAGATGGTAAACTTGTTGAAAAGAAAAAATTGCAACTTCCTCAAAAAATCATTAATGTAGAAAGATGTAAAAATCCTCGTTGTATTACATCTGTAGAACAAGGATTAGATCATGTTTTCTATTTAGCAAATAAAGATAAACGTATTTATCGTTGTCTTTATTGTGAAACAAAAGTTGAAAAAAAATAGAAGCTTTGCTTCTATTTCTATGCTGGAGTAGCTCCAACGGTAGAGCAACTGACTCGTAACCAGTAGGCTGTGGGTTCAAATCCCATCTCCAGCACCATTATTAAAATCAACGTAAGGTTGATTTTTTATTTTAGTTATTGGACAATTTATCCAATGATTTTTAATCATTAATAATATATAATTTAACTAATCGAAATTATATTAATGATATATAAAATACGATATAATACAAATAAGAAAGTGAGCTGATTGCATGAAATTAATACCTACAGGAATAGAAAACTTTAAAGAATTAATAGATAAAGATTACTATTATGTTGATAAAACAAATCTTATCGTAAATATTATCAATGAAAAAGTTGTTTTATATACAAGACCTCGAAGATTTGGTAAGACACTTAATATGTCCATGCTTTATTATTTCTTTTCTATTAAAGAAAAAGACAATGCTTATTTATTTAATCATTTAAATATTTCAAAAAATAAAGATACATTAGAATATCAAAATAAGTATCCAACCATTTTTATTTCTTTAAAAGATATGAAAAACAGTTCTTATGAAAAACAAATGAACCGCTTTAAAGAAGTTATTTGTTTATGTGCTAAAAATTTTCTTGAATTACTTAACAGTGATGTTTTATTGGATTCTGAAAAGAAACTTTTTCAAAAATATGTCGATAATGAAACACAAGATAATGAATTAGAAAGGGCATTATTTAATATTTCATATTTTCTTTATAAACATTATCATCAAAAAGTGATTATTCTTATTGATGAATATGATGTCCCATTACAATCAGCATATCAAAATAATTACTATGATGAAATGGTAGAGTTTTTAAGAAATGTCTTTTCTTCAGCACTTAAAACCAATGATGCTTTAGAAAAAGGCATCATGACAGGTTGCCTTCGTATTTCTAAAGAAA
>CAVESC010000044.1:0-22025 GCA_963618275.1 Bacteroidaceae bacterium
AACCCGATGAAATTAATTTGACGAATATATTGCCTTATAAAGTGCTGTTCAACAACTATGATAAAACCTATCTTTTCTTATACTCTAGCATAAATCAGTTCATTTATCATCCCACTTTTCGACAGCTTTTCAACTTTATTATTACTGTCACGGCAGGTGTTCTTACATATTACATTTGCAAATGGTTAGACGATTTCTTTAAACGATAACTAGCCTAGTGTTAGACCACTATAAAAGTTAGAAAAGGTAAGGATCTGCCAATCCTTACCTTTTCGTTTGATGCATTTTGCTTTCCGATTTACAAGTTGAGTATAGCATTTATACTTGAGATATTCAAATTTATAATTTTATAAAACTTCGCCATTTGTCTCGATTACTTTTTTATACCAATAGAAAGATTCTTTTCTTCTTCTTGCAAAATCTCCCGTACCATCATCATATCTTTCAACGAAGATAAAACCATAGCGTTTTGCCATTTCTCCTGTTGAAGCAGAAACCAAATCAATACATCCCCAAGGTGTATACCCTCTTAAGTCAACACCATCTAGAACAGCTTCTTGCATTTGTTCAATATGTTTTCTTAAATATTCAATTCGATAATCATCATTTACTTTTCCATTTTCATCTATTTTATCATATGCACCTAAACCATTTTCTACAATAAAAATAGGTAATTGATAACGATCATAGATTTCATTTAATGAATATCTTAAACCTACTGGATCAATTTGCCATCCCCAATCAGATGCTTTTAAGTATGGATTAGGCACACCACCTAAAATATTTCCTTTTCCATTTTTCTTGCTTTCATCTGCAGTTTGACACATAGACATGTAATAAGAACCTGTAAAGAAATCTACAGGACCAGCAGCTAAAATTTCTTCATCATCTTCTTCCATTTTAATTTCAATATTATTTTCTTTGAAATATCTTTTCATGTAATTTGGATATTTACCACGGCATTGGACATCACTACAGAACCAGTTCATTAAATGATTTTTTTGTTGAGTTTCAATTTGATCATTTGGATTACAGGTTAATGGATAACTTGTTCCAATAATTTGCATACATCCTACTTGATAGTTTGGATCAATTTCATGTGCCATTTTTACTGCTAAGGCACTTGCTAGAAATTGATAATGTAAAGCTTGAAATCTTCTACTAGGAATATCATATTGTTTATCCAAATCAACTGTTTCTATTTTATTTAAAATCCCTTGACCAACAAATCCACCCATAGGCATAGTTGCTCCATTAATTTCATTAAATGTTAGCCAATATTTTACTTTTCCTTTATATCTTGTAAAAATAGCTTTACAAAAATTCAAATAACAATCTATCATTTTTCTTGAAGCCCAACCATTCCATTTCTTTGTTAGATTAAATGGTGATTCATAATGAGAAATTGTAATCATTGGCTCAATACCATATTTTAAACATTCATCAATTAATTCTTCATAGAATTTTAACCCTGCTTCATTAGGTTTATCTTCGTCACCATTTGGGAAAATACGTGTCCAAGCAATAGAAAAACGATACATTTTAAATCCCATTTGAGCAAATAAAGCAATATCTTCTTTAAAACGATGATAATGATCAATCGCATCATGACTTGGATAGAATGTTCCTTCTTCTAAAACTGGTGTAATTCTTTTACTTTTAGTTGCACTACCACCTGTACAAATATCTGGACAAGAAATACCTTTACCGCCTTCTTGCCAGCCACCTTCTAATTGGTTTGCAGCAGTAGCTCCACCCCAATAAAATCCTTTTGGAAAACTCATTTTTCTTCCTCCACTATTTTATTATTAATAATTCATCTTCATAATTTACTTCATTATTTTTTATACAGTCTATTGATTCAAAATTAATACTATTCGTAATAATCATTGGAGTTATTGTATTATATCCTTCATTTTCAATAGCCTGTTTATCAAAAGTTATAAGTTCATCACCCACATGAACACTATCACCAACGCTAATTTTAGAACTATAATATTTACCATTTAAATTAACTGTATCTAAACCAATATGAATAAGTATTTCTACTCCTGTTTTTGATGTGATACCAATAGCATGTAAGGTAGGAAAAATAGCTGTAACTTCTCCATTAACTGGTGAAACAACTTTTCCCTCACTAGGAATAATAGCTATTCCTTTCCCCATAGCTTCACTTGCAAATACTTCATCTGGTACTTCTTTTAAAGAAACTACTTTTCCTTTTAATGGAGAGAACACAGCTGTTTCTTTCTTATCTTCTTTTTTATTTTCTAATAAATTTTCTTCATCAACTTCATCTTCAAAACCAAATGCAATCGTTAAAATAAATGTTACTACAAAGGCAACAATCATACTTAACACTGCCCCCTATAATATTTTTAAAACCTTCTCCTCCAATAAAGATTGCAATACCAGCAAGACCTGGAGAAGCAAAAGCAAAACTTCTTACTGAGAAAATACCTGAAACGATACCACCACAAGCACCACCAATCATAACAGCCATAAATGGTTTCTTTAGTTTCAGATTAACTCCATACATAACAGGTTCTGTTATTCCAAGTAATGCTGTTATTCCTGTTGAAGTTGCTAATGTTTTTAAATCTTGACTCTTTGTTTTAAAAGCAACAGCTAACCCAGCAGCACCTTGAGCAATATTACAACATAACATACCTGGAGCCATGATACTATCGTAACCCATGGTTGAGAATTGTTGAATTGAGATAGGCATAATTGCATAGTGCATACCTGTCATAATAATTACAGGACATAAACCTCCAATAATGACTGGTGTTAATAAACCAAAATTATCATTAATAAAGACAATTAATTTGGATAAGTATTCACCAATAATCATTCCTAAAGGACCTAAAACAATTAATGTCACTGGTGCTACAATAACAATTGTAAGTAAAGGTTTTAAGAAAAACTTCACTACTTTTGGACTATATTTATCAACTATAGGCTCTACTAGACTCATAAATGCAATTCCTAAAAAGATAGGTACGACACTTGATGAATACGTAACTGCTTTAATAGGAATACCTATAAACTTTAATCCTTCTACTCCCATTAAAGATGGATCAACTAAAATACCACCTAAAAATGCACCCATATAAGGATTAACATGAAATTTTTTAGCACATGAAAATCCTAAAATAATAGGTAAGAAATAAAATGCTGCATTTGCTATATTATATAAAACAACATATGTATCACTCTTATCTGATACACCAAAGCTTGTAGCAAGTACTAATAACGCCTGTAAAATACCCGCAGCTGTTAAAACAGGTAAAATTGCTGTAAAGCATCCTGCAATCAATTCTAGAATGTTAAATTTTTTCTTAGAATCTTGTTCATTATTTTCATTGCTATTAAAATATTTAAATACTTTTCCAACCTCTTGACCGATAATAATTTGATATTGCCCTTGACTATGAACAACACCTAAAACACCTTTTATCTTTTTAACTTGATCATCATTTGCAAGAGATTCATCTTTTAAAATAAGACGTAATCGAGTAGCACAATGAGTTGCACTACTTATATTTTTTTCTCCGCCTACTTCACGGATAATCTCTTGGCTTACTTTTTCATAATCCATAATTTTCTCCTTCCACATTTTCCAATCCCAATTGTTAGAAAGCGTTTTCTAACAATGTGAGTGTAGCACTAGAGAGTGATAAAGAGAATTCAATATAAATTACCACCGTTAAAAAAAAGTTAACGTTGTATCTTATTTTTTTCCTTGATACAATGACTTTAAGGATGATTTTTGTGAATACTCAACAATTAGAATGCTTTGTCCAAGTCGCTGAAAAGTTAAACTTTACAAAGGCTGCTGAAGAATTATGTATAACAACACCAGCGGTAACACATCATATAAAAAATCTAGAACAGGAGCTAGGAACAACACTATTTACAAGAAATTCAAAAATGGTGATGCTTACAAAAACAGGTTCTTCATTTTATCAAGATGCCAAAGGGATATTAGATAAAATGAATATAGCTGAAAAAAAGGTAAAAAAAATAGCCAGTCAAAACTTAGCTACGTTAAAAATTGGATGTTCTAGTCAAACAGAACTTAAATTATTTGAAAAAGCATTAATCAAGATAAACAATGATTATAAAGCAATTTATCCTCAAATTATTATTAAAGATTATTATCAATTAAAATCTCTATTTGAAACAAATCAATTAGATGTTTTACTTGCTACAAAAGAAATGATTAATAATTTAAATAACTGTGTATTTAAAAAAATAAAAAATATAAAAAGCTATGCAATTGTTCCATATGATCATGAACTTTCTTTAAAAAAAGAACTTAATTTTTCCGACTTAAAAAATACAACTATTATTACATTACACCCACGTTTAATTCCTTTTCAATATGGAAATAAACTTCAAGAATTAATTGCTCTACATTCCCAAAAACATCTACATATAACCTGTGATGATGAACAATCTGCCCTTTTATTAGTTAAATGCAATTATGGAATTGCAATACTACCTGAAATCAATATTTCTAAAAATGATAATATATCAATAATCCCCTTTACGAATAAACAAAGTACTTTAGAATATGGCATTGTTTATCATAAAGGGGTAAATGAAAAATATATTATTCAATTTATTGAATATCTTCTTCAAAGTATGAAAAGCTAAATTAGCTTTTCTTTTTTTATTAATTTTTGATATTCCTTAATGAAGAAAAGAATATGCTCTTCTTCACTTTTATAATAGATTCCATAATGAATATTTTTCGATTGATCAATAGGAATATATTTTACTTCTTCATCATGTCCAAGCATAAATCCTGGTAATATAGCAATTCCATATCCACACTTAGTAAGTAAAATACTTTCTCCTTCTCCTTCACTTACGATATGTGTATGATCTTGTTCATGTAATGTTAGATGTTCTTGAAACTTATTGTCTTTTTCAAAAGGTATACATCTAGATGGTAATGTTATCAACGTTTCATTTTCTATTTCATTGAAGGAAATACTTTGTTTATTTGCAAGAGGATGATCTAATGGCAATACTGCATAACTTTGATATTGTTTTATTTCTTTGAAAAGACTTTTTTTAGATAATCCTTGTGTACAAATAACTAGTTCTAATTGTTGATTTTCATATAAATTTTTTAAAGAGAAAAAATCACTTACAATGATTTTAGGTTGAATAAATGGATACTGTTTCCTTATTTGTTTTAATACTTTTTCTAGTATTACAAATTCTTTTTCACTCATACATCCTATTCTAAGTTTAATCATCTCATGTTCTGTATTATTTTGAAATTGATCCTTTGCTTCTTGCATTCTAAGAACAATATCTTTAGCATTATAATAAAATTTTTCTCCCTGTTCTGTTAATTTTACGACACGAGAACTACGATAAAATAATTGAATGCCTAATTCCTCTTCTAAGTTTTTTATGTGATGTGTCACTGTTGGAACGGATAAATATAAAGCTTCTGCTGCTTTTGTAAAATTAAGCCGTTCAGCAACATAAATAAAACACTGTAATTGTTGAAAATTCATACGCTATCTCCTTTAACTTCAGTATAGTATTTAAATTTATAATTATCAATTATTAGATTTTATCTAACGCCGTTTATTAATATCAAATTCTCTCTTTTGAACAATCATGCTATCATTCGATTGTAAAAAGAAAGGAGATTATTTTATGGAAGAACAAAAAATGGGTTCTATGCCTATAAATAAATTATTATTAACAATGGCAGCACCTATGATTTTATCAATGATGATTGGTGCTCTTTATAACATCGTAGATAGTATTTTTGTCAGCAATTATAGTGAAAATGCTCTTACCGCTGTATCACTTGCTTTCCCTATTCAAAATATTATCGTTGCTTTAGGAACAGGTGTAGGTGTTGGAGTAAATGCTTTGCTTTCTCGCTTGTTAGGTGAGAAAAAACAAGAAGAAGTCAATAAGACTGCACATAACGGTTTGATTATAAGTTTTATTGTTTATTTATTTTTATTACTATTTGGTCTTTTAGGAGTAAAAGGATTTTATGGAATCCAAACCACTAATAAAGATATTTGTAATATGGGGATTTCTTATTTATCTATTGTATCAATTTTCTCATTTGGACAAATTTTCCAACTTGTAATGGAAAAACTACTTCAATCAACAGGAAGAACGACTTATACAATGATTACGCAACTTACCGGTGCCATTATCAATATCATTCTTGATCCTATTTTAATATTTGGATATTTTGGACTTCCAAGTTTTGGAACCGCAGGCGCTGCGATTGCAACTGTTGTTGGACAAATTATTGCAATGATACTTGGATTGATTTTTAATCTGAAATATAACAAAGAAATTCAATTTTCTATTCATGAATTAAAGTATGATTCATACTATATATCAAATATTTGTTATGTTGGTGTTCCTGCTGGAATTACCATGTTTATCAGTAGTATTATGTCATTTGGTATTAATAAAATCTTACTTTCATTTTCAACGACAGCAACAGCTGTATTTGGTGCTTATTTTAAACTATATACTTTTGTTTCAATGGCAGCCTTTGGTTTAAATAATGCACTTATCTCTATTGTTGCTTATAATTTAGGAACAATGCAATATGATCGTATAAAGTATTCTATAAAACTAAGTGGTATCTATTCAGCCATCATTGGACTTATTGGACTTGTAATATTACAACTATTTCCAAATCAAATCATGCAAGCTTTCAATGCATCTAGTACAATGACTTCTATGGGAATTACAGCTTTAAGAATAACAAGTACAAGCTTTATATTTGCTTGTATATCAATTATGGTATGTTATGCTTTACAAGGTTTATCAATTGGAATTCCAAGCATGATTATTTCAGCATTAAGACAAGTTATTATTCTTCTCCCTTTAGCTTATTTATTAGGTCGTATATTTAATGTTACTGGTGTGTGGCTTGCCTTTCCTATTACTGAAATAATTGTTACAATCGTTTCTTGTATTTACTTAAGAAAAATTTTAAAAAAGTTTTAATTTTCTTTACTAATAAATTTATATGATATTTACTTCTTTTAAATAAAAAAGACACATCTAATCAATGATTTATATGCCTAAAATAAGTACTATTTTAAGTATATTCATCATATAAATGTGTCTTATTTTTTATATATCAAGCACACACCGAAAAAATCTAAAAAGTGTGACCAAATTAATGGCCATCCAATTTATCAGTTAGTTCCACAATTACTACCATACTTTTTTCATAATACCGTTTTTCCTACCGTTCTATTACCATATTTATTCTATTTTATTATCTTTACTTTCCTGCTGTTGAAGATAAAACATTGCCTTTTGCGTTTCAATTTCTGCCTTTAGTTCTTCTTTTGTTGGTAAATATAATTTATATTTCGAAGCAAATAACTGTTCATTACCATGCATAACAGAGTAACGAGCTATATCATCATCTGTATCTGAGCAAAGGACAATACCTATTGTTGGATTATCACCCTCACTTCGTTTTAATTCATCATACATTCGAATATACATATCCATTTGTCCCACATCTTGATGTGTTATTTTCTCTGTTTTCAAATCAATAAGAACGAAACATTTTAAAATGTAATTATAGAACACAAGATCTATATAATAATCTTGTTTTTCTGTATGAATATGTTGCTGTCTTGCTACAAAAGCATATCCTTTTCCAAGTTCCATTAAAAACTTTTGCAAATTAGAAAGAATACTTTTTTCAAGATCACTTTCTGTAAAATCTGTATCTTGAGAAAATCCTAAAAACTCTGCAACTACTGGATTTTTGATAAACTCTAATTTATCATTTTGATACTTTGATGTAATTTCTTTCATTTCACTTTCTACAAGTTCCTTTTTTTGCGTATGAAGCATACGATAATAATATTGTGAAGAAATGTTTCTTTGCAAAGTACGAACACTCCACGTTTGTTCAATAGCTTCCTTTTCATACCAATCACGAGCCACTTTATCATTTACTTGCAAAAGCGTACGATAATGAGTCCACGAAAGATATGTTTTAGATTTTCCACTCGCTGAGTGGAAAATTTCAGGAAAGCACTTATAGAATGAATAAAAACTATACAAGTTTGTTTTTGTAAATCCCTTACCATATTTTTCAGTAAGGTTCTTTGACAATTTTTTTATGACTTCTGCACCATATTCAGAACGTTTTCGTCCTCTAAGTTCTTCTTCTGCAATTCGATATCCAATTAGCCAATTTCTTTGAATAAGTGCAATATTAACTGCCTGATATGCTGCTTTTTGTGAAGATTCAATAATTCCACACATATCATTTAAGATATCATCTGTTTTAACAAAATTATCCATAAAACTATTTTGTCCATTTTTTTCTAATTTATTATTCATGTTCATTGCTCCTTTATATTTCATTTTAAAATTGCAATTTATTATAAATATAATAACACATAAAAGAGATATACTTTCTCTTTTTATAACCAAATAATATATTTTATTCTTTGCCCTCTAAATTTAAGTTAAGTGAAAACATAATTTTCTATAAAAAGGGGCAAAATTTGGGGCAATGATTATTTCAAGTTACAAAATTAGATAAATAATAAAAAAATCTCTAAATTTATTACTTAATATTTTCTAATCAAGTAACAAAAATCAGAGATTTTATTTTTATCAAAATCGAAATTTAGTTGATTATATCAACATTATTTACGCGGTTTCATTTGAGGAAATAAGATAACTTCTTGAATAGATTCTTGTCCTGTTAATAACATAACTAATCTATCAATACCCATACCCATTCCACCTGTTGGTGGTAAACCATATTCTAATGCTTCTACGTAATCTAAATCCATTTCTTCTATGTCACGCCTATATTGTGTATATATACACAATATATTAAAGCTTTATATAACAATATCTTTGATTGATTTCTTATAATAACTTGAACAAATATGAAAAGTGTGGCCAAATTAGTGGCCACTACCATTTATCAGTGAATTTTAAAATTACTACCATACTTCTTTTCGTAATACCGTTTTTTCTACCGTTCTTCTACCATACTTTTCTTAATAATACCATTTTACTACCATTCTTATCTATATAAGTTTTCATGATATTAAAAAAGATATCGTAAAGTATGTACAATACAATATCCTTTTAAATTAGAAAAATTTCACTTTATTTTGATTATTCAAATTATTATTTAAACAAGTCTACCAACAATAAATCCCGAATGAATTGCATCAAAAATTAAACTTGGTTTTTCACAATCACCTGCATAATATACTAACAATCCTGGAATTTGATCAAGTTGATCTCTTAAGCTCATATCAGCTTTTAATCCTACTGACATTAAGACATCTGAAGCTTGAATTTTAATTTCTTTATTATCTAACAGAACTGTAACGAATGATTCTTCAATTGATTCAATCATTGCATTAGTTAAAACTTTAACACCTAGTTGATTCAACATATTCATATAAATCATTTTGGTATTAATATATTCACCTCTCATTAATTCATCCGTCATTTCTAGAATTGTCACATTCTTACCTTTCATGGCATTAACAAGAGCAACTTCAACACCAACTGAACCACCACCAACAATAACAACATCATTTCCATTTAATGATTGATTATTTAACCAATCAATAGCATTTTGCACATGATGTTTATCACTACCAGGAATATGAAGTTCGTTTTTCTTTGAACCATTTGCTACGATAACAGAATCAAATTCCTTCATTTTTTCTACAGTTGCTTCTTCCATTTTAACAATAACACCTTGTTTATTTAACTGATTTGTAAAGTATGAAATCATTCTTCTTAAATCCGCTTTAAAATCTGGAGTTGATGCTTCATTAACAAGTCCACCTAATTTTCTTTTTTCAAAAAGCGTTACGTCATGTCCTCTTTGTCTAGCTACTAATGCTGCTTCCATACCAGCAGGTCCACCACCAATAACAGCTACTTTTTTGGGATGTTCTACTTTTGTAATATCAAGCGTATTTTCTTTACCTAATTGGGGATTCATGGTACAAGCCAAATCGCCACAAAAGGCACTTCTATTCATATTAACGCATTCATTACATCTTAAGCATGGTCTAATATCTTCAACTCTTTGTTCAAATACTTTTAAAGGCCAACATGGATCAGCATATAATTGTCTAGCAAGTCCAACAAAATCAAGTTGTCCTTTAGAAATTGCTTCATTTCCCATTTCAGGAAGATTCATAGATCCACATACCATTAAAGGAATAGAGATTGCATCTTTAACTGTTTGAGCATATTCAAGCACTTCTCCCATTGATAATTGCATAGGTCCTGCACTTTTCATACAAGAAAGATTAATCGCAGCCACTCCTCTTTTTTCAAGCTCACTAACAATCCATGCAGTATCTTGTATTGTATGTCCTCCTGGAACAATATCTTCCGCATTTATTCTTACTGTAACCGGAAAATCTTTCCCACATTTATTTTGAATATTTTCAATAATTTCAAATAAAATACGACATCTCTTTTCCAAAGAACCTCCGTATTCATCTGTTCTTTTGTTCATTCTTGGAGTAATCCAAGTATTTAATCCATGCATATTACCACAATGAACCTCAACCATATCAAATCCAGCGGTCTTTGCACGTCTTGCTCCATCACCATAATCATTTACAAGTTCATGAATTTCTTCGATTGTATATTCTTTATGAGGATATTTCTTTCCTTGATATTCCTGAAACAAAATAGGAAACCAATGTTCATTTTCTACACCATCATATGAAACACAGCGCCATCCATAGTTTGGATCTATCGGTTCGCCATGTGAACCATAATGTCCAAGTTGTAAACAAGCCTTTGCTCCATTTTCTTGAATTGCTCGAGATAGTTTCATTAAGCCATTTAAATAGATATCTTCTGTAATTTTAGGATGTCCTGTTCTTAACTCACTTTCATGAGGACTAACATTAAATAACCCTGTAATTAATAAACCAACTCCACCTTTAGCCTGTTCACTACAAAATTGTACTAATTCTGGATTTACAAATCCTGTATACGTTGGAAAATCTTGAGCTGCTGCTTTAAAAATTCTATTTTTTAATTCAACTTTTCCAATCTTTCCTCTTTTTAATAAATAATCGTTCATTTTCTTTTTGTGTTAAATATGAAATCTATTGACAATTTTTTCATATTGTTCATTTTGCCAATCTGGTATTACATATTTTGAATTCTTATTTTTTAATAACTGTACAGGTAAAATGACTGAAACAAGTAGCATAAATATTAAGAAAACAACTGATAAAAACCAAGTAAAACCATTTAAACAAGGAGAAATATACATTATATAAGCTACACTAATTGGAATAAATAAAACAATCGAAGATATCATTCCTGGATTGTATAATGTTTTTCCTTTAATATTCATCTCTAAACAATGACCTAACACTTGAAACAAATTAAACAACATTGTTGAAAGTCCTAACCAAATACAATTTGGAAATACTATTGCAAGAATATAAAAAACATAAGCTGATAAATTGACCATCATAATAGAATTCCAATTTCCAGGATAATTTAAATATCGTTCCTTTTCACCCCAAAATACTCTATTAATAACAATTGGTCCTCCACCCGGTAATTCATATTCTTCAAACTGATGAATTGGTAAAGCCATTAAAGAAGCTAACAACAATCTTTCTATATAATTTATATTTTTATCAAAAAATAAAATCAAAAAAAACATACCTATAAAAAACAATAATGTCATGTGATACCAATGATTTCTTAAAAACTTCAACACTCCTGCCTTCCTTTCTCTTTAATATACATAAACTATAAAAGATAATTGCATTTGTCACTACAACACTTTTACTCAGAGTGTTGGAATTTAATAAAAAAATGATATAATTTTTCTTATAAATCAAAGGATAGATACACTATGAAAAATACAAAAGAAAATATTATTAATGCCTTTTTTGAAATAGCTGAATCAAAACCAATTCATTTAATCAAGGTTAAACATATAACAGATCGAATAAATTGTAATCGTTGTACATTTTATCAATACTTTGATGATATTTATGATTTATTAGATCAGGTAGAAAATAAGATTATAAAGAACATCATTCAAGAAATAGAAAGAATATATTCGCCAACTACAACCTATGAAGAAATACTTATTATTGGTGCTGAATCTTTTAAAAAATATGGAAAATATTTGAGTATTTTAATTGGACCCCAAGGAAGTCCATCATTTCAAAATAAATATATCAAAGCTTTAAAACCTATTATTTGTTCAATTATGAAGAACAATCATTTAGAATACAATGATTATATCGCTGAATATGCTTTAGGAGGTTTTTTATCAAGCGTTAGTTATTGGTACCACCATCAAAATTCATTGTCATCTAAAGAAGTTTCTTCTCTTATCTATAAATTATCAACACAAGGGATTTTTCCTAATTTATCGACTTTTTCTAAAGATAACAAATAAAACCCAATTAATTTACTATGAATCAATTGGGTTTCATTCTCTATCAATCTTTGCTTCTACTAAAAGTCACTAATATTCTTGTTAATCAACATCAAATAAAAGGTTAATATGAACACATCAAAAAGAACGAATAAAATAATCAAAGAAATAAAAATATCAGAACAACAAATTGCTCAAAGAAAAGTTAAAAATGTAAAAGAATCATTATCTAACTTAAGAAAAAAATACAATTTAGAATAATGATCTTTAATTTAACAATTATTGTACTCTATGTTTATTTCTAAAGCTTCAGCTTTCAAAAAAGCTGTAATTCTTTTCTGCAAGTCGTTTGCTTTTCCTAGTCTTTTTCATAATCACCATTCCCATATTTTTTATTTTCTAGAAAAAATAAGAGAACATGGCTCCCATATTCCCCTTTTCATTATTATTTTATCATATTAAATTTACTCTTCATTGCTGGACAGCTTTTCAACACATTTCTTTTTTTCGACATAGTTTGATATAATAGCTTTGTTATCGTCCTCCTTGAAAGGGGGTGATGCATTTTGTTTTTCGAATTTATTATGACCGTCATGGCAGGTGTTCTTACATATTACATTTGCAAATGGTTAGACAATTTCTTTAAACGATAACTAGCCTAGTGTTAGACCACTATAAAAGTTAGAAAAGGTAAGGATCTGCCAATCCTTACCTTTTCGTTTGATGCATTTTGCTTTTCGATTTACAAGTAGAGTATAGCATTTATGCTCTTAATATTCAAGTCATTCATTTTATAAGAAGCTTAAATATTTACCCCATCTGATTCAATCACATTTTTATACCATTCAAATGAATCTTTCTTTTCTCTATGTAAATCACCTGTATTATCATCGTGTTTATCAACATAAATCATTCCATATCTTTTTGCCATTTCTCCTGTAGATGCTGAAATTAAATCGATACATCCCCAAGGAGTATAACCCATAAGTTCAACACCATCTATTAAAATAGCATCCTTCATTGCTTTAATATGTTTTTCAAGATAATCGATTCGATAGTCATCATGAATGCCATCTTTTTCCTTTTGGTCAGCTGCACCCAATCCATTTTCTACAATGAATAATGGCTTTTGATAACGGTCATATAAATTATTTAAAGATATCCTTAGACCCATGGCATCAATTGGCCATCCCCATTCACTTTCTTTTAAATATGGATTTTTAATACCAGACATCATGTTTCCATTTGAACTTTCTTGTTCTTCTGTTCCAACTGTTCCTGATTGATAATAAGAGAATCCAATATAATCAACTGTACCAAGTCTTAAAATATCATCATCACCTTTTTCTTTATCAATAACAATACCTTCTCTTTCAAATTCTTTTAACTTATATGATGGATAGTATCCTCTACACATAACATCGCAATAAAAATTGGAACTTTGCATATCCATTTGTGCCATGATAACATCATCAGGATTGCAAGAATAAGGATAAATCGGTGCATATGCAATCATCATTCCTATCATCGCATCAGGTATGATTTCATGGCATAAAGTAACAGCCTTTGCACTAGCTACAAATTGATGGTGTGCCGCTTGCATTACCTCTTGTTTATTATTAGAAATGACACCAGCTTCTAAATAAGGAGAAAATTCAACACCATTGATTTCATTAAAAGTCATCCAATATTTAACTTTATCTTTATAACGATTAAATAATACTCTGCAATAGTTTACATAACAATCAACGTTTCGACGATCAACCCATGAATTCCATTCATTTGTAAGATTTAAGGGAGTTTCATAATGAGAAATAGTAACCACAGGTTGAATATTGTATTTTAATAGTTCATCAAAAACATTATCATAAAATTCTAATCCTTCTTCATTTGGTTCAACATCATTTCCATTAGGAAAAATTCTTGACCATGCAATAGACATTCTAAAGCATTTGAATCCCATTTCCGCAAATAATTTAATGTCTTCTTTATAATGATGATAAAAATCAATTGCTTCGTGATTAGGATAAAACTCATCATCGAATACTTTTAATTGTCCTCCGTTTAAATTACAAAAATCAAACATTGGAACTTTTTCTTTATTTCCTTCTTTATTCTTTAAAGTAACATGTCTAGGTGTAGATTTAGTACCACCTGTTGCCACATCCATAATACTTAACCCTTTTCCACCTACATTATACGCTCCTTCACATTGATTAGCAGCAGTTGCCCCACCCCATAAAAAGTTTTTAGGGAAACTAGTCATGTACTTCACCAGCCATTTCTTCTTTTAATGCTTCATCATCAGCTATTTTAAAGAATGGATACCAAACAATCGTTGTAAGTACTATACAACCTAAAATTAATAAGAACAATGGTATTCCACCTTGTATAAATGCTGTAATAAATGTAGGTGTTACCCATGGCATTTCAATAGTTGGATTAATACTTAGTGTAACAAAAGATGTAACTGCCCATCCTAATAATCCAGGTAATAGTGTATTTAAAATCATTGGTATAAGAAAAATTGGATTAAGAATAACTGGTGTCCCAAAAATAACTGGTTCATTAATATTAAATAAATTTGGTACGAGTGAAATTGCCTTCATCGATTTATAACGTTCTGATTTTGCTTTTGAAAAGCATAATGTTAATCCTAATGTGTTCCCTGTACCAGAGAAAAATAAGCAAAGATAAATTATATAATATGATAAGTAAGGTAATACATTTCCTGCATTAAATGCTTCAATGTTTGCTGTCATTGCTGTTGTTAAAACAACACCATATGTTGATATAATTGGACTTGGATGTACACCAAAAAACCACATTAAACTAGCAAAAGTATAAACTGCTATGATTGCTGCTGGTGTTGCTCCAAATTTCAAAATCGGTGTAGCAATAATTGAATTAAAGAAATTGAAAATATTATTATATGGTGAAATATAGAATAAATATTTAACTACAGCCATAAATGTGAACATAATAATTGCAATAAATATAGGACTTAAAGAATTAGTAACCATTGGTGGAACTGATTCTGGCAATTTAAGTTTTAAATTCTTTTTACATAATTTACAATAGGCCATTGATGAAAGAACAGAAATAAGCATTCCTACAAAAATACCATCACTTCCAATATACTTTGTTTCAATAGCTTGTAAAAAATAACCCTTTCCTTCAATAAATACAGGCATCATCATTAAGAAAATACCTAATGAAATAGTAGCTGCCGTCATTCCATTTTCACCTTCAGCTTGTGCATAATTATATGCAACATTAATCACTAAATAAATAGCTAACGCAGATAATGTAACTGACATAATTTCATTTCCTATGTATGAAAATCCTGCACTATTTACAATATCTGTCCAACCAGGAATAGGCAATGTAACAAGTACACAAATTGCTGCCACTCCTAAAGATACTGGCATTGTTGCTATCATTCCTGAAGCAAGAGCTTTTATAACTTTGTTCTCATTCATCTTTTTTGCAATAGGACTGATAACTTTTTCCATTACTGTTTGTAATTTATCAAAAAAATTCATTTTTTCCTCTCCTTTCGAATGTTATTTGATTTTACAATATTATTTTATCTTATTGTATTTCCTATTTCTTTCCATTTTTTAATCCAATGATTCCCCTTTTTTATTAATTAATTTTCGATTCAATTTTATAAATAATTTATTACTCTAAGACATAGCTATCACTTACATCTAACATAAATTTTAACTATATTGAGAATCATATTAACAATTTTTAATTACATTCATACTAAGTTTTAATATTTATGGATTTTTTATTTACAAATATATTTGAAATTATATGATCATTTGAATGTTATTTATACCTTAGGTGGTTAGTTTAATAATATAATATCTATAGATAATTCTAACAAACACAACGTTTCCTTCTTAATTTTAAAACTGAAACCACCAAAAAAGCCATGCAACTTCAAATTTACATGGCTTAAACACTATTTATTTAAATATTATCTTCATCCTAGAAATTTTTTTGTTATTTTTGAACAACAATTTTATGCATGAAGAATAGATCCAGTAATAATAGCTCCACCGTCTTCATTAATCACTGCCCCATTACAGAAATCATCTTCAGCTAAAAAATAATGCACAGCTCTTGCAATATCTTCTGGAACTCCATATCTTCCTACTAGATTGATATGTTTAGCATTTTCTTCATGAATTTTCTTGGCTTCTTCTTCAGTATCAACATGATAAAAAGTCTTATATCCCGACCAACTTTCTGGACCTACGATGGATCCTGGAGCTACACCATTTACTCTAATTCCATATTTTCCATAGCTTACAGCATCTTGCTTCATCAACATAAGCAATGCTGCTTTTGAAACACGATAAGGTGTCATAGTTGGCGAATTTACAAAACCAGCAACTGAAATAATATCAACAATTCTTCCAGCTTTTGCCTTTACCATTTCTTTTGCTACATGTTTTGTCATCAAGAAAGTACCAAGTACATTAACTTTGAAAGGGAACATAAATTGTTCTTGAGTCAAATCTGTTGTTGGGATTGGTCCACCTATACCACCTGATGCCGCATTATTTACTAGACAATCAATGCGTCCATATTTTTTTATAACATCATCAACCATCTTTGTGATATCACCTTCATTTGTAACATCAACACTATAAGAAAATGCTGTCCCACCTTTTTCTCTAATTTCTTCGCATACTTTTTCAACTTTTTCACCTTGAAGATCACAACCTATAGCAATAGCTCCTTCTTCTGCGAATTTCTTTAACATATGGGCACCAATATTTTGAGCTGCTCCTGATATGATAACTACTCTGTTATTAAGTGTTTCTAATGCTGCCATTTAATTTTTCCTCCTGTTATTTCAGTTTTAATATTTAGTACAATGCAACACGATCTACTCGTTCCATTGACCATCTCCTCTCAAATCATCATATATCATATGTTTATGGTTTTTAGAAACTGTATACATATCATGTGACTTTATATTTCATAGCCTCTTTATTCTTATCAAAAAATATTTTAACTGATTGTATTTCTTATTTCTTACCGTTTCTTAATCCATCCATTTCCCTTTTTTATACACTTTTATAATCAATAATTTGATAAACTGTATTACTAAAACAAAAAAAAGCTGTAACTATATAATATTTCTTTACAGCTTTTAAAATTCAAATTACATATTCTTTTCTATATTGCATTGGCGTTTTTTTATATCTTTTTTTAAATGAATTGATAAATGATTTATTACTAGGAAAACCACATTCATCACTTATTTCAAGCATTGTTTTACGTGTCTTTTTTATTAAAACTTCAGCATAGTCTAATCTTAAATTTATAAGATATTCTTTAAAACCTGTTCCTAATTCATCTTTAAAAATTTTTGATATATATTCTGGCGTTAAATAAAATATCTCACCTAACATTTTCAATGAAATGTCCTCGTTATAATGGCTATTGATATAAGAAATAATATTTTGAATATAACGATTGTCTGTATTAAACTTATTTTCCGTATTTTTATCAATTTGGCATTCTTCCATTAATTTATAAATCAATAAATATAAAAAACCTATAAAATCAGCTTTAATTATTGCATTATTTCTAATAAACGTGTTGGCTAAATAACAAAAAATGTCAATTATATTTTTATAGATGTAATAATCATAAACAGATGTTATTTTTGTACTGCTACAAACTATTTTATTCGATTCAAATTCTGGCACATATTTTTCTATAAATCCTCTTTTTAATTGTATTGTTATTTGAGTTGTTTCTTTATTTGCTAAAGAAGAATGTACCTTATTATAATCAATCATAATAATGTCACCAGAACTTAATATATTTTCTTGTCCTTCAACATAAATTCTTTTTTCACCAGATAATACAAGTGTAAATTCTATCCAATCATGAAAATGTTCTTCAATCTCATATCCTTCTTCACATGTATAAGAAACCAAAAGACATTCCTTATTTTCATCTAATATTTTAGTATATGGTTGATTTTCTTTCCTCATTAATAAAAAGTTCTCTGTAACATCTTCAAATAGTCCATGTTTAAAAATTTCCACAATATCACCTTATTTCTTACATTTCTAATTTACTAAAATTATATCATTTGAAATAATAAAAAAGAAGAAATAAAATTCCTCTTTTTTAAAATAATTATATTCATTTTTTATATAAATACTCTCTTTTTATAAGCAAATTTCAAACTT
The DNA here is from genome assembly GCA_963618275.1 of Bacteroidaceae bacterium. Classification (GTDB taxonomy): domain Bacteria; phylum Bacillota_I; class Bacilli_A; order Erysipelotrichales; family Coprobacillaceae; genus Faecalibacillus. The sequence goes on from CAVESC010000044.1 coordinate 18,682, forward strand.
CATAGACTAACGATTTCACATTTTTTTAAGATATTGTTTAAGACAAACTTACACGGCAACATTGCCGTATGAATTTTAATCCTTATTTTCTTTAATATATTTAGCAGGATAAGGAAAACGAGTTACAATTTGTTTTACAAATGTTCCTCGTTTTCGCTGAGCAACTCAACAACGTTGAGTTTTAATTATTTACAAATCTTTTACATTGAATAACTTTTATTTTATGGTGGTTTTATCTCTTTATTTTCATAAATTTACACAATCATATTCAAAAAAACACTTTATGTTCCATCTTATCTATCGAATATTTCAGCGTTACACTTTATTCTTTTATTTTTTACATAAAAGTTGGCCATTTTGTGGCCACTTACCCAAATTTTGATGTTTATTTGTATCTTTCAAGCAATAAAAAAGACACATCTAATCAATGATTTTTATACCCCAACATAGGTACTATTTTAAGTATATTTATCATTAATAAATGTGTCTTACTTTTATGTGTCAAACACAAATTTAAAACCAAAAAAATGTTGATTTTATCAGTGTTTTATTTGTTTCTTGGTTTCATTTGAGGGAAGAGTATTACCTCTTGAATAGATTCTTGTCCAGTTAATAACATAACTAATCTATCAATACCCATACCCATTCCACCTGTTGGTGGTAAACCGTATTCTAGAGCTTCTACGTAATCTAAATCCATTTCGTTAGCTTCATCATTTCCTAATTCTTTTTCTTTTAATTGATCTGCAAATCTTTCATATTGATCAATTGGATCATTTAATTCAGTAAATGCGTTAGCATATTCGTTTCCACAGATGAATAATTCAAAACGTTGTGTGAAACGTGGATCTTCTAAGTTCTTTTTAGCAAGTGGTGAGATTTCAATTGGATGACCATATACAAATGTTGGTTCAACAATTGTTTCTTCTACATATTTTTCAAAGAATTCATTGATAATATGTCCATAACCAAAGTGAGCTTCTACTTCAATACCATGTTCTTCAGCTAATTTTTTAGCATCTTCAAATGACATATGTTCATTGAAATCAATACCAGTTTTTTCTTTAATAGCTTCTGTCATAGAAACACGTTTAAATCCTGGAGCTAAAGAAATATGATGTCCTTTATAATCTAATTCATAAGTTCCATTAACTTCCATAGCAGCATTAGAAATAATACCTTCAGTTAAATCCATCATACCTTCAAGATCACTAAATGCTTTATAAACTTCAATAGTAGTAAATTCAGGGTTATGAGTTCTATCCATACCTTCATTTCTGAATAAACGTCCAATTTCATAAACAGCATCCATACCACCAACAATTAATCTCTTTAAAGATAATTCAGTAGCAATACGTAAATAGAAATCAGTATCTAATGTATTATGATGAGTAACGAATGGTCTTGCAGCTGCTCCACCTAAGATTGGATTTAATACAGGTGTTTCAACTTCTACATAATTATTACTATCTAAATAATGTTGAATTGAACGAATGATTCTAGGTCTAGTAAAAGCAATTTTTTTAGCTTCTTCATTCATGATTAAGTCAACATATCTTCTTCTATATCTTTCTTCAATATCACTTAAACCATGGAATTTTTCTGGTAAAGGACGTAATGCTTTTGTTAAGTGTGTATATTCACTTACTTTAACAGAACATTCTCCAGTATTTGTCATAAATACTGTTCCTTTAACCCCAATGATATCTCCGATATCACCTTTTTTAACGATTTCATAAGCATCTTCACCAATAGTATCTTTTCTTACATATAATTGGATTTGTCCATCTCTATCTTGGATATGCATGAAACATACTTTACCTTTACGACGTTTAGTCATAATTCTACCAGCTACAGATACTTCTACAGCCATTTCTTCTAATTCTTCATGTGCTTTATCACCATATTGTTCTTTAATACCTTTTGAATAAGCAGTTACATCAAATCTTTGACCAAAAGGATCAATCCCTTTGTCGATAAGTTCTTGCATTTTTTCTCTACGAACAAGTTCTTGTTCACTAAACTTTCTTTCTTCCATAATTTCCTCCTAAAATATAAAAAACTCTCCATCCCATGGGACGAGAGCTAAATCGTGTTACCACCCAAATTCATTAATAGGTCACCCTATTAACCTCAATAACTATCTATTAATAGTCTTGCCTATAACGTGGCTTACGTCATCTTATCAAAATATCCAAGATGCAGCTCCTAGTCTTTATTCATAATAGTTTCATTATCTTTTCCACCAACCAAGACTCTCTTTGAATGAAGGGCTAATATTACTTGTCTATTCATTGCCTTTATTTCTACTTCGTTATCTTAACTTAATTCAAATTTATTGTCAATATAAGCGATAAAATTAGTTTTAATAATGAAAAAATGCACTAAGTGCATTTTATTCATGAATCTTATTATTTAATACCATTCTTACAAAATCAGGTTCAAAATGTTTAGCTCTTGATCCTGAATAGCCCATATCTAATGATGAGATTTGTTTCATTTCTTCTTCATTTAATTCAAAATCAAAGATATCTATATTTTCTTTTATTCTTTCTACATGTGTTGATTTTGGTATAACTACTACTCCTCTTTGTACATTCCATCTAAGTAGTACTTGTCCTACTGATTTATTATATTTAGCTGCAATTTCTTTTAACATTTCATCTTCAAATGGATTATATCTTCCTCCACCTAGTGGTGCCCATGCTTCTGGAATAACATCATAATATTTCATTGTTTCCAATGCTTTTTCTTGTGTGTAGTATGGATGTAATTCTACTTGATTGACTACTGGTTTTACTTTAACAACTTCACAGAAGTTTGTAAGAATATTTGGATAGAAGTTAGAAACACCAACAGCTTTTAAGATACCTTCTTTATAAGCATCTTCCATTGCTCTCCAGGCACTAAAATAATCCCCACAAGCTTGATGTAATAAATATAAATCAAGATATTCTAAACCACTTTTTTCTAATGAAGCACGAATACCTTTTTTAGCACTTTCATAATCCATCATATCTTGTACCCATAATTTAGAAGTAATAAATAAATCTTCTCTTGTACAAAGACCATCAGCGATTGCTCTTTTTACAGCAGCCCCTACAGCATCTTCATTTGTATAAGCAGCAGCTGTATCAATTAAACGATATCCTGCTTTAATTGCTTGATATACTGATTCTTCACATTCTTTTTTATCTGGTACTCTAAAGACACCAAATCCTACCATTGGCATTTTTAAACCATTGTTTAATGTAACATATTCCATTATATAATCCCCCTTTTGCTTATACAGGCGGTTCGAAAACTCTAACTTATTGATATATATAGAATTTTCTTCCCGCTTT
>CAVESC010000045.1:0-21698 GCA_963618275.1 Bacteroidaceae bacterium
AAGGCAAATGTTATTTAATGAATAACACACATTTCGTCTAACATAGCCTAAAAAATGGAGTTATTTAATTCCATTGATTATTGTTTGTGCTTTAAGCATTATTGGGGAGTATGTTTTATTAATTCCAATTCATTATCAATCTCAAACATTTATTTTTCATTTGATTTTTTTAATTGTTCTTTTTGTACTTTTACATGCACTATTATTGGGTTCCTTTGATAAATTATCTAAATATTTAATGTTTGTAGTAGCTGCTTTGTTTATTTATGTGGGTGTAGGATCAATTTATAGTTTGCCTGTTTTTCATGCTAAAACTTATCAAAATCAGTTACAACTAGATAAAAAAGCTGATTTTTATAAAGATAATGAAACTATTTCTTATCAATCTATTCCAGTTGTAGATCGAGAAAGTGCAATTAAATTAGGCGATCGTAAGATGGGACAAATGATTGATTATGTTTCACAATTTGAAGTAGATGAGTCTTATGAACAAATTAATTATCAAGATACTCCTTATCGTGTAACGCCTTTAGAATATAGCGATTTGATTAAATGGGTGACAAATAGAAAGGAAGGTTTACCAGGATATATAAAAGTTAATATGGTAAGTCAAGAATCTGAAGTTGTTGAATTAAAAGAAGGTATGAAATATTCAAAATCTGAACATTTTGGTAGAAATATTAAGCGACATTTAAGAATGAATTATCCTACAAAAATGTTTGAAGAACTTGCTTTTGAGATTAATGATGATGGTATTCCTTATTGGATAGCTCCAGTATTTGAATATAAAATAGGGTCTTTTGGTGGAAAAGATATTGTTGGAGCAGTTTTAGTAAATGCTGTTGATGGAAAACACAAATATTACGATATTAAAGATATTCCTAATTGGGTAGATCGTGTTTACCCAGCAGATCTAGTCATTCAACAATTAGAAAACTATGGAAAATATACACACGGCTATATTAACTCTGTTTTTTCACAAAAAGGGGTATTACAACCAACAGATGGTTATAATTACATTGTTATTGATGATGATGTTTATTTATATACAGGACTTACAAGTGTTTCTAAAGATGCAAGTAACGTTGGATTTGCTTTAATTAATTTGCGAACAAAAGAAGGAAAATATTATCATATTTCAGGTGCTGAAGAATATTCAGCTATGTCATCAGCTGAAGGAAAGGTGCAAAACTTAAAATATAAAGCAACATTCCCGATACTTATTAATGCAGGCGGTGAACCAACATATTTTCTTTCTTTAAAAGATAGTAGTAATTTGGTAAAGATGTATGCTTTTGTAAGTGTTAAAAATTATCAAATTGTAGCAACAGGAAGTAGTGTGTCTGAAGCAGAGAAGTCTTATTATGAAGTTCTATCCCAAAATGGTAAAAGTCATGAAAAGTTTAAAGAGAATACTTTAACTGGAAAAATTGCTTTGATTAGCAGTGCTGTTAAAGAAGGCAATAGTGTTTATTATTTTAAGTTAGAAGGGGATGATCATATTTATATTGCAGATCTATCACTTTCTAATTCATTACCACTTGTAAAAGCGGGTGATGAAGTTGAAATTCAATTTGTTTCTAATGAACATCAAAGTGTTGTCATTAGTCAATTTAAAACTAAATAATTCAAGATAGGAATCATTGTGTATTCCTATTTTTATATATTTTTATAAAATATTTATAATAAATATAAAAAAAGAGTGTATTTTTTATAAATATTTATTATAATGATAAGGCATTTTAAAATAAGGGAGAGGTTTAAATAATGATTCAATTTTTCAAAAAAAATATCGAGTCTAATAAAAAACTAAGAACATTCGAAATAATTGTTTTATGTTTACTTATTTTTACTTCAATTGGTTCGGTTTTTTATGGCTTGATGCAAATTCATAAAGATGTGGGAGATTTGCAATATGTTCAATCTGTCACAATGAATAGAGATAAAGATGAAGAAGATTATGATTCAGATAACAAGGTTTGTGATGTTATTTATCGAAAAGGTGATCAAAAGCTTGTTATATCTTATGATTACGAAGATTATGTTAAATTGAATAAAAATTCAATTAAAGCATATGAATTTAAAACAGAAAACGGACAAAATCTTTATTTTGATCATAAAGATGTAAGTCATCAAGAAGCAAGTCATTCTTATAAAGAAATGATGGCAGAAGAAACATTACCTATTTTCAATTTAGCAAGTGCAACATTCATTTTAATGTTATCTGTTGCAATTATGATGCTATTCTCTAAACAATTTACAACATATGAAAAATCATGGTTTATCTCAATTATGGTATTAGCTACGATTTTATCTGTGTTATTCCCAGAAGATAGTGCCAATGGTGTAAACGGTATTATCATTATGATTCTTTATTTATTAGATACATTCTTAAATATTTTATGTGAATTACTGATATCTAAACAATCAAGGTATAATTTCTTGGTTTCTGTATTAGTAGAAATAGTAGAAATTGTTTCTTGTATTGTTTTAATGTATCGTTTTGCGACAATGGCAACAACTTTATTTTTCTGGTTACCTATTGATATTATTAGTTATATTAACTGGTCTAAACATCGTGATGATGAAGAAGATGAACTTACAATGGTAAGAAAGTTAAAAGGATATCAAGAAGTTTTAGTCATTATTGGTATTATTGTTTGGACAGTTGTTGTGGGATATTTTATTAGTGGTTTAGATATTGCAACTGATTTTTATAACAACAAAATGTTAGAAACAGCAATCATTTATATTGATGCTTGTGCTTCAGCGGTTGGAATCGCTAATGGACTCTTTATTTTCTTTAGATTAAGAGAACAATGGATTGCTTGGTATATATGTGCATTTTTAGAAGCAGTTATTAATGTAATGTCAGGACAATATGTTTTACTTGCTTTAAAACTAGGTTATTTTACAAATACAACTTATGGATATATTAAATGGAGTAGATATATCAAAGAACATCAAAATAAAGAAAAAGTATCTTTATTTTAAATAATTTAATTTAAAATAAAATATTTTCAAAGTACCAAGAGTTTTTTATGGGTACTTGAGAATATTGATTGAAACTGTTACAATAGGATGTGTAAAAAATTATTAATAGGAGAGATAGTATATGGCAATTAGTGCAGGAGATTTTAGAACAGGATTAACTTTAATTATCGATGGTGATCCTTGCCAAGTGTTGGATTTCCAACATGTAAAACCTGGTAAAGGAGCAGCTATTTTAAAAACTAAAATGAGAAACTTAAAAACGGGAGCTATTCAAGAAAAGAACTTTAATGCTTCAACTAAATTTGATCAAGCAAATATTTCTAAAAAAGCAGCTCAATTTTCTTATGAAGCAGATGATACTTTCTACTTCATGGATATGGAAACATATGATACATATGAATTATCAGAAGACCAAGTTGGATATAATAAATACTTTATCGTTGAAGGAACTGAAGTTTATTTAGTATTCTTTGAAGGATTATTATTAAACGTTTCTGTTTCTGAAAAAGTAGAATTAACTGTTGTAGAAACAGACCCAGCTATTAAAGGAGCACCATCTAACCAAACAAAAGATGCTAAAACTGAAACTGGTTTAACTCTTAGAGTTCCTCAATTTATTGAACAAGGTGAAAAAATTGTTGTTTTTTCAGCTGATGGAAAATATGCAGGAAGAGCTTAATAAAGCTCTTTTTTTATCATGAATAAAGTTGTATTAATTACAGGTGGGGCTAAGGGTATTGGTAAAGCAATTGCATTGGAATTAGCAAAAAATCAATATGATATTGTTATTAATTATCTAACTTCTCATCAAGAAGCAAAATGTTTAAAAGAACAAATTATTCAACAATATCATGTACGTTGTTTAGCTTTGAAAGCAGATGTATCTAAAGAAGATCAAGTTGATCAAATGATTAAAGAAATTGATGATCAATTAGGTGGTGTTGATATTTTAATAAATAATGCAGGAATTGATTTATCTAATTTATTTCATTTAAAAACAGCAGAGGAATTTAGAAAAACATTGGATGTTAATGTTGTAGGTGCTTATAATTGTAGTAAAAGTGTTTCAGTACATATGCTTAAACAAGACTATGGACGTATTATCAATATTTCATCGACAAATGGGATGAATACTTATTATCCTATGTGTATTGATTATGATGCTTCTAAAGCAGCGCTTATTTCTTTGACTCATAATTTAGCTTTTGAATTTGGACCATATATTCATGTGAACTGTATTGCCCCTGGATTTATTGGTACAGAAAATGAATTAGATGGTTATGATGAGGAATTTTTAAAAGAAGAACAAGAAAAAATAATGGTTAAACGCTATGGTGAACCGGAAGAAGTTGCGTATTTGGTAAAATTTTTAATTAGTGATGAGGCTAATTTTATAAATAATTCCATTATACGAATTGATGGAGGCCAAATAGGTAGTATGTAAAAAAGCCCAATTGTGACTAAACAATTGGGCTATCTTTTTATTTATTTTTCATTTGAGTTAAAGCAAGTAAGATGGAAAGTTTACCATATTCGATTGATAATCCACCTTGCATATATAAAGTATAAGGTTCTTTAACAGGAGCATCAGCACTTAATTCAATCGTACTTCCTTGTGTAAAACTTCCACTTGCCATGACTTCATCAAAAGGATAGCCTGGCATTGGGGCAGGAAGGACACGTACAAAGGAATCAATTGGGCTTGATGATTGAATTCCTTGAGTAAAATTCACTAGTTTTTCTTCACTATGTAAATCTAATGTTTGGATAAGATCTGTTCTTTTTTCGTCATAACGTGGTGAAACATGTTCATATCCTAACTTTTCTAACATATATGAAGTAAAAATTGCAGTTTTTAATGCGCTTTTTACAGCACTTGGTGCCATAAATACACCTTTAAAGAAAGCGTTGTTAAGATTAAAGTTAGCACCCAAATCTTTACCAATACCAGGAGCAGTAAGTCTTTGAGCAACTTCGTAAATTAAATCTTTTTTACCAGCAACATAACCACCTGTTGGAGCAATTCCACCACCTAAGTTTTTCATTAATGACCCTACAACGATATCAGCACCAACATCTCCAGGTTCTTTTGTTTCTACAAGTTCACCATAGCAGTTATCAACCATAATAATAACTTCTTGATTAACTTCTCTGATTTTTTGAATAATCGATTCTATTTTATCAATTGTTAGTGACAGACGTTGGCTATATCCACGAGAACGTTGAATTTCAACAAGTTTTACATTTTTTTGTTGAAGTCTTTCAACGATGCTTTTTTCATCAAATTCATTATCAATTAAATCAATTTGTTCATAACTTACTCCATAGGCTTTTAATGATTGATTTGAATGACCACTTATGCCTATCATTTCTTGTAAAGAATCATAAGGATCACCGCTGATTGAAATCATTGTATCACCATGCTTTAATAAAGCAGAAAGTGTTAAATATAAAGCATTTGTTCCTGACATGATTTGCGGTCTTACTAAAGCATCTTCACATCCCAATATTGAAGCAAAGATTTTTTCTAGTTTATCTCTTCCTTCATCATAGTTACCATATCCATTGATATCGCTAAAATCACTATAAGAAACTTGGTTTTCTATAAAAGCAGATAAAACTTTATTTGAATTAATAAGGCAAATTTCATCCACTTTAGCATAAATATCTTTTAAATCGTTTTCTGATTGTTTAGCTAAATCTAATAAATCTTGATCTATTTTTTCTAATATCATTTCTACATCTCCTTTAATCTTGATATATTATACAATAAATATTTTTTTTGTGTATCCTTATTAGTAAACTTCTTATATAAAGTAAATCTTAGTAGATTGTATTATTTTATTGTTTTATGATATAATTTTGAATTGAATTGAGGTGTATAAGATGAAACCAAGGGTTTTAGTTGTTGATGATGAACAAGATATTAGAGAATTACTTAAATTTTATTTGAACAAAGAAGGATATGAAGTAGTCGAGGCAGCTGATGGAGAAGAAGCTTTAACAATTTTTGAAAATGAATATATCGATTTAGGAATTATCGATGTAATGATGCCTAAAATGGATGGCTTTGAGCTTGTAGAAAACATGAAAGAATTTAAAGATGTTCCTTGCATTATGCTTACTGCTAAAGGTGAAAGCAAAGATAAGTTACGTGGATTTTCTTCAGGAGTAGATGATTATGTTGTAAAGCCCTTTGATCCAAATGAATTAATGGCTAGGGTTAAAGCAATTATGAAAAGGTATGATATTAATACATCACATATTGTACGTTTAAATGATGTTGAATTAGATGGTGATAAATATGAAATTCGTTATCATGATGAAATCATTCATTTACCTTTGAAACAATTTGAATTATTATTTGAACTTGCTAAACATCCAAATCAAATATTTTCTAGAGAACAACTTATTGAAAAAATTTGGGGAATGGATTATGACGGTTTTGATCGTACAGTAGATGTACATATTAAAAGAATTAGAGAAAATATTGGTCATTTACCAGGGTTTAATGTTGTTACTGTAAGAGGATTAGGATATAAAGTTGAGGTAGAGTAAATGAAGTCGATTTATTCAAAATTAATTTTTGGCTTTTTTATTACTATTGTAGCGTCTTTTTCTGTTGCTGGATTTGTATCATTAAGGTTAAATGATCAACAAATTGAATCTACAGTAGAAGAAGATTTAATTACGACTAATGATTATGTTTCTAAGGTAATTTCAAATATTAATATTGAAAATAGAAATGATATTATTGATTTATATGCAAGAAGTAGTGAAATGGCCATTACATGTTATTCTATTAATGATGGATATATTGCTTATGGAAATAAGAAGTATAATCCAACACCTGAACAAATGGAAGACATGTTTAAAAATACAAAGAAAGAACTTACATTTAAACATCATAATGAAGTGTTGGCGTATGGTACCAAAAATATGATTAATGGGCAAGAGTATTATATCTATGTACAAAAAGATACCAGTGGTCAAAAAAGTGCAATTGCTAATTCGGCAATTTTGATTTTAGGATGCGTTTTTTTAACAGGAAGTATTGTTTTCTTGGTGATTGCTGATATTATTGTTAAACCACTAACACGTCTTACGAATGCTATTAAAGAACTTAGTAATGGTAATTATAATGTACGTGTTGATAACGTAGGACAAGATGAAATTTCTAAATTAAATCAGGGCTTTAATCAAATGGCGAGACAACTTGCTAAACAAGATGAAACAAGGCAAAAATTTATTTCTGATATTTCACATGAATTTCAAACGCCATTAACATCTATTCAGGGATTTGCAAATATCTTAAAAGAAGAAGACTTGCCAAAAGAACAAAGAGTAAAATATGCTAATATTATTTTATATAATAGTAAAAGATTGTCTTCTTTAGCGAAAAATATGTTACAATTGACCTTGCTTGATAGAGAAGAGATTGAATTAGAAATAAGTAATTATTCATTAGTTAATCAAATGAATCGAGTTATTTCTACTCAAGAGAATCAAGCAACAGAAAAAAATATAGAAATTGTTTTTGAAACACCTAAAAAAGATATATTTATAGATGGTGATGAACAACGTTTGGAACAAGTTTGGACTAATATTATTTCAAATGCTATAAAATACACAAATGAGGGTGGTTTAATTACAATAACAATGAAAAAAAGTTCCAAAGATATAGAAGTATCTATTGAAGATACTGGTATTGGTATGTCTAAGGAAGTTGTTTCACATATTTTTGAAAGATTTTATCGAGAAGATAAAGCAAGAAATGTTGAGGGCAATGGACTTGGATTGGCAATTGTAAAATCTATTGTTGATTTACATCATGGTAAGATAGATATTTTATCACAAGTGGATGTAGGAACAAATTTTATTGTAAAATTACCAATTGAAAAACAAAAATTAATTGAAAGATTGAAAAGATAAGGGGATTAGTATGTTAGAATTAAAGGAAAAAATTTTAAGTGACGGAGAAATTATTGAACCAGATATTTTAAAAGTAGATAGTTTTATTAATCATCAAATTGATCCAAAAACTTATAGATCAATTGCTAAAGAAATTAAAAGAAGATTTGCGGGGGAAAAAATCGATAAAATCTTAACAATTGAAGCATCAGGAATTGCACTTGGACTTGCACTTAGTTATGAATTAAATGATATTCCGGTTGTTTTTGCAAAAAAAGGAACTTCTAAAACAATTAATGATGATTTATATACAAGTGAGGTCTATTCTTATACTAAAGGAACAAGATACATCGCGTGTGTTAAAAAGAAATATTTAAATGAAAATGAAAATGTAATACTTGTTGATGACTTTTTAGCTGATGGAAATGCAATGCTTGGATTAGTTGATATGTGCAATCAAGCAAAAGCACATATTGTTGGATGTGGAATTATTATTGAAAAAGGATTCCAAAAGGGACATCAAAAATTAGTGGATTTAGGTTATAGAGTAGAATCACTTGCGATAATTGAATCTTTTGAAAATGGTCAAATCGTTTTCAAATAGGCTAGAAAGGAGTATCTATGTATTTAAAAAAAATAGAATTACATGGATTTAAATCGTTTGCAGATAAAGTTAATATTGAATTTCAGCCTGGAATAACGGGAATTGTAGGACCAAATGGATGTGGTAAATCTAATATTTCTGATGCGGTTAGATGGGTATTAGGTGAACAATCTGTAAAATCTTTACGTGGAAGCAATATGGCAGATGTTATTTTTGCTGGCTCTCAAGATCGTCGAGCACAAAACTTAGCTGAAGTTACATTGGTGTTTGATAATAGTGATCGTACACTTAATTATGATTATAATGAAGTTGAAATTACTAGACGTCTTTATAGACAAGGAAATGAAGCAGAATATCTTTTAAATAGGCAACAGTGCCGTCTAAAAGATATTACTGATTTACTTTTAGATACAGGATTGGGAAGAGATTCTCTTTCTATTATTTCTCAAGGAAATATTTCTAATTTTGCTGATAGTAGACCAGAGGAAAGACGTGCAATTTTTGAAGAAGCAGCAGGTGTTTCAAAATATAAAAAAAGAAAAATAGAAGCTATTAGAAAATTAGAAAGAACAACAGATAATTTAAATAGAATAAAAGATATTGTTTATGAATTAGAAAAACAGCTTACTCCTTTAAAGAAACAAAAAGAAAAGGCTGAAACGTTTTTGAAATTGCAAGAACAGTTAACTTCTATTGAAGTTAATGTGCTTGTACATGAAATTTCTGATTTAAATACACAGTTAAAAGCATTATCTTTACAACTTAAAACTCTTAATGAAAACCATTCATCAATTGATGCTGAAATTTTATTAAAAGAAAGTTCTAATGATGAGATAAAAAAGAAAATGTTTGCTTTAGATAACGAAATCAATGCTTTACAAAGTCAATTACTGGAAACTATGTCGGATGTTTCAAGGTTAGAGACAAGTAAGATTGAAATTGATCAAAAAAGAAAACATGCTTTAGAATCCAAAAATAATAATGATATTAAAGAAAAATTGGATAATTTGAAAGCAATTTTGACAGATTTGATTGAAGAATACAATGATCGTGTTGAAAGATTAAAAACAACTGAAGAAACACTTGAAAAATTAACACAAAAACAAAAGAGTCTTTCAACAGAAATAGAAAGTAAACATCAACACATTAATCATTTAAATCAAGAAATCACAAAAAATAAAAATAGACAGGAAATACTTGTTGATTTAGTGGAAAATAAATCTAATTATCAAAATGGTGTTAAAGCAATTATGGAACTTGCTCATGATAATCCAGATATTATTGGTATTTTTGGTGATTTGTTGGAAAATGATCCGCAATATGACTTGGCAGTTTCAGTAGCTTTAGGGAGTGCTTCACAATTCATTGTAACAAAGGATAATTTGCAAGCAAGATTAGCTATCAAATTTTTGAAAGATAATAAGGCTGGACGAGCAACTTTTTTACCTTTAGCTGATATGGAACCTCGTTCTTTAAGAGAAGAACATGAAATCTTATGTCCGACATTAGATGGATATTTAGGTGTTTTAAGTGATTTTGTTTCAAGCTCGAAAAAAATTGATAATATTATCTTAAATCAATTAGGAAATGTGATTTTAGCAGATGATATTGATCATGCTGTACAAATTTCAAAAGCAACTTATGCAAGATATAAAGTTGTAACTTTAGATGGAAATATTGTTAATGTTGGCGGTTCTCTTACAGGAGGAACTGTTAATCGTCAAAAATCAACGATTCTTCAAAAAAGAGAACTAGAAAATGTTAAAGAAAAACTTAGTCAGTTAGAACATGTTCTTGTTCGTGAAAAAAATGAGTTATTAAAGCTTGAAAATGAAGCAAAGGAATTAGCGCATGAGCTTTTGCAAAAACAAATGTCTTATGCTAAATTAGAAGTTGTTGTACAGGGTAAAAAAGAAGAGCTTGTGGTTGCTAAAGGAGAATATGAAAGTCTTTCACATCAAAGTATTGAAATAGATGGATTTAAAAGCGGAAAAATTGATAATCAGTTGGTTTTACAATTAAATGAGGCAATTAAACATCGTGATGAATTGACAGAGCAAATTAAATCTAAAAGAGAATTGCGAATGACATATGTTAATGAAAATGAACAATTGGAGTCAGCTTTAAAAATATTAAGAAAAGAATTGAAAGATATTCAAAATCAAATTAATGAAAAAGCTATTCTATCTACTAAATATGAGGGTTCTCTTCATAATTATTTGAGTAGATTATCCAATGAATATTCAATGACATATGAATATGCTAGTGAAAATTATCATGATGAAATAGATATTGAATTTTCTAGAAGTGAGGTTGCAACCCTTAGAAATGAAATGACTGCACTTGGTCATGTTAATATTGATGCTATAGAAGAATATAAAGAAGTCTCATCTCGTTATGAAAATATGAATAATCAACGTCTTGATTTGATTCAAGCACAGGATAAAATGGTACAGGCTATAGATGAAATGGATCAAATTATGATTGATAAATTTTCAACAACATTTGAAAAAATCAATAAAGAATTTAATAATGTTTTTAGAGAATTATTTGGTGGTGGTAGAGCGCATATCAAATATACAGATCCAGAGAATATTTTAGAAACTGGAATTGATATAGATGTACAGCCACCTGGAAAAGCAGTTTCGAATATTACTTTATTTTCTGGAGGAGAGAAAGCTTTAATTGCTATTTCATGTTTATTTGCGATTTTAAAGGTTAGACCTGTTCCAATGTGTATTTTAGATGAAGTAGAAGCGGCATTAGATATGGCTAATGTAGAAAGATTTGCAAAGTTTTTAAGAGAATTTTCTAAACAAACACAATTTATTGTGGTAACACATCGAGAAGGAACAATGGAAGAATGTGATTTATTATATGGTGCTACTATGCAACAAAAGGGTGTTACAAAACTTGTGAGTGTTAAACTTGAAGATGCGATTGATCTTTCTGATGACCATCGTAAAGGAGGTATTTAGATGGGATTTTTTACACAAATAAAAGAAAAATTAGTAGGAAAATCAACTAAACAAAATGAAAAATATGTTGTAGGTTTAGATAAATCGTCTGAAACATTTTCAGATCGTATTAATGAACTTGCTGCTCGTTTTAGAGAAATTAATGATGAATATTTTGAAGAATTAGAAAATATTTTAATTATGGCTGATGTTGGTGTTTCGATGGTTATGAAAATTGTTTCAGAAATCAAGGCAGAAGTTAGAATTAGAAATATTACTGATCCAAGAGAAATTAACGATATTATTGTAGATAAAATGTTTGTTATTTATGCCAATGAAAGTGTCATGTCTACAAAAATAAATTATGCTCCAGATGGTTTAACAGTCATTTTAATGGTAGGAGTTAATGGTGCTGGGAAAACAACGACAATTGGTAAACTTGCCCATCGTATTGTTCATGATGAAGGTAAAAAAGTTGTTGTGGCTGCTGGTGATACATTTAGAGCAGGAGCAATTGATCAATTAGCAGTTTGGGCAGAAAGAGTTGGTGTAGATATTGTTAAAGGAAAAGAAGGTGGAGATCCTTCAGCAGTTGTTTTTGATGCTTTAAATAAAGCAAAAGAAACAGGAGCTGATGTTTTGATTTGCGATACAGCAGGACGTTTACAAAATAAAGTGAATTTAATGAATGAGTTAGAAAAAATGAATCGTATTATTAAACGTGTTGTCCCTGAAGGTCCACATGAAACATTACTTGTTGTAGATGCAACAACAGGACAAAATGGTGTTTCACAAGCTATTGAATTTTCTAAAATCACTGATATTACAGGAATTGTTCTTACAAAAATGGATGGAACTGCCAAAGGTGGTATTGTTTTATCGATTAAAGATCAATTAAATATTCCTGTGAAATTTATTGGCTTAGGGGAACAAGTTGATGATTTACAAGAATTTGATTTGGAACAATATATTTATGGATTATGTAAAGGATTAGTTGAGGAAGCATAATGGAAAATAGTTTAGAAAAAAAACAAAGAGT
Organism: Bacteroidaceae bacterium; assembly: GCA_963618275.1. Taxonomy (GTDB): domain Bacteria; phylum Bacillota_I; class Bacilli_A; order Erysipelotrichales; family Coprobacillaceae; genus Faecalibacillus. The sequence continues at coordinate 12,506 of CAVESC010000045.1, forward strand.
AAATCTTTTAATGGATTTATATGAAGATTTATTAACAGAAAAGCAAAGAGAATACTTAGATTTATATTATCATGAAGATTTATCTTTGTCAGAAATTTCTTTAATTAAAAATGTTTCTAAAAATGCTGTTTTTGACAATCTAAAAAAAGCATGTTTACATTTAGAAAATTACGAAGAAAAATTAAATTTATTGGAAAAACATCAAAAAAGACTTGAAATTATAGATGATTTAGAAAAAGATATAAAAGAAGAACATAAAAATATTGATGAACATTTACAAATGTTAAGAGATTTATAGGAGGTATATATGGCGTTTGATTCGTTATCTGAAAGATTGCAGTCAACTTTAAAAAAGGTATCTGGACAAGGTCAGTTGACTGAAAGCAATATGGAAGAGATGTTGACAGAAATTAGACTTGCTTTACTTGAAGCAGATGTCAACTATCAAGTTGTAAAAGAGTTTATTGCATCAACAAAAGAAAAGGCGATTGGTGCAGATGTTGTAGGTTCATTAAAACCTGGACAAGTTTTAGTTAAAATTGTGCATGATGAGTTAGTGCATTTATTGGGTGATGAAGTATCAGAGGTTGATTTTAGTAAAAAACCAACAGTTATTATGATGGTAGGTTTACAAGGTTCAGGGAAGACAACAACTGCTGGTAAAATTGCTAAATTAATTAAGACAAAATATGCTAAAAAGCCATTATTAGTAGCAGGTGATATTTATCGACCTGCTGCGGTTGACCAATTAGTTACTTTGGGAAACCAATTAGATGTACCAGTTTATGAAAAAGGAACATCTGAAAGTGCTGAAAACATAGTAAAAGGAGCAATGAATTATGCTGCTTTAAATAATAATGATGTTATTATTATTGATACGGCTGGTCGTTTGCATATTGATGAACCATTGATGCAAGAATTAGCAAATGTTAAAGAAATTGCTAAACCAGATGAAATTTTACTTGTTGTAGATTCATTAACAGGTCAAGATATCGTTAATGTAGCTGCTTCATTTAATGAAAAATTAAATATTACAGGAGCCGTACTTACAAAATTAGATGGTGATTCTCGTGGTGGTGGAGCACTTTCTATTAGACATATTACACATGTGCCAATTAAATTTATTGGTACTGGTGAAAAATTAGATGCTATTGATTTATTCTATCCAGATCGTATGGCTGATCGTATTTTAGGAATGGGAGACGTTGTTTCTTTAGTTGAAAAAGTTCAAGATGTTTATGATGAAAAAGAAACAATGAAAGCTATGAAAAAAATGCAATCTGGACGTTTTGGATTGGATGATATGCTTGATCAAATGCATCAATTAAAAAAATTAGGGCCACTTTCAGGAATTTTGAAAATGATTCCTGGTATGCCATCTATGCCTAATTTAAATGATGAAACAACAGATAAGAGAATGAAGGAAACAGAATCTATTATCTATTCTATGACCTTAGAAGAACGTCGAGATCCAAGTATTATTACGTTATCTAGAAAACAACGTATTGCTAAAGGATGCGGAAAGGATCTTGCTGCTATCAATAGATTATTAAAACAATTTGAACAATCTAAACAAATGATGAAACAAATGTCAAATATGGATATGGCAACGGGTCTTCCAAAAATGGGTGGAGGTCACTTTGTAGGTGGTCCAAATCGTAAAAAAGTACGTCATAAAAAGAAAAAGAAAAAATAATAGGGGTGTCAAGTAAAAATGCTTGACACCTATTTCTATATATGTTAAATTATACAAGCAATAAGAAATCAAGGAGGAAATATAAATGGCAGTAAAATTAAGAATGACAAGAATGGGTGCTAAAAAAAGACCTTTCTATAGAATCGTAGCAGCTGATTCAAGATCACCAAGAGATGGTAGATTTATTGAAGTATTAGGTACATACAATCCATGTACTAATCCAGCTCAAGTTAACTTAAAAGAAGAAGAAATCTTAAAATGGTTAAACAATGGTGCTCAACCTTCTGATACTGTTAGAAACTTATTATCTAAACAAGGTATCATGAAAAAATTTGCTGATTCAAAACAAGGTAAATAATTATGGATTATGTAAAAACACTAAAAGATATTGCGATTGAATTAGTTGAGGATAAAGAACATTTAGAAGTAAGACAAATGCCTTCATTAGATGAAAATGTAATTGTTTTATATGTTTATTCTGCAAAAAATGACATTGCAAAATTAATCGGTCGTAAAGGTGTTATGGCTAATTCTATTCGTCAATTAATGTCTGTTGCAGGACGTCTTTCTAATAAAAAATTAGATATTAAATTTGAATCATATGAATAGATGTGTTAAACACATCTATTTTTTTTGGAGGTTACATGGAAAAGTTAAAAATTGGTAAAATCGTTGGAACGCATGCACTTAAGGGAGAATTAAAAATTCGATCTTTTAGTGATTTTAATGATCAAAGATTTGTTGTTGGTCATAAATTATATTTAAATGATCTTGCAGAGCCTTTCATTATTAAAACGGTAAGAGTTCATAAAGGTAATTATTTGATTAGTTTTGAGGGAATGCAAGATATTAATTTAGTAGAAAAATATATTGGCTTTAATGTTTATGGTTTAAAAGCAGATATCGAATTAGAAGATGATGAATATTTTTATGATGATTTAATTGGATGTAAAATTATAAATAATAATCAAGAAATTGGAGAAGTCGTTTCTGTTTATTTTAATGGAGCACATGATGTTTTAACTGTACAAACTGAAAAAAAGAAAATAGCCATTCCATATGTTGATGCATTTATTGAAGACGAAGATATTGAAAATAAACAAATATTTGTTCATTTAATTAAAGGAATGTATGATGAAGATTGATATTCTATCGCTTTTTCCAGAAATGTTTGATGGTTTTTTAAATACTTCTATTATTAAAAGAGCAATTGACAAGGAAATTGTTGATATTCAAATTCACAATTTTAGAGAATTTACACAAGATAAGCACAAACATGTAGATGACTATCCTTATGGTGGTGGACAAGGAATGGTATTAATGTGTCAACCTATCATTGATTGTTTAAAAACACTTACAACAGATAATTCATTAATTATTTTGATGTCGCCTCAAGGAATCACCTTAAAACATGAGGTTGCGCTAAAGCTTTCAACAGAAAAACATCTCATTATTATTTGTGGACACTATGAAGGATTTGATGAAAGAATTCGAGATTATGTCGATTTAGAGTTATCTATTGGTGATTATGTTTTAACTGGTGGGGAACTTGGAAGTATGGTTACTTGTGATGCTGTAGTAAGACTGATTGAGGGAGCGATTCGTCAAGAAAGTCATGAAGATGATTCGTTTGCGGATGGATTATTAGAATATCCACAGTACACAAGACCATTAGAATATGATGGTAATAAGGTGCCAGATGTTTTAGTTTCTGGACATCATGAAAATATTCGTAAATGGAGAAAATATCAATCATTGAAGAAAACATATTTAAAAAGACCAGATTTATTAGAAAGTTATAATTTTGATGAGGAATCTATAAATATGTTGAATGAAATCAAAAAAAAGAGTTGATATTTCTTTAAATGATGTTATAATGTTACAGGTCAAAGTGACTGCATATGTTCCGCTGGTTAATCGAATGAACATACAAGACTATAAATGAAAAGGAGAAAAATTATGAATTTAGCATTAGTAGATCAAATTACTAAAAAACAATTAAAATCTGATATCCCTGTTTTCAAAGCTGGAGATACTTTAAAAGTTTATGTAAAAATTAAAGAAGGTAACAAATATCGTATCCAATTATTTGAAGGTGTTTGTATCGCAAGACAAGGTAAAGGAATTGCTGAAACTTTCACAGTTAGAAAAATTTCTTATCAAGTTGGTGTAGAAAGAACTTTCCCAGTTCATTCACCAATCATTGATAGAATTGAAGTTGCTAAAGTTGGTAAAGTTCGTAGAGCTAAATTAAATTACTTACGTGGATTATCAGGTAAAGCTGCTAGAATTAAAGAAATTAGAAAATAAGAAATGGGTAACCATTTCTTTTTTTCTATCAACAATTGATGTATAATAGAAATTGTCTATAGATTAAAGATAGGTGATATCTATGAAATTTAATAAAAAAGTAATAATGACAATAATTGAGTTTATTGTCATTTGTTTAGTAACATCATTTGTTTTTAAGGGTGTAATCATGCCTGTAAAAGTTGAAGGATTATCAATGTATCCAACATTAATGGATGATGATTTAATTTTCATGTCAAGATTAAACATTAATAAAAAGCAAATTCAACGATTTGATATTGTAACAATAGATTGTAAACAATTAGGCAAAGTTATCATTAAAAGAATTATAGGATTGCCAGGTGAAACAATCATTTATAAAAATGATTGTTTATATATTAATGGAAAGTATATTAAAGAAGGGTATCTTGATAAATTATATATAAAGAATGTAAAAAAACGTTATAATACTTTATATTTTACAAATGATTTTGAAATAACTATTGGACAAAATGAAATTTTTGTTTTAGGAGATAATAGAGTAAATTCTCTTGATTCAAGAGAATTAGGATGTTTTAAAATAAAAGATATTTTATCTAAAAAAGGAATCGTGTTGTTTCCTTTTAATCATATGAAAGGAATGGATTGATTATGGCACAAATACAGTGGTTTCCTGGCCATATGGCTAAGGCAAAAAGAGAAATAGCTGATAAAATAAAATTAATAGATATAGTTGTTGAATTGGTAGATGCTAGGGCTCCTTATTCAAGTAAAAATCCTTTATTTAACAGTGTTGTTAATAATAAACCAAGATTGATCGTAATGACAAAAGAAGATCTAGCAAATGATAGATTAACTCAAAAATGGATTGAATTTTACAAGAATAAAGGTTATTATGCAATGAGTGTTAATCTTAAACAATTTAATGAATATAAAAAAATTATTCAAGTTTGTAAAGAAATACTAAAAGATAAAATGGCTAAAGAAGCAAAAAAAGGATTAAAGCCACGAGCAATGAGAGCAATGGTTTTAGGAATTCCTAATGTTGGTAAATCTACTTTTATTAATCGTTTGGCTAAAAGAAAAGCAACTGTAACAGGGAATAAACCAGGCGTTACTAAAGCACAACAAATTATAAAAGTAGATAAAGATTTTGAATTATTTGATACACCAGGTGTATTATGGCCAAAATTTGAAAGTGAAGATATTGCAAGAAATATTGCTTTGATTGGCTCTATTAAGCAACAAATATTACCTAGAGAAGATTTGTTTGTTTACGCTGTTGAATATTTAGTAAAAAATTATCCAGGTACTTTAGAAAAACGTTATCAAATTAATATTGATTTAGAAAATGATTGGATTGAAAAATGTTATGATGATATTGCAGCTAATAAAAAGATAAAACCTGTTAGAGGTATTACAGATTATGAACGTGTAATGGATATGTTTTTTACAGATTTATTTGATGGAGCTATTACAAAAATAACATGGGAGATACCAAATGAGTAATTTATTGGATTATGAAAATAAATATTACGATTTAGGATATGATTATATAATTGGACTTGATGAAGCTGGAAGAGGTCCGATGGCTGGAGAATTGGTAGTTGCAGGTGTTATTTTTCCAAAAGGGTATTATAATGAACGTATTTTTGATTCAAAGCAGTTAACTTCTAAAAAAAGGGAAGAAATGTATAAAATCATTCTTGAAAATGCTTTGGCTTACCATGTAGAAATTATTTCTGTAGAAGATGTTGATCGCTTAAATGTTTATGCAGCAAGTCAAAAAGGTATGGAAAAATGTTGTCAACTTTTAAAAAGAGATAATATGTTTGCTTTAACAGATGCTATGCCTTTGCATAATATTGAACATTTATCAATAATAAAAGGGGATACGCTTTCTATGTCTATTGCTGCAGCAAGTATTTTAGCAAAAGTGACTAGAGATCATTTGATGATTGAATATGCTAAAAAATATCCTCAATATGGATTTGAAAAGCATAAGGGTTATGTTACAAAAGCTCACAAAGAGGCTCTTAGAAAGTATGGACCTTGTCCTATTCATAGAAAATCTTTTAAGCCGGTTCAGGAAGTCATAAAAGAACAAATGTCGCTAAATTTAGATATTTAGAGTTTTGTATTACAAAATTAGAAATTATTACACAAATTTCTAATTTTTTTTTGAAAAAAAAAGAAAAAATAAAATAAAATGTCTATATAAATAGTGAGGTGATAAATTTGGAAGAAATCTTACTATTTTTTGCTTTGAAATATGATGGTGATTTTCAAAGCATACTTAAAGCATTACAAACAAAAGAAAAAGTATCTGAAGAAGAAAGGAGAAAAGCAGTAAAAGAAGTCAATTCAAAGTATACAACAATTATTTCTGATGATTATCCTAAGGCGTTAAAAGAAATTTCCTGTCCGCCATTTGTTTTATTTTATCATGGAAATTTGAATATTCTTGATGGTAAATGCATAGGTGTTATTGGAAAAAGAGTTCCTAGTGAATATGGATCAAGCATTACGGATCGAATTGTATGTGATTTGGTTAAAAATGAATACACAATTATTAGTGGAATGGCGTTAGGAATTGATACCCTTGCACATAGAAGCGCATTGAAAAATGAAGGAAAAACAGTGGCGGTATTAGGAAGTGGTATTAATTATTGTTATCCAAAAAGAAATAAAGAGTTATATGAAAAATTGAAAGATAGTCATCTTATTTTAAGTGAAAAACCAGGTGATTATGTTCCACAGGCCAAAGATTTCCCTGGTAGAAATCGACTTATTGCTGGATTAAGTGAATCGGTTGTTGTTACTGAAGCAGAAAAACGTTCAGGGACAATGATAACTGTAGGCTATGCATTGGATCAGGGGAAAGATATTTTTTGTATTCCTTCTAGAATTGGTGATCCAATGGGATGCAATTTATTAATTCAACAGGGTGCAAAGTTAGTTTTAAGTGTAAATGATATTATTGAAGATTAAAGAATTGGAGTTGACAAAGTGAAAAAAAACAATAATAATAGTTTTTGCGATAAGGGGGTTATGTTATGTATGATAAATTAGTCATTGTGGAATCTCCTTCTAAATCAAAAACAATAGAAAATTATTTAGGGAAGGAATATCATGTGACTTCTTCTAAAGGACATATTAGAGATTTATCAACATCTGGTAAAGAAGGTTTAGGAATTGATCAAGATGATCATTATAAGCCAAAGTATGTTATTTCTAAAGATAAAAAAGATGTCGTTAAGGAATTGAAGAAAGCTGTTAAAGAAGCAAAAACAGTTTATCTTGCAACCGACCCTGACCGTGAAGGTGAAGCAATTTCTTGGCATTTAGCAGATGTTTTAGGTTTAGATATGGATGATGATAATCGTATTGTTTTTAATGAGGTAACAAAGGATGCAGTTGTTGATGCATTGAATCATCCTCGTAAAATTGATCAAAATCTTGTAAAATCTCAAGAAACAAGAAGAGTATTGGATAGAATTATTGGATTTAAATTATCTAAATTATTACAAAGAAAAATCAAATCTAAATCAGCTGGTCGAGTTCAATCAGTTGCATTAAGATTGATTGTTGAAAAAGAACGTGAAATTGAAGCTTTTGTTCCTGAAGAATATTGGAAAATCAAAGCACAATTTGAAAAAAATGAAATTGAATTTACAGGTGAACTTACTAAAAAGGGCACAAAGAAATTAAAAATTTCAAATGAAGAAGAAGCCTTAGAAATATTTAATTCACTTTCTAGAGAATTTGTGATAGACAGTGTAAAAAAATCAAGTAAGAAAAGAGAATCCAAACCACCATTTATTACTTCAACATTACAACAAGAAGCATCTTCTAAATTAGGTTTCAAGGCAAGAAAGACAATGATGATTGCTCAAAAGTTGTACGAAGGAATTGCCTTAGAAGATGAAACAGTAGGGCTTATTACTTACATGCGTACTGATTCAACAAGATTGTCTGATTTATTTGTAGAAAGTGCTACAGAATATATTAAAGAGAAATATGGTCAAAATTATGTTGGTAAAGTAAAAGTAAGCAAAAAGAAAGAAAATGTACAAGATGCTCATGAAGGGATTCGTCCAACAAGTGCAATGCGTACACCTGAATCAGTTAAAGAATATTTAAATGCAGATGAATTTAAATTGTACTCTTTAATTTATGCAAGAGCGTTAGCTTCATTAATGGCACCAGCGCGTTTTGATGCAACTAGTGTTGTATTAGAAAATAATAATTATTTTTTCAATGCAAGTGGTTCAGTATTAAAGTTTGATGGCTATTTACGTCTATATAGTCCGTATGAAAAGCAAAAAGATGAAATTTTACCTGAATTAAATGAACAAGAAGTTTTAGAAAGTCAAAATATTGAAAAAACACAACATTTTACTAAACCACCAGCTCGTTATAGTGAAGCTAAGTTGATTAAAGAAATGGAAGAATTAGGGATTGGTAGACCTAGTACGTATGCCATGATTATTGATACTATTCAAACAAGAGGATATGTTGAACTTGTTGATAAAACTTTTAAGCCAACAGAAAGTGGAATTTTAACAAGTGATCGTTTAACTCAATTCTTTAATGATATTATTAATGTTGAGTATACTGCTCAAATGGAGAAAGAATTAGATGATATTGCTGAGGGACAAGATGATTATTTTGATGCTATAGATACATTTATTAAAAAGTTCCAACCATTATTAGATGAAGCAAACGAAAAAATGGAAGTGATTGCACCTAAAAAAACAGGAGAAAAGTGCCCTGAATGTGGACATGATCTTGTTGAAAGACATGGACGTTATGGAAAATTTATAGCATGTGAAAATTATCCAGAGTGCAAATATATTAAAAAAGAAAAAGTTGAACCAGAATTTACAGGTGAGACTTGTCCAAAATGTGGTAGCCCAATGGTTTATAAAACAGGAAGATATGGGAAATTCGAAGCTTGCTCAAATTATCCAAAATGTAAATATATTAAAAATTCTAAAAAGAAAGTAGAACCAGTTATGACGGATGAAATCTGTCCTAACTGTGGTTCACCAATAGTTATCAAAAAAGGACGTTGGGGAGAATTTAAAGCTTGCTCAAATTATCCAAAGTGTAAAACAATTATTAAGTAGAACAACTGTTCTACTTTTTTAAAAAGGAGCTAACTATATAAAATTCAAGTGATTTTATGAAAAAGTTTGAAAATAT
>CAVESC010000046.1:0-21395 GCA_963618275.1 Bacteroidaceae bacterium
GGAATGTATATTGTTGATGACTACTTAGATGGGTCAATTACAATATACCAGAAAATGAATGAGTGATTTAGTTTATGTAAGTGGACATAGAAATCCAGATACAGATAGTATTTGTTCGGCGATTGCTTATAGTTATTTATTAAATGCAACAAATAAATATAATGCAGTTCCTGTACGTTTAGGAGAAATTAATAGAGAAACTGAATATGTTTTAAAACGTTTTGGAGTAGAACATCCAGTTTTACTTAAAACTGTTAAACAAAAGGTAGAAGATTTAAATTATGATAAAGTAACTGTTTTTTCTAAAGATTTAACTTTGAAAACTGCATGGTTTTTATTAAAACAACAAAATTTAAAATCTGCTCCTATTTTAGATGAACATGGTCAATTATTAGGACTTTTATCTACATCTAATATTATTGAAGGATATATGGATCAATGGGATAGTGAAGTTTTAAAGAAAGCTAAAACTCCTGTTGAAAATGTTATTGATACATTAGAAGCTAATGTAATTTATTTAAATGAAACATTAAAAGTTGTTGAAGGTGATATTCACATTGCAGCAATGTCAGGTAGTGAAGCTAAAAAACGTATTCATGAAAATGATGTTGTGATTGTAGGTGGAGATAGAAGTGATGATTTAGAAGAACTTATTTCAGTTAAACCATCTTTAATTGTATTAACTGGTTCTTTAACTGCTGATGAAAATGTTGAAAAAAAATGTGAAGAACAAGGAATTTCAATGATTTCTACACCATTTAATACTTATCAAACATCTCAACAAATTGTTCAAGCAATTCCTGTTGAATATGTCATGATCAAAGGAGATATTAAAACTTTCTCTACAGATGATACTTTAGATTATATGAAAGAAGTTATGTCTGAAACAAGATATCGTGGATATCCAGTTATTGATTTAAATAATCGTTGTGTAGGAAGTATTTCTCGTTTTGCTTTATTAAAAGGATTAAGAAAAAAAGTTATTTTAGTAGATCACAATGAAAGAGGTCAATCTATTCCTGGTATCGAAGAAGCTGATATCTTAGAAATCGTGGATCACCACAGAGTTGCTGATATTCAAACAATTGGACCATTATTATTTAGAGGGGAACCTTTAGGTTCAACAGCTACAATTGTAACTAAAATGTTTGAAGAACAAGATGTAGAAATGCCAAGTCATATTGCTGGTTTATTACTTGGAGCAGTTGTTTCTGATACATTATTATTCAAATCACCAACTTGTACACCAGTTGATACAAAAATTGCTAAAAAATTAGCTGAAATTGCAGGTGTTGATATTCAAGAATTTGCTATGGAAATGTTTAAAGCAGGAACTTCTTTAGTTGGTAAAACTGTAGATGAAATCTTTAACCAAGACTTCAAAAAATTCAGTTTTGATAACTTACAAGTAGGAGTTGCTCAAGTAAACTCAATGGATATTGAAGGATTCTTACCATACAAAAAAGATATGTTAGATTATATGAATAAATTTGCTGAAGATAATAATTTAGAATTTACATTATTATTACTTACAGATATTATCAATGCTAACAGTGAAATCTTTGTTGGTGGACCACGTCCTGAATTAGTAGAAAAAGCATTTAATGTTCAATTAACAGAACGTCAAGGAACATTAGCTGGTGTTATTTCTCGTAAAAAACAAGTAGTTCCAGCGATTACTGCTGTTATGAGTGAATAAGATGAGATTAGATAAATTTTTAAAAGTATCAAGAATTATTAAAAGACGTACTTTATCAAAAGAAATTTCTCAAAGTGAACGTGTTAAAGTCAATGGTAAAGTAGCTAAACCTTCAACAAAGTTAAATGTTGGAGATTTGATTGAAATTGAATTTGGAAGAACAATACTGACTGTTAAAGTTAAGCTTCTTAAAGAACATGTTTTAAAAGATGAAAGTACAATGCTTTATGATATTGTTGATGAAAAAAGAAAAGAAGTAAATGAATAAGAGAATGTCATGAACATTCTCTTTTTTCATATGATGTAGAGGAGGGATATTATGGATAATCAAATACATTTTGAACAAACACCTTATCATCATGTGTATTTAAAAGATCGTAAGACATTAGAACTTACAGGTATCAAAAAAATTGAAAGCTTTGATTCTTTAGAATTTTTAATTGAAACATCTTTAGGATATTTAAATATTAAAGGTAGCGATTTAGCGCTAGTGCGTTTTGATCAAGAGAAAAAAGAGGTCAGTATTAAAGGAAATATTGATGCGATTTCTTACTTATCGAATAAAAGAACAACAAAGAGTAAAGATAGTGTTTTAAATAAATTATTGAAATAATGGATTTAATTACACAAATACAAGGAATAGGGTATTCTTTTGTATACGGGATTATCTTTACCTTTGTATATCATTTTATTTATAGTCATCTCATCAAAATTAAAATCAAATTTATTTATTTTTTTATGCAAGGTTGTTTTGGTATTGTTTTTGCTGCAATCTATTTTATAGGCTTATTAAAAATCAATGAAGGTGTTTTAAGAGCATATTTTTTAGTGAGTGTTTTAGCAGGGTACGTCGTTTATCAAAATTTAATGCATGAAAAAATGTATATTTTGATTGTAAAAATAAATCAAAAATTAACAATGTTATTTAAACCTGTACACTTTGTTTTTTTGAAGTTTAATGTTATAATAAGGTCTATAAAAAAGAGGGTGAAAAGATGACAAAAAAAAGACTAAAAAAAGTGTATAGACCAATGGCTTATATTTTTATTGGATGCTCTTTAATATACATCTTATTATCTCAAGCCATGTCTGTTTTTTCAAGAACAGCAGAAATTGATAAACTCGAAAAAGAAGTCGCAATAGTAAAAAAAGAAAAGAAAGATTTACAAAATGAAGTAAGTCTTTTAAATGATGATGATTATGTGACACGTTATGCAAGAGAAAACTATGTTTTCACAAAAGATGGGGAACAAGTTGTCATCTTACCAGATATAGATCAAGAAAAATAAGCAGAGATTGCTTATTTTTGTTTTAGGAGATTTTTTATGATTATTAAAGAAGAAATGTATATTCGTTCATTAAAGAGAAAAAGATGTATTGATATTTATGTACCTGATGATTATCAATCAGCTAAAAAAAGATATCCTGTGTTAATGATCAATGATGGGCAAAATGCTTTTTTTGATGAACAATCTTATATAGGAAAAAGTTGGGATTTTTTAGAAAGTGTACAAGAACTTAAATTAGATGTGATTTTAGTTGCTATCTATTGTAATTTTGAACCTTTAAAAAGAGAAGATGAATATGGTCCATGGGTCATGAATCAAGAACTATCAAGAGAATATGATACTCATAGACTCGTAGGAGGAGAAGGAAATGCTTATGTCACTTTTTTGACAACGCAATTAAAACCTTATCTAGATCAAAACTTCCCTACTAAAATAGATGATTATGGTATTGTAGGAAGTTCAATGGGAGCTTTGATTTCATTTTATGCTTTTTTAAAATATCCAACGATTTTTAAAAAATGTGCTATTCTTTCAACAGCTTTTTGGATTTATGAAGAAGAGTTTGTAAAGTTATTGAAAGTTAGTTCAATAAGTCATAATATGTTGTATATGGACGTTGGTGGTCAAGAAGAAGATGAAAGATATATTCCAAGTAATCTTTATTTAAAGGAATGTATTGAAGAAAAAATTGATCATTTTCAGTATCATTTCTTTCCAGAGGGAAGACATAGTGAATATGATTGGTCACAAAGAGTGCCACTTTTTTTAAAGATGTTTTATAAAGGAGGATAAGTATGTATCGTTTAATGTTTTCAGATTTAGATGAAACTTTATTAGTGAATCATCATGTACCAAAAATGAATCAAGAAGCTATTTTAAAAGCAAGAGAACAAGGTTTAAAGTTTGTTCCTTGTACAGGAAGAGCTTTTAATATGATTCCAGATATTTTAAAAGAAATAGGTACATATGATAAAGCTGGAGAATATTCACTTTGTTTTAATGGAGGTCTTATTGTTGAAAATAAAGATAATAAAGTTCTTCATTTTAAAGGATTAGAATTTAAACAAGCAAAGGAAATATTTGAAAATGCAAGAAATTTAGATGTTTGTGTTTTAGTTTTTACTTTAGATTGTTGTTATATTTTTTATGCAGATGAAGATGAAGTTCAAAGAAAAAGTGCACAAAAAGCAAAATTTAAAGTAATCGAAGATTATGATATTGATTTTCTAAAGGATGAAAAAATTGCGAAGATTCTATATGAAAAAAGAGATATGGATTATTTAAAACAACTTTCTAAAGAATTACCTGAAAGTATTCAAGAAACATGCAGTATTGCATTTTCTAGTGGACGTTATTTAGAAATGAATACCAAAGGTGTTGATAAAGGTTATGGGATACGTTGGTTAGTAAATTATCTAGGGTACGATATGGATGAAACGATTGGTATTGGAGATAATTATAATGATGTAGAAATGATTAAAACAGCTAAACTTGGTTGTGCAGTGGCTTGTGCAAGTGATGATATTAAAGAACTTGCTCAATATGTAACACAAAAAGATTATGATGAAGGGGCTGTTAAAGAAGTTATTGAAAAGTTTGTGTTAGGAGAAAATAATGAATAGATTTAAGACAATTGTTGAAATAGAATCACAAAAAGAATATTATCAAAAACTACATCAAGTTATTGAAAAAGAATATGAAACCAAAACGATATATCCACCTAAAAAACAAATCTTTAGAGCCCTTAATTTATGTGACTTTGATGATGTAAAGGTTGTTATTTTAGGACAAGATCCTTACCATGAACCTCATCAAGCCAATGGACTTGCCTTTTCAGTTACTAAAGATGTGCGTATACCACCAAGTCTTGTGAATATTTATAAAGAAATTCATGATGATTTAGGACTTCCTATTCCTAACCATGGTGATTTAACTTATTGGGCTAAACAAGGTGTTTTATTACTTAATAATGTTTTAACTGTTGAAAGAGGAAAAGCAAATTCTCATAGGGGATTAGGTTGGGAAACTTTTACATTGAATGTTGTACGTTATTTAAATGAAAGAGAAAAGCCCCTTGTTTTTATTCTTTGGGGAAAGAATGCTATTGAAAAGAAGAAATATATAGATTCTAGACATTTAGTACTTACAAGTGTGCATCCTTCACCACTTTCAGCATATCGTGGTTTCTTTGGTTCAAGACCTTTTTCTAAAACGAATGCATTTTTAATTAAAAATGGAATGACACCTATTGATTGGAGTATTCCTAATGTTTAAAACAATAAAAGAAGCATTGAATTTTATTGAATCACAAAGAATGAAACGTTCTTTTCAAGAGTTTCAAGGAATCATAAAAAGATATCATATACCAGTTGATTTAAAAAATGTTATTCACGTAGCTGGGACAAATGGAAAAGGATCAACTGTGACTTTTATTAAAGATTTATTAATGAAACAAGGTTATCATGTAGGTACGTTTACTTCACCTTATATTATTAAACATAATGAAAGAATTTCAGTAGATGGTAAACCTATTTCTGATGAAAAGTTATTACAGCTTATTAATGATTTATATCCAATAATAGAAAAAGAACATCTTTCGATGTTTGAAATTGATACGATTATTATGCTTTATTATTTTCATGAATTAGATTTAGATTATCATGTCATTGAATGTGGAATTGGTGGTTTAAATGATAAAACAAATGTGATTAAAAGTAAGGTGGCTGTTATTAGTAATATTGGTTATGATCATCAATTTATGTTAGGAGATACTTTATTAGAAATAGCTAGTCATAAAGTAGGTATTGTTAAAGAAGGGGTTCCTTTATTTACAACTGAACAAAATAAAGAAGTATTAAATTATTTTAAAGGCTATTGTATAAAACATCAAAGTACTTTTTATCCTTTACAAGTAGAAAAACAATATGAATATCCTTATCATCTACATTTTCATCAAAAAGAATATATTTTACATTTACCAGCTTATCAAGTAAATAATTTAACGCTGGCATTGAATGTTGTTGATTATCTTTGTGATTTAAATGATGAAGATATTCAAGTAGTGATTGATGATTTTAAGTGGCCTTGTCGCTTTGAACAATTTGGACATCTTTATTTAGATGGTGCTCATAATATCAGTGGTATAGAAGCTCTTATGCAAACGATCAAAGAAAGAAAATTAGAAGATGTGGGAATTGTTTTTAGTGCTTTAATGGATAAAGATTGTCAAAAAATGTTAAAGATGTTAGAAGATTTTGATGTTGTAATTGCTGATTTTGATGATGAAAGAAGTCAAGGGGGACATATTCCTTATCAAGAAGCAATTGAAATGATGAAAGCTAAACATCAAAATGTTGTTGTAACAGGATCATTGCATTTTGTATCAACAGTACGAAAATATGTAATAAGTGCGTAAGCACTTATTTTACTTTATATTGATAATCTAAAGGTTCATCAAATTCTGCCCATAATAAATAAACAAGCAATAACATTACGGTTTTACCAGTATCAGTTACAATAATAAAATGATCTCTACCAGCTTGTTGCAATGTTCCTGTATAAATCTTATCATTCCATGTTTTAGAACCAGTATAGCTAAAATAGAATGTTCCTTTTTTACCAACGTTAACACGTAAGATATTTTCAACATATGTTTGTTCTACGGGTTGAGTAGGGGGAACAGTTTGTTGTCTGATGAGATCTTCATTATCATCTTCTTTTACTAAGTAAGGGTTTAAATCATCAAAATAATCCATAGAGACCTCCTATAAGTCACAATTATCTTTTAACCCTGGGTTATAAAAACAATGTTTTTTATATCTTCCAGATAATCTTCCATAAAATGTTTCTGGACAATCAACATTTGTGCCAGGATTTTTAAACCATAAGGCGTTTGTGGCGGGTTCATTTCGATAGCCATTAATACATCTTAAGGCAATGTCTTTTTCATTTTGACTCACAGGTTCATTAAATAGCGGTTGTCCTACTCCAGCAAATTGATTTGTCTGATAGACAACTTCACTAATAGTTCTGACATTTCTAAAAATGTCACAATTTGCGACAACACGATTAACAACGACATTTCCTACAAGGAGCATGCCTTCTTCGCCCTCTCCTAAAGCTTCAGATTTTATCAATCTTGCTAATAATTCGACTTCTTTTTCGGTATATGAAATTCGAGCCATGTTTTCACCTCAAAATAATTTATGATAAACCTTTAAATTTATGTCAAAAAAGGAGTACAATAATATTACCCTAAGTATTTGATCTATTATTGCTTAAAAACTTAAATAATTCCGTGAATTATATAGGGAAATATGTTAAGATAAAGGTGTAGATTAAAGCGCTTACATTTTGTATAGGAGGAGTTTAAAATGGGAAAAGAAATTGTCGCTATGATTTTAGCTGGAGGGCGTGGAACACGTTTAAAAGAACTTACAGCAAAAGTCGCAAAACCGGCAGTTCACTTTGGGGGGAAATATCGTATCATCGATTTTCCACTAAGTAACTGCGCAAATTCAGGTATTGATATCGTAGGTGTACTTACACAATATGAATCAGTTTTACTTGGAACTTATGTTGGAGCTGGAACTAAATGGGGATTAGATGGAGCTAATTCTTTGGCTGCTATTTTACCAGCACGTGAAAGAGACGAAGTAGGAGCCACTTGGTATGCAGGTACTGCTGATGCCATTTATCAAAACTTAGATTTCTTAGATCGTTATGATCCAGAATATGTTTTGATTTTATCAGGAGATCATATTTATAAAATGGAATACGATCAAATGTTAGAAGCTCATAAACAACGTGGTGCAGATGCTACAATCGCAGTATTAAATGTATCACTTAAAGAAGCAAGTCGTTTTGGTATTATGAATGCTCATGAAGATGGAACAATTTATGAATTCGAAGAAAAACCAGAACATCCAAAATCAACTCTTGCATCAATGGGTATTTATATTTTTACTTACAAACAATTACGTAAATATTTAGTAGCTGATGCAAAAGATAAAGATAGTAAACATGACTTTGGTATGAATATCATTCCAGCAATGTTAAATGATAATAAAAAGCTTTATGCTTGGGAATTTGATGGATATTGGAAAGATGTTGGTACTGTAGATAGTTTATGGGAAGCTAACATGGACTTACTTAAAGATAAAGATTTAGATTTATATAATATCAAAAAAGATTGGAAAATCTATACTGAAGACACTTTAGGAAAACCTCAAATTATCGGTGAAAAAGCAGAAGTTAAAAACTCTCTTGTTACTCAAGGATGTATGGTTAACGGAACTGTTGAAGGATCTGTTTTATTCAATAATGTTAATGTTGGAGAAGGCGCAAAAGTTGTTGACTCTGTATTGATGCCTGGCGTTCTTGTAGAAGAAGGGGCAGAAATTTATAAAGCCATTATTGATGAAAATGTAGTTGTTAAAGCTGGAACTGTCATTAATTCAGAAGCTAAAGAAGTTGAATTAGTGAGCGATAATAGTAGATAAGAGGGGGAAGTAAAGATGGCAAAAGTTATTGGTTTAGTAAACTTACATTCAGATATAGAATTTACGGGATTAACAGAAAGAAGACCAGTGGCCTCTGTAAGCTTCCTTGGTCGTTATGGAATTATTGACTTTGTATTATCAAATATGTCAAATTCTAAAATAGATGCAATTGGGGTTATGATTCAAAAGAAACCACGTTCTTTATTTAAACATTTAGGAAATGGTAATTCTTGGAACTTTAACCAAAAAGCTGGTGGTGTTTCATTACTTTATAATGAAAAATACGCTAATGATCCTAAATACAATCATGATATTAATAATTTAATTGAAAATATTCATTTCTTAGAAACAAGTAATGCAGATTATGTTGTGATTGCACCTGCTCATATTGTTACTACAATGGATTATAATGATGTGATTACAGCTCATGAAAAATCAGGAGCAACAATTACAATGGTTTATCGTAAAGCAAAAGATGCTGATGTTGCTTGGGTTGGTTGTGATGTTTTAGAAATTAGTAAAGAAGGTTTATTAACTGGTAAAACAATTAATAAAGGTACAAGAAAAAGACAAAATATTTCACTAGAAACTTATGTAATTAATAGAAAAGAATTGTTAGAAATTTTGAAAAAAGCACATAAGATTTCAGCATTCTATGATTTAAAAGATATTTTAGGATATTTATGTGATGAAAAACAAATTCATACTTATGAATATAAAGGATATGCAAGATGCTTAGATTCTACAGAAGCTTATTTCAAATATTCATTAGAAATGTTGGATATTGATATTTCATCTCGTGTCTTTAAATCAAATTGGCCAATTTATACAAATACAAATGACACACCTCCAACAAAATATTTAGCAAACGCTAAAGTAAAAAAATCATTCGTAGCTAATGGTGCAGTGATTGATGGAACTGTTGAAAATAGTATTCTTGGACGTGAAGTTACAATTGGAAAAGGTGCAGTTGTTAAAAACTGTGTTATCTTCTCTGGATCTAAAATTGCTCCTGGAGCAGTATTAGAAAATGTAATTATTGATAAACGTGCAAAAGTTGAAAAGAAATTAGAATTAAAAGGAACAGATACAAGTCCACTTTACATTAAAGAAGGAGATCGTGTTTAATGAGAGTTATGTATGTTGCCAGTGAAGCTACTCCTTTTATTAAATCGGGTGGTCTAGCTGACGTTATTGGTTCATTACCAAAAGAAACAGCAAAGAAAGATGTTGAAAGTATTGTTGTTATTCCTAAATATAAAGATATGAAATTTGTAGATCAAATTGAATATGTAACAAATTTTGATATCTATATGGGATGGAGAAAACGTTATTGTGGTATATTTAAAGCTGAAGTAGAAGGTGTAACTTTCTATTTCATCGATAATGAACAATATTTTGGTAGACCAGGATTATATGGCTATGATGATGATTATGAAAGATTTGCATTCTTTGATTTTGCAGTTCTAGAATTAATTAGTCATTTAAATATTAAACCTGATGTTTTACAATTAAATGATTGGCAAACAGCAATGATTGCAATGCTTTATAAAGAAAGATATTGTTATTATGATTATTATCAAAATATTAAAATTGTATTCACAATTCATAATATTTTGTTCCAAGGGAAAGCTGATCCAAAATTATTGGAAGAATACTTTGCTTTAGATAGTTATTTATATTATAACGGGAACTGTCGTAATGATGGATGTTTAAATATGATGAAGGCGGCAATTTTCTACAGTGATGTTATTACGACAGTGTCTCCGACTTATGCTAAAGAAATTTTAACTGATCAATATGGAGAAGGTTTACAATCTATTCTTGAAATGAGAAAACATGATTTGTATGGTATTTTAAATGGTGTTGATTATGATGTCATTAATCCAAGTAAAGATCAAACAATCGTAAAAAAATATTCTGCTCGCTCAGTTAAAAATGGTAAGTTGGAAAATAAATTAGCATTACAAAGACAAGTTGGATTACCAGAAGATCCAGAAGTTGCTTTAATTGGTATCGTAACAAGATTAACTGAACAAAAAGGATTAGATTTGATTATTAATCAATTTGAAGCAATGTGTCAAAGAAGAGTACAAATCGTTATCTTAGGTTCAGGAGATCGTATGTATGAAGATGCTTTAAAAGGTGCAGCTTGGGCGCACCAAGATAAAGTATCATTCCAATGTAAATATGACTTTGTATTGTCGAATCGTATTTATGCAGGATGTGATATGTTCTTAATGCCATCATTATTTGAACCATGTGGTTTATCACAAATGATGTCATTGAAATATGGAACAATTCCTATTGTTAGAGAAACAGGTGGTTTAGCTGACAGTGTTCAACCATATAATGAATTTGAACAAACAGGAACAGGATTCAGTTTTTCTAACTATAATGCACATGAAATGATGGATACAATTGATTATGCATTACATACTTTCTATGATTATCCAGATGCATGGGATGCAATGGTGCAACGTGCAATGGCTGAAAAATTAGATTGGGATGCTAGTGCAGAACAATACATTCGTTTATTTGCATCATTACTTTAAAATTGAATAAATTATTTAAGGAATCTTATGATAAATAGGATTCCTTTTTTAATAAGTAGTTTTATAAATTATTGATAGATTTATCTTTAAGAACAATATGGACTTTTATGAAGGTTGTCAAAGTTATTAAAGTCGTGTAAAATAATAAAAAGAGGTGATGATATGAAGAGCATAATAAAATTAATGGTTGTTATTACTTGCATTGTATCATTGGTTGCTTGTGGAAAAAAAGATGCAACTGTTTCAGCAAATAAAGATGGTGTTTTATATGAAGCTGGTGTTGGTGTTTCTTTTTATTATCCTTCTGATTTTGAATTGAATGAAAGTAGCCAAAATGATGGAACTATACGTTTTACAAAAGAAAATCAAATATTATTTTATAAAGTAGAAGAAAATGAATATGATAATGATACAGATCAGCTTTCAGAACTTTATAAAGGTGAATTAGAAGCTTCAGGAGTTACATCATTAAGAGTTAAAAGACCTGCTTTAGAAAGTGGACTTAAATGTTATGAATATAAAGGAAGTTATGTGAAAACAGGGTTAAAATTTATTCATTTAGTTTATTTTGATGATAGAAATACGTATGTTTATGGTTACGAGGCCAATCGTAAAGATTTTAAGAAAAATTCAAAGAAAATGATTGTTTATTTAGAATCATTTACAAAGTCTTCTGGATTGTAAAATAATTATTTTGTGTTAGAATAAAGTCAATAAAAAATTATAAATAAGAGAAGTATATTGATGATATTTTATAGAGAGGATATGTTGGTGGAAATTGTCTAAATGATTCAATAGAAATGCACTTATTTGAGTCTTTTGAAAAGAAAGAACGTTGATTGCGTTAAGATCATGATAAGCATCGTCTATCTGGTGGAAGAGCACGCAAGTGTCTAGATAGTGAATGCTTTTTTTATTGGAGGAGGAACGTTATGAAATTATTTAATACACTTACAAATAAAAAAGAAGAATTTAAACCTTTAAAAGAAGGTGAAGTAAGTATCTATGTATGTGGACCTACTGTTTATAACTATGTGCATATTGGAAATACAAGACCAATGATTGTTTTTGATGTTTTAAGAAGAACTTTTGAATATTTAGGAAATAAAGTGACTTTTGTTTCAAACTTTACAGATGTAGATGATAAAATCATTAAAGCTGCTAAACAAGAAGGAATTACAGAAAAGGAACTTACTGATAAATATATTAAAGCTTATGAAGATGTAAGAAGAGGTTTAAACTTAGAGTTTCCTACTTATGCACCTAGAGTTACTGAAACAATGGGTCAAATCATAGTATTTATTCAAAAATTAGTAGATAAGGGTTATGCATACGTTGTTGATGGAGATGTTTATTTTAGAGTTTCTAAAGTTAAAGAGTATGGTGAATTATCTGGGATTAAGATTGAAGATCTTGTTGCTGGAGCAAGTGAACGTGTAGAAGATAAAGGTGTTAAGGAAGAAACAACTGATTTTGCTTTATGGAAGAAAACAGATGAAGGTATTCAATTTGATAGTCCATGGTCAAAAGGAAGACCAGGATGGCATACAGAATGTGTTGTTATGATCAATGATATTTTTGAAAATGGACGTATTGATATTCATGGTGGAGGTCAAGATTTAAAATTCCCACATCATGAAAATGAAATTGCTCAATCAAGAGCATTAAATGGACATCCTATTGCAGATACATGGATGCATAATCAAATGATTAATATTAATAATGAAAAGATGTCTAAATCTTTAGGTAATGTTGTTTGGGCTAAGGATTTAATTGTAGAACTTGGATGTAATGTTTATAAATGGTTTATGTTATCAAGTCATTATAGAAATCCTTTAAATATGACAAATGAAATTATTGAAGGTGTAAAGAAAGAAGTAGCTAAAGTAGATAATGTTTTAAAACAAACTTCTCTTTATATACAAGTAAATCATCTTGATGGACAAGATGTAAATCAAGAAACTGTTGATCATATGGTAGAAGCTTTAGCTGATGATTTAAATACATCTTTAGCTTTAACAGAAATTTTAAATCAAGTGAAAGTATTAAATCAAGTAATGCGTGTTAAAGAAAAAGATAATGATTTAATTTTAAAAGAATATAATACTTTACTTAAGATGACAGATGTGATTGGATTTGTTTTCAAACCAAAACAATTAGATGAAAATGAATTAGCATTATATTCAAAATGGCTAGACGCTAAAGCAGTTAAAGATTTTGAACAAGCAGATAAATATCGTGCGGAATTAATTCAAAAGGGGATTATTTAATGAATCCAGATTTTATTAATCCTTTAGTTCTTGCTTATTTAGGAGATAGTGTTTTAGAACTTTTAGTAAGAGATTATTTAGTAAAAGAAAGTGAATTAAAAAAAGTAAATGAGTTGTGTCAAGAAGCAACTCATTTTGTAAGTAGTTTATCTCATGAAAAATTTATTTTACATTTGTTAGAAATAAATTTTTTAACTGAAGAAGAAGTTGGTATTTTTAAAAGAGGAAGAAATACAAAAACTTCTAAAAGAGATACTAAAGAACATCGTTATTCAACTGGTTTTGAATGTTTAATTGGACATTTGTATTTAAATGAATGCAAAGATAGGATCAATGAGATATTTGATGAGTTTAAAAGATATGTAGATGAGACAAATTTGAGACAAATTTGAGACGAAAAGTGGAGAAAAATATGAAACAATATATATATGGAAAAAACCCTATCATGGAGGCTTTGAAGGGGGCAAGTGTTTATAAGATTTATATGTTAAATGGACATAAGGATCCTAAGATTTTTGATATTTGTAAAAGAAATCAAATTCCATTAGAATTTGTTGATAAAAAAGAATTTGATAAGAAAGTTGGAAAGGTTATTCATCAAGGTGTAATGGCATATATTGAAAATTATCGTTATTATACAATTGATGAAATTCTAAAAGATATTCCTGAAAATAAACAACCTTTATTACTTATGTTAGATGGATTAGAAGATCCTCATAATTTAGGAGCTATTTTAAGAACATGTGATGCTGTTGGTGTTGATGGTGTTATTATTGGAAAAAATAGAAGTGTTGGTTTGAATGGAACTGTTGCTAAGGTTTCAACAGGTGCTATTCATCATGTGAAAGTAGCTCAAGTAACGAATTTAACAAGAACATTAGAAGATTTAAAAAAGAAAGCATTTTGGGTCGTTGGTTGTGAATTAGAAAACAGTCAAGATTATAGAAGTGTTGATTATAATATGCCAACGGTTTTAGTTATTGGTTCAGAAGGATTTGGAATGTCAAGATTGGTAAAGAAGAGTTGTGATATTAATGTTGTTTTACCAATGGTTGGACATGTTAATTCATTAAATGCATCAGTAGCAGCATCTGTTCTTTTATATCAAGTCTATAACTCACGTCATCCTTTATAGCAAGGAAGGAGAGACAAACTATGATAGCGTATAATGAACAAGAATTATTGTATTTATATCATTTAGGGTCTTCGATAGCGTATAAATTATTGTTAGATGAGTATAAGAATAAGATTAAAATTTTTGTGAAACGTTATTGTAGAGAAACAGCATTAATCTCTGTAGAGGATTATAGTCAAGAAGCAATGCTCGTTCTTATTGGAATTATTGATCGATATCGTTATGATAAAAATGCTTCAATACATACCTATTTTTCATATGCTATTAATGATGTATTAAGATTACAAAAAAGAATGATAAAAAGAGGAAATAAGGTTACAGTTATTTCCTTAGATCAAGAAATGTATGGGAGTAAATCTCGTATAGAAAATGTAATTGCTGATCGAAAGGTGGCAAACCACCCTGAACAGCTGTTACGTTTAAATGAAAATAAGTACTATTATTTAGATAAAGTAGAAAAATCAAGTTCTTTACTTGAAAGAAGAATATTTGAATATTTATTAAAAGGATATAAAAGTAAAGAAATAGCAAATTTGTTAAAAATCGATATTCGTTGTGTTTATAATGCAAAATATCGCTTACAAAAAAAGATGGACAAATCTAAATAAGATTGACTATAGCTAGCTTTTATGCTAAATTATAGTGGCATAGAAATGAGTTGATAAGATGAAAGAAAAAATCATTTTAGTGTGTAGTGAGTGTTTATCTAGAAACTACACAATGACTAAAAATAAAAGATTAAATGTAAAAAGATTAGAATTAAACAAGTATTGTAAGCGTTGTGGAAAACATACATTACATAAAGAAACAAAATAAGGAGGCCATGTCGTGTTTGGTAAAAAGGCGGAAATAGAAGTCGTTGAAGAAGTGGAACATGAATTAAAGTTTAGAGAATGGTTTAATTTAAAAGGAATTAGAGCCGAAATTAAAAATGTTCATTGGTTAACAAAAAAAGAATTATTTAATAATTCAGTAACAGTATTAGTATTTACATTTGTAATGGGGTTATTCTTCTTTGGTGGAGATGCCGTTATTGCATTTATATTGAAAGCATTGGGGATGGATTAATTATGGCAGGAATGAATGATGAAGGTAGACAATGGTATGTTGTTTGTACATACAATGGTCATGAAAATAAGGTAAAAGAAAACTTAGAAAAACGTATTGAATCAATGGGATTACAAGATTGTCTTTATAATATCATTATCCCAGAACATGTAGAAACAGTTATTAAAGATGGTAAAAAAATCAATAAAGTAACAAATATGTTCCCTGGATATGTTCTTGTAGAAATGGTTATGACAGATGAAGCTTGGTATGTTGTTCGTAATACTTCAGGAGTTTCAGGATTCATTGGTTCTTCTGGTGGAGGAGCAAAACCTTTCCCACTTCAAAAACATGAATTGGATCCAATCTTAAAAAATATGGGAATTAGTACTTCAGCAATTGAAATTGACTATGCAGTTGGTGATGAAGTAAATGTTACTTCAGGTCCATTTGCTGGTAAAAGTGGAGTTGTTGAATCAATTGATTTTGAAAAAGAAACAGCTAAAGTACTTATTGATTTCTTAGGTAATCAAACACCTATGGAAATTGATTTAGTAGCATTAGAAAAAACATTCTAGACAAATGTATTCACATTTGTCTTTTATATTATGGAGGTTACAATGTCTAAATTATTTTTCTTTGATATAGATGGTACATTAATAGATTGTAATAAAGGGCTTTATGGAATATCAAAAGTAAACAGAACATCATTTGATCAATTAAAACAAAATAATCACGATGTATTTCTAGCTACAGGTAGATGTAAATGCTTTATTACAGAAGGTGTTATGGATTATCCTTTTAGTGGATATGTTACTTGTAATGGGGGATATGTAGAATATAAAGGAAAACCTATCTATAAAGCGGTTGTTCCAGCAAAAGCAATCGAAGAAACAATTAAACTTTCTAAAGAACATCATTTTAGTTTCTATTTTGAAAGTAGTGATTATATTTATGTATTGGATAGAAATGATCCTCAACATAAAGAATTTGCTAGAGTATGGGGAATGAAAGATGAAACAATTATTGATGATTTTGATCCTCAAAAAATTGAAACTTATATTGGAATGATTGTTGTCAATTCTAAAGAAGATATTCCTATTTTAGTTGAAACTTTATCTCCTTATTTTGATATTCAAAGACATCAAACAGGATGTTCATTTGATTTAACATTAAAAGGTGTTTCTAAGGCTGTAGGAATTGAAAAATTAGTAGAAGCACTTCATAAAGATATTAAGGATACGATTGCTTTTGGAGATGGGCGTAATGATTTAGAAATGTTAGAAACTGTTGGGACAGGTGTTGCAATGGATAATGCGGTTCCTGAAGCAAAAGCGGTGGCTGATGAAATATGTCCAGATGTTAATGATGATGGAATTACAACTTGGTTAAAGGAACGTGACTTTATTTAAAGTAAACTTTTTTTGTTATAATGACAAAGGTGGTTGTATGAAAGAAAAGAAATTAACAATGAAAGATATAGCTGAAATGGCAGGGGTTGGAAAAACAACTGTTTCGCGTTATTTTAATGGAGGCTATGTTAAAGAAGAAACAAAGTTAAAAATAAAAAAAATTATAGATCAATATAATTATCAACCTAATACTTTTGCTCAAAGCTTAAAAGCTAAAGAAAGCAAAATTATTGGCATTATTGCTCCAACACTTACTTCTACAACATCATCAAGAATGATTTCAAGTTTGGATCGTTATTTAAAAAAAGAAGGTTATACACCTTTAATTGTTGATACAAATTATAGTCAATTAGAAGAATTAAGTGCGATTGAAAAATTATGGCATATGAATGTTGATGGAATTGTACTTGTTGCAACTGAACTTACCATGGCTCATCATACATTGGCTAAAAAGTTAGATATTCCTTTTGTTGTTTTAGGACAAGAAATGAAGGATGGTTATTCAATTATTAATGATGATTATGAAGCAGGATTTGAAGTAGGAAAGTATGCTGGGAAAATGAATCATCAAAAAATCATCTATTTAGGAGTTAATGCTAAGGATGAAGCAGTAGGTTATATTAGAAAAAAAGGTGTTTTAGACGGTTTGAAACAAAGTAGGGTAGAAAATGTAAAGGTTGTAGAGACAGACTTTACATTTGATAAAACACGAAAAGTAGTTCATGATTTGTTAAATAGAGAACTACCATCGTTGATTATATGTGCTACTGATAATATTGCCCTTGCTACTTTTAAAGAACTCAAAGAGGCTAATATTCAAGTTCCACAAACAGTATCTTTAATTGGCTTTGGAGGATATGAAATATCAAAGTTGATTACTCCTTCTTTATGTACTATACGCTTCGATAATGAACATGCAGGTATGTTAGCAGGAAAAACTTTATTAAAGTTGATTAAAAAAGAAACAGTAGAAAATACACAAAAAATCCATTATCAATTTATTGAAGGTGGAAGTGTTGATCATAAAAAATAATGATTTAAAGCATAATTCTTAGTGAATTATGTTTTTTTTATAAAAAAAGTGGTACCGATACCATATTTTATGTTGACAACGCTTTCAAATTAAGATATATTGTGAGTGTAAGGAACCGGTACCATATAAGGAGGACAATATGAATTATAATCAAATAGCAAAAGATGTGATTGAAGCCGTTGGTGGAAAAGAAAATATTACTCATGCTATGCATTGTGCCACAAGACTTCGATTAACATTAAAAGATGAAACTTTAGTAAATGAAAATGCAGTAACAGATGTCGAAGGTGTTAAAGGAACATTTAACGCTAAAGGGCAATATCAAATTATTTTTGGATCAGGTCTTGTCAATTTAGTTTGTCAAGAAGTATGTTCTATCTTAGGTTTTCAAAATGAAACACCACAAGTAGAAGAAAAAGAAGAAGGTAATTTATTACAAAGAGCAGTTAAATTATTATCAGATATTTTTGTTCCAATTATTCCAGCAATTGTTGCTGGTGGGTTATTAATGGGATTAAATAATATTCTTACAGCACAAGGTTTAGTAGGAGCAGGGAAAAGCATTATTGATGTTTATCCACAATTTAAAGATCTTGCAACAATGATCAATGTTTTTGCAAATGCAGCATTTACATTTTTACCTGTTTTAATTGGATTTAGTGCAACTAAGAAATTTGGCGGAAATCCTTATTTAGGAGCTGCCATGGGAATGATCATGGTACATCCTGATTTATTAAATGCTTATAGTTATGGTAAAACAGGAATTGATGTTCCAACATGGAATATTTTTGGATTAACAATTGAAGCAGTAGGGTATCAAGGAACAGTTTTACCTGTTTTAGGAGTTTCTTGGATTCTAGCCAATATTGAAAAAAGACTTCATAAGGTAACACCTACATGGTTAGATAACTTAACAACTCCAATGTTATCTATTTTAGTCACAGGATTTATTACATTTATTTGTGTAGGGCCTATTTTAAGACAAGCCGGAATTTATTTGGCTGATGGTATTTCTTGGATGTATAACACATTAGGATTTATTGGTGGTGGTTTATTTGGATTCTTTTATGCACCAATTGTTTTAACAGGAATGCATCATAGCTTTATTGCTGTAGAAACTCAATTATTAGCGTCTATTCAAACAACAGGAGGATCATTTATCTTCCCAACAGCATCAATGTCTAACGTTGCTCAAGGAGCAGCTGTACTTGCAGTTCTAGCTTTAACAAAAGATAAAAAATTAAAAAGTATTTGTTCAGCATCTGGTGTTTCAGCTTTACTTGGTATTACTGAACCAGCGATGTTCGGAGTTACTTTAAAATTAAAATATCCATTTATTGGAGCAATGTGCGGTAGTGGTGTTGGTAGTGCATATCTTGCGGGAACACATGTTTTATCAAATGCCTTAGGAGCTGCCGGTATACCAGGATTCTTATCAATTCCTGTTGGAAGTTATTTAAACTTTGGAATTGGAATGGTTTTAGCGTTTGTTGTTTCATTTATTGTAACAGTGATCTTATTTAAAAGAGAAAATGGTAAAGCAAGCCAACATGTAGAAAAAGTAGTTTTATCACCAATGCAAGGTGAAGTAAAAAATATTAGTGAAATTTCTGATCCAACATTTGCTGGAAAAATGATGGGCGATGGATTTATGGTTTTACCAGAAAATGGTGATGTTGTTGCTCCATTTGATGGAGAAGTGATGATGATTTTTCCAACAAAACATGCTTTAGGTTTAAAATCAGTTGATGGTGAAGAATTATTGATTCATTGTGGTTTAGATACAGTAACTTTAAATGGTGAACCATTTGAAGTAAAAGTTCATCAAGGTGATCAAATTAAAGCAGGTCAATTATTAATGAAAGCTGATTTAAATAAAATTAAAGAAGCAGGATGTTCGATTGAAACTGCTGTTGTGATTACTAATGGTGTTGATTTTGAAATGATTCAAGAAGGAAAATGTGAACAAGGAACACAAGTATTAAAAGTGAAAGGGTAATTATGAATAATATGGATAGATTAGTAAAAGCCATCAAGGAAGAAAAAGTGAATAAAAATGATCCTTATCGTTTACATTATCATTTAATGCCACCAGTAGGATGGTTGAATGATCCAAATGGTTTATGTCAATTTAAAGGAACATATCACATCTATTATCAATGGGCACCTGCTGATGTCAATAATGGTTTAAAAGGTTGGGGACATTATGCAACCAAAGATTTTATTCATTATCAAGAATTAGGAATGCCATTATTTCCTGATCATGAAAGAGATAAAAATGGAGCCTATTCAGGAAGTGCTTTTGTTGAAAATGATAAAATACATTATTTCTATACTGGAAATGTTAAAGAAATAGGTGATTATGATTATATTTTAAAAGGAAGACAACACAATGTGATGTATCTTGAAAGTAATGATGGTAATCATCTTCTTCATAAAGAGTGTTTGATGGTCAATAGTGATTATCCTGATGATCTAACATGTCATGTACGTGATCCTAAAGTTTATAAAAGAGACCATTATTATCTTGTTTTAGGAGCACGTGATGTAAATGATGTCGGACAAATTGTTATTTTTCAAAGTGATGATTTAAAGAACTTTAAATATTGTTGTCGTCTTAAAACAAAAGAACCTTTTGGGTATATGTGGGAATGTCCTGATTTATTTGAATTAGATGGTCAAATGATTCTACTTTGTTCACCACAAGGATTAAAACAAGAATGTTATTTATATGAAAATATTTATCAAAATGGTTATTTCAAAGTAGAGCATGATTTTATTAATCATCCTTATGTCAAAGACTTTGAAGAAATAGATAATGGTTTTGATATTTATGCTGCTCAATCATTTTTAGATGAAAAAGGAAGAAGAATTCTAATTGGTTGGATGGGTCTTCCAGATGTCGATTATACAATTCCAACAGTCAAAAATAATTGGCAACATGCTTTAACGATGCCAAGAGTACTACACTTTAAAAATGGACATTTATATCAAGAACCTTTATCTGAATTTAAAGAATTACGTTTAGAAAAGAATGTGTATGAAAAACCTAAAATCGAATTAAAAAATAATGTTTTTGAACTTCAAATTCATGATATTCAAGATCAACTTTCTTTAAAATTAAGAAATGATTTTACTTTAGAATATGAAAATGGACTTCTAACAATTACAATGCATGAAGCGGGATATGGAAGAGATAAAAGACATCTTGAAATTGAACATTTAGATGATTTAGTTATTTATAGTGATACTTCTTCTTTAGAAATCTTTATTAATGATGGTTATCGTACATTTACAACAAGAATTTTTAGTGAATGTTGTTCTTTAGAATGTAATAAAGATGTTGAACTTTATTATTTAGATTCTTTTAAAATAGTGCATGAAAAGTAGACTTTATAAAAGCAATGTCATTAAGTTAAGACGTTTTTAAAAGAATTCCTATATTTTATAAAAT
>CAVESC010000047.1:0-20717 GCA_963618275.1 Bacteroidaceae bacterium
TCATTGTTCTTTTTTTATTTTTGGCTGTTTATTTTATTTTGTTACAGCCTCTTATTTACTTACATGTCCACTATTTAAACCTTCGTCTTTTTTATTTAAAGGAAGCCAATCGAGTATTTTTAAAATATAACGATCCCAGAAATCCCATTCATGATTACCTGGACCTTCTTCATAAGTTAAATCCACTTTTTCATCGAGTAAATAATCACGATACTTATGATTTGTAGCAAGTAAAAAATCATCTGTACCAATACACATATACATATGTGGTCTATCTTTTACAGGAATTTTTTTAACTAAAGCATAATAATCTTTATCACTGCCTTGAAGTTTTGAAATATCTCCAACTAAACTTTCATAATATTTTTTAGCATCTACACCTTGAATGATTGGAGGTTTACATTCAAGCCAATCTTCTAACATCAATGCACTTGAAAGTCCGGCAATATATCCAAACGTTTGATAATATTTTAAACCATTAACAATCGCACCATAGCCACCCATTGAAAGACCAGCAATAAAAGTATCTTCTTTTTTATGAGAAAGAGGGAACATTGCTCTTGTCATTTCCACAAGTTCTTCACCAATAAATTGACTATATAAATTATGCGTATTTTCTTGGTCAATGTAGAACATATTTTCACCACTTGGCATCACGACACATAATCCTCTTTCACTCGCAAATCTTTGAATACGTGTTCCATAAAGCCAATCATTTTGATCACCAAAGATACCATGTAATAAATAAAGCGTTTTGTATTCTTTCTTTTGAGTATATGTCATTGTATCCATATCTAATGTATCTGCAGGTAAAACAACAGTAACATCAACTGTTCTAAGCAATGCTTTTGATAAATAATTTAATTTAATAATTGCCATAATTACACCTTCCTTAATATATCTAGAGTATGTGAACTAGCTCCTATCATATCTAATCTTTCACATGTTGATAAATGATATTGCATAAAAAGTTCAAATGTTTCATCATCCATTTTATTTAAAATAGGGCGCATATAATCTGCAGCTCCATCAGCAGCAATAATTTTAATTCTTTCTAAATTTAAATCTTGATTTAATTGATTGATGAGTTCAATTCTAACATAACTATATAGATCATCGATATTGGTTTGAGTTTGAAAATGCTCATCGATTTTTCCACTTTTTAAAGCATCTTTAATATGTCCATCTCTAAAGCCATGAACTAGTACACTATAATCATTCATGACATAAGCAACTAAAATAACACCACCTGTTTTAGTGACACGTTTAGCTTCAGATAACGCTTTAAGTTTATCTTCATAGCTAAAAAGATGGTACATTGGTCCAAATAGAAGTGTTAGATCAAAAGTTTCATCTTGGTAACGCGATAAATCTAAAGCTGTTCCTTGATAAGCTTTTACATTACTTTTTTTAGCTTTTAACATTCCTAAATTGTATTTTACAAGTTCAATAGCATCTACTTCATAGCCTTCTTGACTTAAAGCAACAGAATATCTACCTGTACCCGCACCAATATCTAAAATACGATCACCTGTTTTTAAATAATCATGAATATATTTCATAGAAGTACGATATTCAACTTGCCCATGTTTTCTTAAAAGACGTTTGTCTTCGCAAAATTTTCCATAATAATTCTCTAATTCGTTCATATACTTATCCTTTTCATTGTTATCTCTTTTCTATTGTATAATAATTTCTAAAAAGAATGTAGATATTTTTGT
The DNA here is from genome assembly GCA_963618275.1 of Bacteroidaceae bacterium. Classification (GTDB taxonomy): domain Bacteria; phylum Bacillota_I; class Bacilli_A; order Erysipelotrichales; family Coprobacillaceae; genus Faecalibacillus. The sequence goes on from CAVESC010000047.1 coordinate 1,722, forward strand.
AAAAAATACTTTACAAAATTCATGAAATAGTGTAAATTAATACATGCAGTTGATACGGCGGACGTGGCGAAGTGGTTAACGCACCGGATTGTGGCTCCGGCACTCGTGAGTTCGATTCTCATCGTCCGCCCCAATTTTAACTGTATAATAATGATATATGGCGGACGTGGCGAAGTGGTTAACGCACCGGATTGTGGCTCCGGCATTCGTGAGTTCGATTCTCATCGTCCGCCCCATTTTTATGAAGTCTTGATGAAGGCTTTTTTTGTTTATAGGGGAAGAAATATGATTAAACTTGTACAACCTCAAATTGAAGAATTAAAATATCGTAAAAAGTTATTAAAAGATCAAAAAACGATGGCTTTTAATCAAATTAATGGAGGAACTATAGATTTTAGTGAAAAAATTTGGCAACCTTGGTATGCTTTATGGATGAATGATTCCAAACATTATTATGCTTATGTTTATGATAATGAATTAAAAAAATATATTGGGGAAGTTTCTTATTATTTTGAAGAAGAATATCGTGAATATGTTCTTAATATTATTATTGAAGCTAAATATCGTCATTTAGGAAAAGGAAAAGAAGCTTTAGAACTTTTATGTAAACAAGCTAAAGAAAATGGTCTACGCTTTTTATGTGATGATATTGAAACAAATAATCCTGCCAAAAAACTTTTTCTTGATTTAGGTTTTAAAGAAGTTTGGGCAAGAGAAAATATTACTATGTTGAAAAAACGCCTTTAGAACCAATATGGTTCTTTTTTTTCACAAGATTTACACATTCTTTTTATATACTTAAACTATAGAAAGGATGAAGTCTTATGAAAAAGAAGTTAGATATGTATCTCATTTATTTGATTTATATTTTTGAATTTATTTATACAATAAGTTCACTCTATTTAAATGGTCATATCATTTCTATAAGTGAAATGATAAAGAAAATGCCTATCTTTGATAATGTTTTTCAAATAGCTTATTGCATGATTTTTATTGTAGGCATTCTTTATGTTTTATTTCTTCTTTATAAGATAGGATATCATGAAATCATTGATTTAAAGAAAAATACGGGTTTATTGTTTGGAATTATTTTTATGGATTTAGCATTATATAGATTTTTTCTTATTCCGATGTTGATTGTTTCACCAGCAATGAAGGTTGTTTGTATATGCTTTTTAGTTCATTTAATTATTTATATTAAAAATCGAAAAATTTATATTTTAGGAAGATGAAAGAGTGTTTTCATCTTTTTTTCATTTAATCATGATATGATAAAAGTGGTGATAAAAATGAAAAAAATATTAATAGTAGAAGATGATCAAGATATTGCTTTTTCTTTGAAAGAAATGTTAGAGAAAAAAGGATATTTTATAGAACTTGCAAATTCTAAAAAAGAAGCTTTAGAAAAAGTCAATGAATATGTTGATTTAATACTTTTAGATATTCAATTACCTGATGGTAATGGGATTGTTTTATGTAAAGAAATTAAAACAAAATATGAAATGCCTCTTATTTTTTTAAGTTGTTTAAATGATGAAGAAACAATTGTAAAAGGATTAAATGAAGGTGGCGATGATTATATTTGTAAGCCTTTTGGAATTAAAGAACTTTGTGCCAGAATTGAATGTGCTCTTAGAAAAGTAACAAAACAACAAGGTATTTATTATATTGACGATTTAATCATTGATACTTTAAAACATAAAGTATTTAAAGAAAATCAAGAATTAGAATTGAGTGCTATTACTTTTACTTTATTAGTAGCACTTGTCGAAGGACATGGAAGAGTGCTTACAAGAGAGTATTTATTAATGCTTATTGAAGATATAACAGGACATGTGGTTGAAGATAATACATTAACTGTTCATTTAAAAAGGCTTAGAAAAACATTAGGAGAGTATAAACATCAAAAATATATTGAAACATTAAGGGGTGTGGGGTATCGATGGAAGGTATAAAAAGAGAAAAGAATATTCATGTGTATTTAATGATTTCACTTATATTAACAATGTTTATAGAAATATATGCATTTTTTATGAAATTAAATTTATTTAATATTTTTATTTTTATAAGTATTTTCTTTTATTTTTTGGAACAAAAAAATAAAAAGAGACAAATGAATTATTTGATTCAATGTTGTGATGCAATAATTGAACAAAAAGATTTTTCAATTATTGATGGTGAATCTAAAGAAAGTCTATTATCTAATAAATTATATTTGCTTAATAAAAGATATCATCAATCTTTAAAAGCTATCAAAAAAGAACAGTTAAAACTTAAGGATTATATCGAAGATATCTCCCACCAATTAAAAACACCGATTACTTCTATACGTATACAAACAGAACTCTTACTTGAAGAAAATCAAAATAAAAATCTTTATTCTATAGAACATCAAATCCAAAGAATACAGCTTTTAGTCAATGATTTACAAACCGTTGCTTTATTAGATTCTCATAATATTCAATATTGTTTTAAAGAATACGATTTAGAAACACTTATTGATGAAATAGAAGAAGATCTTGATTATTTAAATCCCCAAATTCATTTGAATAAAAATACTTTGCTTTTATGTGATGAAAAATGGTTTGTGGAAGCTTTAAAAAATATTATTAAAAACGGTTTAGAAAAAAATGAAACACCTCTTGATATTTTTGTTGAAGAAAATGAAACAACTTTGAAATTAGTGATTCATGATTATGGATCAGGATTTAATGAAGAAGATTTACCTTATCTTTTTCAAAGGTTTTATCGTGGGAAAGGATCTCAAGGAACAGGATTAGGTCTTTATATAGCTAAAGAAATAATTGAAGTACATCATGGTTTTATTAAAGCTTATAATCATCAAGGAGCTTGTTTTGAAATTGTTCTTCCAAAAATAAAAATGAAGAAAAAAGTCTAATTTCACTTAGTTTTCATGATTGAACAGTAAGATAAGGTCAAGGAGGGAAGGATATGTTTAAAACACTGCAACAGCTTGCTAGAGGAAATATTCGAAAATATAGAAAACATTATCTTATTGTGACAATTATTATTTTTATTGTTTCAACACTTGTTTTTTCAAGTTCATTTATTACTAATAACTTATCACAGATGAAAAGATCATATTATCTTTCAAAGTATGGTACTTGGTATACGAGAATAGAAAATATTGACGATGAGACAAGTAAAGGAATTGAAGTCTATAGTCAAGAGTATTTTAAAAATAAAATCAAGCAGGGTTATGTGAGTTTTCAAGGAGAGTTTGAAAATTATCAAATAGGACATATTGATAAAAGTATCTATAGATTATGTCAAGTAAAGCTTATTAAAGGGAGAAAAATAAAGAACAAACAAGAAATTTTAATTAATCAAAAAGTAGCTAAAAAATATAAACTTCAAGATCAAATAGAAATAGCAGGAAAAACTTATACGATTGTAGGAATTGTAAGAACTTATAATCAAGGATTACCAGATATTTATACAAATTTAGAGATGTCTTTAAAAAAAGACTATTATTCAAATATGTCTCTTGCAACAGATGATCAGTATATTCAATTTTTTGATGAACAGGGAAGTCATGAATTAGAACTCAAGTATCAATATAATCCGTATGGTTATGATCAAAATAAAATACATGATAAAGTTCAAGAAGCAACAAAACAGTTACAACAATCTTTTGAATTTATGATGATTACACTTTTTGCATTATTTGCTTTGACTTCATCATCTTTAAAAAAGAGAATGAAAGAAATGGCGCTTTATCGAGGAATCGGCATGACAACAAGACAATTGATGCTTATGGTTATTCAAGAAAATATGTTGCTTTCTTTTTTAGCAATAGCAAGTGGTTTATTGATGGGGATATTTGTTTCATTAGGTTATCTCTATTTTCAAAGTAAAATCTATCATACATTTATTTATACTATTTCGTTAAAAAATACATTACTTTTAATATTGATGCTTATAAGTTGTATTTTTATGACGATTATTATTCCTATTTATTCAAGTTCAAAAAATGCTTTATCTGGTACTTTTGACAGTAAAAAGTTCAATTATATTCAAGTAAGATATAAAAAATTAAAGAAACAAACCCTTGCTTCTTTAGCTACTAGAGAATTATGGACAAATAAAAGAATGAATATTTGTTTTTATGTATTTGTTTTAGTACTTTCTTTATATGGGCTTGTTTATTTTTATCAAGGACATCCAATTCAAACAAAAGATCAAGACGAACAAAGCCAAGTAGAACTTCTTTTGGCTACTCAAGAAGAAGCAAATTTATTTTTAAAAGAATTTCCTCAAAAAGATATTATTATAAATTATCGTTCTATTGATGAAGGTGTTAATATGACTTATCGAGGTATTCACCAATCTATTTATGAACTTTGTCAAATTTATTATTATCAAGGTAATAAGGGGGATTTAAAAGGAAGGCTTCCCCAAAAAAGTCATGAAATTGTCGTTGGTAATCATTTTAATCATGTTATTCTTTCAAAAGAATGTTATCCAAATTTAAAAGTTGAAGCGAATCAGGTAACTTTTAAAGGCAAGAAATATCAGGTAGAAAGTTCCACATCTTCGCAGGATGATCAAGGAAATTATTTAGGAGATGATAATTATGAAATTGCTCTTGATGAAGTAAAACTCAATGAAAAAGTAATGATTGCAGGTGAAGAATATACCATTGTTGGAATCAATGAAAATGAATATTATAATGATTCAAAGATTTATATGTCTGAAGATGATTTAAAACGTTTTAATGCAAGTGATGAATATTATGCGGGATATCATTGGTATCCAATAAAAGACGTTTTAAAAGTGGAAAAGTTCATGAAAAAACATTACAAAGCAAGAGTTTATGAAATGGTGTCAAGTGAAGATTTCTCAGCTGGTTTATTTTCAACATTAAATATTCCGACACATTTATTAATACTTGCTGCAGCTATAGGTTTTATTTTAATGATGTTTTTAAATTACAATCATATTGAAAATAATTATCAAGATTATCTTATGTATCATATTATTGGTTTAAGTTATCGAGAAATTAAAGTTAAACAATTATGGAAATCAATAAAGATGTTTTTATATACACTTATTCCTTGTGCTTTTTATGAGTTGATCTTGTTAAGAGGAAGTATTGATCATTATTTTCCAATAATTCAATTAATTTTCTTAGTATTTATTATATGTATATTTTATTTATGTATTTATAATATTCCTTTATTAATTGTTTTAAAATCACATCAAAATGAAGAAATAAGAAAGGAAGATGACTAATATGAATGTTATTTTAGAAGCAAAAGATATTGTTAAAACATATGGCTATGAAGATAATAAAATTTATGCAACCAATCATATTGATTTACAAATAGAAGAAGGCTCTTTTGTAGCCATTATTGGAAGAAGTGGAAGTGGTAAGAGTACGCTACTTCATATCTTGGCAGGTTTGGTAAAACCAACAAAAGGAGAAGTTTATTTAGAAGGAAAATCTCTTTATGAAATGAATGATCATACATTAACACGTTTTAGACGAAGAAGAATGGGTTTTGTATTTCAATTCTTTAATCTTATTTCTACACAAAATGTTTTAGAAAATATTGTCTTACCTATTCATTTAGATGATGGTAAAGTAGATGAAGATTATTTAAATGAAATTATTAGTTTATTAGGTTTAGAAGAAAAGAAAACATCTTTTATTTATGAACTATCAGGAGGACAACAACAAAGAGTTGCTCTTGCAAGAGCGTTAGCTAGTAAACTAGCGATTATTTTTGCAGATGAACCTACAGGAAATTTAGATGCTAAAAGTTCTAAAGAAGTTGTTAATTTATTAAAAATTGCACAAAGAAAATATCATGAAACAGTTGTTTTAGTGACGCATGATCAAGAAATAGCAGCTATAGCTGATCGTGTTATTACGATTGAAGATGGAAAAATTATTCATGATACAAAATAAAATGGACGATTTGTCCATTTTTTTGTAAAATAGAGTAAAGGAGATAATAATTATGATAGTAACAATTAATGGTGTAGAAAAAGAAGTCAGTGAAGAAGAAATGAAAGATCGTGTGATTGGTTATTATGATGCTGCAGGAATCAAACACTTTTATCTAGAAGTTGATGAAATGGACGATGAAGAATTAAAAGCGTTATATGTAAATTCATTTGCAAAGGAATAGAAAGATATGTACGAAATTAAAGAAAGTGATTGGAAAAAATTTAGAAAGAAAATTATTGGTTGGCAAGAAAATCATATGCAAAAACTCAATCAGGAATATATAGAAATCTTACAAAGAGATGAAAATCCAGCAAAAAATTTTTGGGATTTAGAAAATAGAATTTTTCATGATAAAAAAAGTATTGGTGTTGTTATTGATATGAGAAGATCAATGATGTTTAATAATATTATTTCTTTATTAGATGAAGAAATTATTCAACTTGATGATTTAAATGATTTTAGTGAAGAATTTCAAAATGATATTAAAGAAGTTGTCACTAAATGGAGATAACTCTATGAAATAAATAAGGAACAATCTTTAAAATTAAAACAGGGAGAGCTGTTTTTGGTTGAAAAGATATACTTACTTTTGAAAATCAAACGGATGAAATTGTAGAATTTATTGTGTTTAGGTAGCTTCCTTCTTATAAAAATTAAAGAGAATTGATTAAAATGATAAAGAAATGATTGAAAGGTAATACGGAAGTATTATCTTTTTTACTAAAAATACATTTTATTAACTAATATTTAGTAAAATATATTGATAAAGTTTACTAAAGTGATAAAATGAAATTGAGAAAGAATGGGGGATAGAAAATGAATCATCAAATTAATCGACTTATTCATTTTGGTTTACAACATCATTTAATGAGTGCAGATGATGAAATTTATGCAGTAAACTTATTATTAGATTTATTTCATTTAGATAATTTTACTAAAGAAGAAATTAATGAAGAATTAGAAGTGGCGACAGATATTTTAGAAGAAATGTTAGATTATGCTTGTCAAGAAGGCTTCATTGAAAATAATATTACAGAACGAGATCTTTTTGATACGCGTATTATGAATTGTTTAATGCCTCGTCCTCGAGAAGTGATTCAAACATTTAAAGAGTATTATAAAGAAGATTCTAAAAAAGCAACAAACTATTTTTATGATTTATCTATTGCTTCGAATTATATTCGTAAAACAAGAACAGATAAAAATATTCGTTTTAAACAATTTTATAAATATGGAGATATTGAAATTACCATTAATTTATCAAAACCAGAAAAAGATCCAAAGGAAATCATGAAGGCAAAGACAATCAAAGCGAGTGGTTATCCAAAATGTCTTTTATGTAAAGAAAATGTAGGTTTTGCGGGAAACTTTAATCATCCTGCAAGACAAAGTCATCGTATTATTCCTTTGAATTTAAATGGACATCGTTACTACATGCAATATTCACCTTATGTTTATTACAATGAACATTGCATTGTTTTCAATGAAAATCATCAACCGATGGTTATTAATGAAAATACTTTTAGATCGTTATTTTCATTTGTTAAACAATTTCCACATTATATGTTAGGGTCGAATGCAGATTTACCAATTGTTGGAGGTTCTATTTTAACGCATGATCATTTCCAAGGAGGGCATTATACTTTCCCAATAGAAGGGGCAACAGTTGTTAAAGAAATTCATTTAGATAAATATCCTGATTTACAAATCAATGTTTTAAATTGGCCTTTATCAACCATTCGTGTACGTTCAACAAATGATGAACAAATGATTCAGTTTGCCTTAAATACTTTAAATAAATGGATTGATTATTCAAATGAAAAATTGGATATTATCGCTTATAGCGAAAAAACAAGACATAACACGATTACACCAATTGTAAGAAAGAAAAATGGATTGTATGAAATGGACCTTGTTTTAAGAAATAATCGTACAAGTGAAAAGTATCCTGATGGTATTTTCCATCCTCATCAAAATTTACATCATATAAAAAAAGAAAATATTGGTTTGATTGAAGTCATGGGACTTGCGGTTTTACCAGCAAGATTAAAAGATGAATTAGAAGTTTTAAAAGAATGTTTATTAGGAAAAAAGAATATTTTAGAAATTCCAAATATGCAAAAACATGTAGCGTGGTATAATGAATTAAAGAGTAATGATTTTAATGAAGATACAGTGAATCAATTACTTAAAGAAGAATTAACACATAAATTCGTTAATGTATTAGAAGATGCAGGTGTCTTTAAAATGAATGAAGAAGGAAAAGAAGCTTTTATTAAATTTGTAGAAATGGTAGGAGAAAAATAATGAAAAAAGCAAGTTTAGTGATTAAAGAGATTCAAGAAGGAAGTTATAATGATGTTTTAAAAGTAATTTATATTGATGAAAGTCGTATAGAAAAACAACCTCAAAGATATGTAGCAGCGATTGAAAAGTTTATCTCGCTTTATGGTGATCAAGAAATTGAAATCTATAGTACACCAGGAAGAAGTGAAGTGAGTGGAAATCATACAGATCATCAAAATGGTGAAGTTTTAGCAGCTGCTATCAATTTAGATATTATTGCGGTTGTTTCTAAAAATGATGTTGTTAAAGTATTATCAGATGATTATGACTTAAAAGCTATTTCTTTAGATGATTTATCGAAAAAAGAAGACGAAGTAGGAACATCTGAAGCTTTAATGAGAGGGGTTCTAGCTCGTTTTAAAGAATTAGGTTATGCCATTGGTGGATTTAACGGCTATATGACAAGTGATGTTTTACAAGGTTCAGGTTTATCTTCATCTGCAGCTTTTGAAGTCATGATTGGAACAATTCTTTCAGGACTTTATAATGATATGAAAGTGGATCCTGTCGTGATTGGACAAGTGGGACAATATAGTGAAAATGTCTATTTTGGAAAACCATGTGGTTTAATGGATCAAAGTGCTTGTTCGGTAGGAAGTTTAATTCATATTGATTTTAAAGATAATAGTAAACCTGTTGTTGAAAAAGTGGATGTTGAATTTTCTTCATTTAAACATAGTTTATGTATCGTTGATGTCCATGCTTCTCATGCGGATTTAACAGATGATTATGCGGATATTCCTTATGAAATGAAAAAAGTAGCTCAATTCTTTGGTAAAGAAGTTTTAAGAGAAGTTGATGAAAAAGATTTTTATGATCAATTAGTAGAAGCAAGAAAAGAAGTAGGAGATCGTGCTATTTTAAGAGCAATTCATTTATTTAATGAAAATAAACGTGTGGAAAAAGCAGTCTCTTCTTTAAAAAATAATGATTTTGAAACTTTTAAACAAGTTATTAAAGCTTCTGGGGATTCTTCTTATAAATATTTACAAAATGTTTATTCAAATAAATATCCAGATAATCAAGCTGTTTCTTTAGCTCTTGCTTTATCAGAAGGTATTTTAGAAAATCATGGTGTATGCCGCGTTCATGGGGGAGGATTTGCGGGAACAATCCAAGCCTTTGTGGAAGATGACTATGTTGATCATTATAAAGAAGCAATTGAAAAGTATTTTGGTGAAGGTTCTTGTCATGTTTTAAAAGTAAGAAAATTTGGTGGAATGAAGGTACTTTAAGATGATTAAAATAGAGAAAGTAGAAAATGATATTGATTTAATTACAATTAAAAATGATGAATTAGAAGTTGTTGTTTCTAATTATGGATGTACACTTGTTAAAGTGTTGATGAAAGATCAAGCAGGAAATGTTGATGATGTGGTTTTAGGATATGATGATTTTAAATCTTATCAAACATTAGATGCTTATATTGGTGCTCTTGTTGGAAGAGTGGCTAATCGTATTAAAAAAGGAACTTTTGAATTAAATGGTCAAACTTATCATTTACCAATTAATAACGGTCCAAATTCTTTACATGGAGGAATTAAAGGCTTTTCTTATCAAGTATTTGATTATCAAGTACTTGATGAAACAAGTGTTGAATTCCATTATGTTTCTAAAGATGGAGAAGAAGGCTATCCTGGTACGTTAGATTTTAAAGCAATCTATTCACTTGAAGGAGATACACTTACAATGCATTATCATGCAACGACTTCTAAAGATACACTTATTAATATTACGAACCATTCATACTTTAACTTGTCTGGTAAAAAAGAAAATGTGTATCAACATTTATTAAAAGTCCATGCAGATCGTTTTGCATGTATTGACCCTGATGGTCTTCCAACAGGTGAAATAAAAGATGTTAAAGGAACATCCTTTGATTTCAATGAATTTGCTTACATTGGTGATCGTGTAGATAATGACGATGAACAATTACAACTTGGTAAAGGATTCGATCATCCAATGATCTTTAATACGAAAGAAAACCAAGTCGAATTAGTTCATGAAAAAACAGGTAGAAAATTAACAGTTTCAACAACATTACCACAAGCACAAATCTATACAGCCAATTATTTAGATGGACGTCTTGGTAAGTATGGACAACATTATAATGCTCGTGATGCTATTTGTATTGAAACACAAAATATGCCGGATGCCATTCATCTAGAAGAAAATCCAAGTACGATTTTAAAAACAGGCGACATCTATGATGAAAAGACATCTTATAAATTTGAAGTTTTAAAAAATCTCTAGAGAATAAAATCTAGAGATTTTTAAATACAAGAATCACGCTCAATTAAAAAACAAGGTAAGAGAATTTTAATTGGTGAAATATTTTCATTATGCTTAAAAGCATCAAAAAGTTGTCTAGCGGCCATAAAGCCCATATCAAATGTTGGCGCAAAGACTGTTGTTAAAGGTGGATCGGTATAATTGGTTGTTTCAATATTATCAAAACCAATGATCGATACATCTTCTGGGATTTTGATATCATATTGTTTTAAAGCACGCATGGCACCAATAGCAATAGGATCACTTGCTGCAAAAATAGCGGAAGGTAATTTTTTGTTTTTTATAAGTTCATAGGTCATATTAAAGCCAGATTCAATTGAAAAAGCTTCTTCACTGATTGAATAGTCGACATTATATTCTTTACAATAGCGTTCAAAGTATTCTTTTCTTTGATCATGATAGAGCTTATCATGAATCATTTCTTTACCGCCTAAATAAGCAATTGAAGTATGTTTTTTGCTTAAATAAGAAACTACATCTTTAACTGCATTTTTAAAATCAAGTAAAATACAACATTCATGAATAGGATCAATATTCATATCTAAAAAAATAACATTTGAACAAATCTTTTTGTACATTTCAATATCTTCTGGACTATATTTACCAATACAAACCAATCCTTGAATATCTTCTAATTGATTTAAATAATCGATATCAGTTTTAAAAACACGTTTAATAGCAATCTTGTTTTTAAAACAATATTCTTCAACACCTTGACGAATACTTAAATAATAAGGATCATTGGATTCTTCAATAGGAGATATCCATTGAATAATACCAAGAGTCATAACGGTATCATAGATTTTTTTATTTTTCTTTTTATAACCAAGCTGATTAGCCGCATCAAGAACACGTTGTCTTGTTTCTTTGGGAACAGATAAGGTTGGATCATTGTTTAAAATACGTGAAACACTTGCGCTTGATACTTTTGCTAATTCAGCAATATCTTTTATTGTTGCCATAAGGACCTCCAATCTACAGTTATTTTATCATTTAGTAAATTTGAAATCAATATTTACTAAAATATCATCTTCGTTTACAAAACGTCTATTCAAAGGTAAAATAAGGAGTAAAGAAATGAGGTAGTACAATGAAAATAAATGAATCAAAACATGGCTTTGTCATTAAAACAGTGACAGAAGTCAATGAACTTAATGCAACAATGTATGAAATGGAACATACAAAGACCCATTTAAAACTTGCCTGGTTAAAACGTGATGAAGAAAATAAAACATTTGGCATTGCGTTTAAAACTTTACCAAGTGATGATAGTGGGGTTTTTCATATTTTAGAACATTCGGTTTTATGTGGATCTCAAAAATATCCTGTCAAAGAACCTTTTGTAGAATTAATGAAAAGTTCAATGAGCACTTTTTTAAATGCGTTGACTTTTGAAGATAAAACTTTTTATCCAATTTCATCTAGAAATGATCAAGACTTTATGAATCTAACAAAAGTTTATTTAGATGCGGTTTTTAATCCTTTGATTTTAAATAAAAAAGAAATCTTTTTACAAGAAGGATGGCATATTGAAGCAACAGAAAACCCAACTTATAAAGGGGTTGTTTTAAATGAAATGAAAGGGGCTTTTTCAAGCCCTCATGAAATTATGATGAATGCTTTAAATCGTGCTTTATTTAAAGATAACTGTTATCAATATGTTTCAGGGGGCGATCCTGAAGCAATTACTGATTTAACCTATGAACAATTTATCCAAACATATCAAAAATATTATCATCCTTCTAATGCCTTTGTCTTTTTAGATGGAAATGTACCACTTGATGAAGTCTTAGAACTTTTAGATCAAGAATATCTTTCTTCAATGGAAGCTAATTTACCAATCGAAGGACCAATTTATCAACAACCTGTTCAAGTTTCTAGACAAGTAGTGGATTATGAAATAGGGGAAGAAGAAAACGCTGAAAATAAATATCGCATGGCATGGGGAAATGTGATTGGAAGTTATCAAGACTATGAAAAAGTTATTGCGATGCAAGTATTAAGTGATGTTTTATGTGGTGATAACCAAGCAATTTTAAATAAAGCGCTATTAGAAAAAGGACTTGCTGAAAATGTTTATTTAGCGATTAATGATGGTGAATTACAAAATTGGTGTCAATTAGAAGTAGATCATGTAAAAGAAGATAACTTAGATCAAGTTAAAGAAATTGTTTTTGATACGCTTCAAACATTGATTAAGGAAGGTATTGATTATCAACAACTTGAAGCAACACTTGCTTATTTAGAATTAAATTTAAAAGAAAGAAATTTTGGGGGATATCCTCAAGGAATTATTTTTGGTTTCCAAGTATTAGAAAGTTGGCTTTATGGAGGAAAACCAGAAGCCCATTTAGAATATGGAAAGATCTTTGATGATTTGAAAAAGAAAGTAAATGAAGGTTATTTTGAAAATCTCATCAAAGAAGTTCTTTTAGAAAATGAACATACTTGTGAAATTGTATTAAAGCCTTCAAAAGAATTAGGAAAGATTCGTCGTGAAAAAGAAGAAAAGAAATTAACAGATGTCTTAAATTCTATGACAGATGTTCAAAAACAACAATTACAAACTGAACAAAAACAATTAGATCTTTTTCAACAATCACCAGATACTTTAGAAAACTTAAATACCTTACCAAAATTAAATCTTGAAGATATTAAAGCAAAAGTACAAAAGATTCCTTCAAAGTTGATAGATTTAGAAGGATGTAAAGTTTTAAAACATCAAACAGAAACCAATGGTATTTATTATTATGCCCTTTATTTTAATATAGATCATTTAGATTTAGATCAAATCAGTAGCTTATCTTTTATTTGTTCCTTATTAGGAAATGTCTCTACAACAAAACATAGTGCTAAAGATCTTTCTACAAAGATTCGTCTTCTTTGTGGAACAATGAATTGTTCTATTAATACATATGAAACAACTAATAAAGAAAATCAAGTTTACTTAAAAGCTTCATTTTCTGCTTTAGAAGAAAATGAAAAAGAAGCTTTAAAACTTCTTGTAGAAATCTTACAAGAATCTGTTTTTGATCAAGAAAAAATGATTCATGATATCTTAAAACAACGTATTATTTCATTAAAACAAGCGATTACTATGTCAGGGCATAGTTTATCAATGAAAAGAGTTTTAGCGATGGTAAGTCCTTCAGGTGTTATTGATGAATATAGTAGTGGAATTGCTTATTATAAATGGTTAAAAGAATTAGATGATCATTTTGATTTTGTTGCTTTAAAACAAAAATTAGAAAATGTTTATCAAAATGTTTGTTTCTATAATCGTTTAACTTTATCTTTTACTGGAAATGATGATACAAACTTACAAAAACAAGTTCGTTATTTAAAAGAAGCATTAAAAGTCTCTGATACTTTAGAAAAAGCAACGATCAAACCATTTTCTATAAAAAAAGAAGGAATTATTATTCCTTCAGATATTGCTTATGCTTCTAAAGGAGGTTATCTATTAAATACTTCTAAAGTAACACCACTTGCTTCAAATATCATTTCTTTAGCGTATTTATGGAATGTAGTAAGAGTACAAGGTGGGGCTTATGGTACAGGTTTAGTATCACGTGCTTCAGGATTTACATGTTGTTATTCTTATCGTGATCCAAATGGAAAAGAATCTTTAAAGAAATATGAAAAATGTGGAACATTCTTAAAAGATTATTTAAAGGAAAATCATGATTTAACAGGGTTCATTATTGGTACACTTTCAGGATTGATGCCACTTATGATGCCTTATAATATTGGTAAATATGGTGATTTGTATTATTTTAATCAAAAAGATGAAAAAGCAAGACAAGAACAATTAGAAGCTATTTTAAATGTAGATAAGGATGAATTATTAGAAATTGCGAAGGGAATCGATGAAACTTTAGAAAAAGGTGGAATATGTATTATTGGTGGTAAAAACCAAATAGATCAATGTGATCTTGATGAAGTTATTTCATTATAAAAGAGGTGTTTTCAATGTTAGAGAAATATGATGTTTATTTAAGACCATTTAACTGTCAAAGAACATTGCATATTTATTTACCCAATGATTATTATCAAAGTGATGAAAGATATCCAGTTGTTTATATGTTTGATGGACATAATTTGTTTTTAGATAGTGATGCGACTTATGGTAAGTCATGGGGCTTAGCTGATTTTTTAGATCATTATGATAAGAAATTGATTATTGTAGGGATTGAATGTAATCATGAAGGAAATGAAAGATTAAGCGAGTATTGCCCTTATAACTTAAATAGTCGTTATTTTGGACGTGTTCAAGGAAAAGGTATTCAAACATTAGATTGGCTTGTTTACGAATTGAAACCGATGATTGATCAAAAATATAGAACATATCCTTTTAGAGAATGTACAGCCATTGCAGGAAGTTCTATGGGTGGCTTGATGGCTTTTTATGGAGTCATCAAATACAACCAATATATTTCTAAAGCTGCTTGTTTGTCACCAGCTTTTGGCTTATGTAAAAAACGCTTAGAAAGAGATCTTCCTCAAAATTTGAATCCTGATACACGTATTTATATGTCTTTAGGAACGGAAGAATTTAAAAGACCACAACGCTCTATTAAAAATATTCAAGAGTTTAATGATTATATTGTTTCTCAAGGTGCAACAAGTTATATCAATATTATTCCTGGAGGCCATCATAATGAAGCTGAATGGGAAAAACAAAATGAGTTGTATATGAATGTAATGTGGAAATAAGGAGATAAAAAATGAAACCATTTTGGGAAGATGAATATTTAAATAAAGAAAAATCAACATTTGGAAATCCAAGTAAAGAGGTTAAAGAACTTGTTCCGTATTTAAAGAAAGATGCAAAGATACTTGATGTGGGTTGTGGAGATGGAAGACACGCTTTATATCTTGCAAGCTTAGGTTTTCAAGTAGATGCATTTGATTTATCAAAAAATGCGATTGAAAAAATAGATTATTTAAAACAAAAGAATAATTTAAATATTCATACATGGGTATGTGACATACTAGATTATCCTTTTAAATATTTCTATGATTTAATCATTGTTCATGGTGTTTTACAATTTATTGATAAAATAAAACAACCACAAGTAATAGAGTTACTAAAGAAATGGACAAATGTAAATGGATATCATGTTATTGCTTTATTTACAGATGAAGAACCTATTCCAGATGATTTAAAAGATGTTATGGTAGGTGTCTTTAAAAACGAAGAAATTAAAGATTATTATACCAACTGGAAAACCCTAATGTTTGAAAATAAAAAATTTCATGATGAACATGAAAATGGTATTAAGCATCTTCATGCTATGAATAAATTAGTGGTAAAGAAAATAGGGTAAATGGATATGGAAACTGAATTATACGATAAAATCAAAAATATTTATTTAAAATATCATAAAGAAAAAACATGGAATCATGTAAATGATGTAGCCAAAGAAGCTAAAAAACTTGCAATCCAATATCATCTAGATCTTGAAAAATGTAAGATAGCAGCTTTGTTGCATGATATCAGTGCAATCATTTCACCGGATGATATGTATAAATACGCTAAAGGATTAGGATATCAAATAGATCCAAGTGAAGAAAAATATCATTTCTTATTGCATCAAAGAATTTCTAAAGAAATAGCACGTATCTATTTTCATATTGAAGATGAAGATATTTTATCTGCCATTGAATGTCATACAACTTTGAAAAAAGAAATGAATGATTATGATAAAATTATTTTCTTAGCTGATAAACTCGCTTGGGATCAAGGTGGGATACCTCCTTATTATCAGCCATTAAAAGAGGCAATTAATGTTTCTTTAGATAAAGGGTGTTATTGGTTTATCAATAATCAGTTTGAAACACATCAACTTCTTATGCCTCATACTTGGTTATTAGAAGCTTATGAAAAATTAAAACAGACAAATGAAAGCAAATAGTGTCGGGAAGAAATCTTTTTTCTTAACTATAATACAAGTACAGTAGAGAAAAGGAGAAAAGGTATGGATTGGGTAAATGCAATTGAGGAGACCATTCAATATATTGAAAGTCACTTAACAGAAAATATAACAGTAAAGGATGTTGCAAGACATGTTCATATTTCTGAGTTTTATTTTCAAAAAGGATTTGCCATGTTATGTGGATTCACTATTAGCGAATATATTCGTAAAAGAAGACTATCGCTTGCAGGTAATGAAATTGCAGGAAGTAATATAAAAATTATTGATATTGCTTTAAAGTATGGATATGATTCACCAGATAGTTTTACCAAAGCCTTTACACGTTTTCATGGTGTAACACCAACAGTAGCTCGTAAGAAGCATACAACTTTGAAATCCTTTGCTCCACTGAAACTAACAATAGCTTTAGAAGGAGGATATCTTATGGATTACAAGATTGAAAGAAAAAAAGCGTTTAAAGTTATCGCAAATGAAAAAACGTTTGCTTATGAAAATGCTAAAAAAGTTGTTCCTGATTTTTGGAAAGAACACTATCAAACAGGTAAAGGAAAAGTTATTAGAGGGATTTATGGAATTAATATTGATAAACAAATGGGACAAGAAAGTTTTGATTATTTAATTGCTGATCCTTATCAAGGACAAGTTATTCCAGAAGGTTTCGCTTTAGAAACTATTCCTGAATTTGAATGGGCAATTTTTCCATGTGTTGGAGCAATGCCTAGAGCCTTGCAAGATGCAAATGTTAAAATATTTACGGAATGGTTACCGGCGTTAAAAGATTATGAATTTGCTGCTGGATATTGTGTAGAATATTATGATGATCCAACAAAATATCTTAAAGGTACATTGGATGATAATTATTATTGTGAAATATGGATTCCAATTAAAAAAGGATAAAAAAAATCTCTAATAGAGTTACTTTCTATTAGAGATTTTTATTTGATAGGATATCAATTAAAAATGGAACAACTTTTTCATTAGACATTTCATCTAGAGAAGAAATAAGACGATATTCACTATGTTCTTCAGAATCTAATTGAATTGCATAATCAGTAGTATTTTTTAAAGTACAAATATAAACAAGACGAGTAAACATCGTATTTTTACCTTTGTCAAAATTACTATCTTCATGAATAATTTGTTTGACTTCAACATCTAAATTAACCTCTTCTTTGGCTTCTCTGATTAAAGCTTCGACAGGTGTTTCAAAGTCTTCTACAGAACCTCCAGGGATATCCCAATATTCAGGATATACATTTGGTTTTCCTCTTTTGATAATACTTCTTTTAATGACAAGATACTTGTCATTGATTTTCATTAAACCATGTACAATGAGTTTGTTTCGAAATTCTTTCATGTGATTGTCCTCCTTATGGGTAAGTTCTATTATAAATCCTTTTTCTATAAATAGGCAAGTGGAAAATATGGTACAATAGAATAAAATACAGAGGGTGAAAAAATGAACAATGAATTAAAAACTATTCTTAATCAAATGGAATTATGTATAGAAGATGATGAAATTACTTATGAATTTGATGATTTAATAGAAAAAATAAGTGATTTAAATTTAGGGTTAGCTTCTATAGAACCATTATTGTATTTTATAGAGGAACATCCTTTAGTCGATTTTGGTTTTCCTGGAACAATAGTCCATTATTTAGAAAGATTTTATAAACAAGGATATGAAGAAAAATTAATTGACTCATTAAATAGAAGACCAACACGTCATACTGTTTTTATGCTTAATAGATTGATTAATGGAACTACTCATAAAGAAGAATATCTATTATTAATGAATGCTATCATACATAGAAATGATGTTGAACAAGAAATAAAAGATGATGCACAAGAATTTTTAGATTTTCAAAAAGAGATGGAGTAAGGTAAATGAATAAAATAATAAATGATTTTCCTTTTGATGATCAACAAAATACCGCATGTATTGTATGTTGTCATATTTTAGAAGGACAACCTATTTTATATGTAAGTCATGATGAAGACGATGGTATGTGGCAATTTCTCTGTGGAAACAATCATGATATGAAAGATGCACGAATTGTTTCTTTATTTGAAGTTTATAACATTGATAACTCTATTGGCTTATTAAAAGATATGCCACAAGGTTATTATGCAATAAGAAAAAATATAAAAAGTGATTGGATTGTTAAAAAGAATTGAATATATATTTTGAAGAACTATCAAAAGATGGTTCTTTTTTGCATCTTATACATAATACTTGCATCTTGTTCAACATCTATATCTATTCATTTAGAGATGAGATAAAGTAAAGACGAGGAAGGAAAAATACTAAATCATCTCATGAAAAAGTGTCAAAATAAAGTGTTTTCACAACGTTTACACACGACCATGATACGATGAAATTGAAAAAGGTGAAGGATATGTTAGAAATCAAAAATATTCATATTAAATATAATAGAGAAA